>JAYRMX010000087.1:0-11218 GCA_041912475.1 Myxococcota bacterium
TAGACGTGGCCGTCGTTGATCGCCCGGAGGATCGCCTCCATGTCGGCGAAGCCCGTGAGGATGATCCGGGTCGTCGTCGGGTGCTTCTCGTAGACGCGCGTCAGAAACTCGACGCCGGTCATGCCCGGCATGCGCTGGTCGGTGATGACGGCCGCGATCGGCGCGTGTTCGTCGAGCAGCTCGAGGGCGCGGCGAGGGTCCGTCGCCGTGAGGACCTCGTAGTCGTCCTCGAACGTGTACGTCATCGTCTCGAGGATCGCGTCCTCGTCGTCGACGATGAGGAGCCGGCTCCGTGTCGGAGGAGTCATCGTGCGGTGCGCGCGCCGGCCCGGTCCGGGAAGGCGAGCGCCCTACCAGCCGAACAGGCCGCGGCGCTTCTCCCGGGCCGCGACCTGACGGTTCTCGATTTCGGCCCGCAGCTCCTTGCGCTTCTCCGCGAGGCGGCGAGGCAGTCGGTCCGCCGCAACTTCGGTCCACGGCCGCTGCTCGGCGCCGTCGCGGAAGCGGCGGAACTTGCGATAGCCCGCGAGCTCGTGCTCGAACTGCTCTTCGAGGAACTTGATCATGATTGCGTCGTCGAGGTATCCGAGGCCGGGCAGCGAGTCGTGGACGAGGTCCTGCGGGTTCGAGAAGTACGCGACGCCCGCGAGGATCTCGGCGCCGATCTTCGGCGGGAGCGCCCAGTCCTTGTCCTCGAGCGCCTGGATGAGCGCCTCGAGGTTGTCGACCGCGTCGAGCACGAAGGACGGCACCTTCTTCGTGGTGCGTACCCGCGAGATCAGATTCTTCACGTCGGCGACCACCCGGTCGCGATCGAGCGCCGCTGCGTGCTTCTTGACCTTGCGGAAGAGGTCCTTGAAGTAGGCGAGATCGGTCTCGTCGAGGGTGAACGTGATCTTCATGCGGGTCGACATGACGTTGCTCCACGCCGGAGGCCCGGCCCGAGGCGACTCTATCAGTAACGCGCGTACCGGATCAAGCGATCGGGCGCGTGGCCGAGCGCCCCCTCCCACTCGTCGAGAAGGACCTGCCCGGGGCTTCTCCCCAACGCGAGCTGGGCGGCCACGGGTTCGAGCAGGGCCCGCTCATCGTCCGCGGCGCCCGCTTCGGCCCCGGCGGCGGATCCGGCCGCCGCGAGCCCGTCGCGGGCGAGATCGAGGAGCTCGCGAGCGAGATCGACCACCTTGCGGCCTCCGGCCTCCGCCGCGAGGCCCCGTCGCGATACGGCGTCGTAGGCCTGTTCGCGCTCCGCCGCGCTCCAGCCTCCGAGCAGCGCGAACGCGGCCTCGCGCGCGGCGGTGTCGTACAGCAGCCCCTTCCACAGCGCGGGCACGGAGCAGGCGAGGTCGGCCGCGCACGAATCCGCCCCGCGCACTTCGATCACGCGCTTCATCCGGACGTCCGGGAAGACCGTCGTGAGGTGGCGGTTCCAGTCGGCGAGCGTCGCGCGCTCGCCCGCGTGGCCGTCGCGCAGGAAGCTGCGGAAGGTGACGCCGCGCATCGGCAGGTACCGCTCCCCGCGCAGGATGAAGAACATCGGAACGTCGAGCGCCCACTCGGCGTATCGCGCGTAGCCGAAGTCGGGCTCGAAGACGAAGGGGATCGGCCCGCAACGAGCAGGGTCCGTGTGACGCCAGACGGCCATCCGCTTCGAGACGTATCCCGAGGGCCGGCCCGCGACGAGGCTCGAGTTCGCGTAGATCGCCGAGACGATCGGGCCGCACGCGAGCGCGGTGCGCAGCTTCGATCGCATGTCGTCTTCGTCCGAGAAGTCGAAGCTCACCTGCACGCTCGCCGTGACGTGCATCATGTCGAGCGCCATCGCGCCGTGCGCGGGCAGGTACTCGCGCATGATGTGATAGCGCTCCTTCGGGATCCGCGGCGCGCGCGCGGTGTCGTGGAGCGGCTGCATGCCGAGCGCGAGCCAGGCGATCCCTGCCGGCTCCGAAACGCGCCGCAGCGTCGCGAGGTGTTCACGGAACTCGCGCGCCGCGTCGACCGCGGTCGCCCACGGCCGGCCCGAGAGCTCGAGCTGACCGCCGGGCTCGAGTGTGATGCTCTTGCCGTCGCGGTCGAGCGCGATGAGGCGGCCGGACTCGACGACACGCTTCCAGCCGTCCTGCCTCGCGTAGCGCTCGAGGACGGCCTCGATCCCGCGCTCGCCGTCGAAGGGCACGGGCTCGAAGCTCGCCTCGTAGAGGCCGAGGTTCTCGTGCTCCATCCCGAGCCGCCACTGCGCTCGCGGCTTTTCTCCGGCGCGGAAGAAGTCGACGAGGTCGCGCACGGACTCGACCGGCCGTTCGAGCTCGGCACCGGCGCTGCGGTCGAGCGTCATGGCGTGGTCGCCTGCTCGACGAAGCGCTCGAGGAACTCGGCGAGCGCCGCATCGATCGCGGTCGCGTGCGCCCAGGGAACGGTCTCGCACGGCCCTTCCGTCTTGCCGGCCTTGAACGGTCCGACGAGCGTCACCTCGCCGCGGCTCTTCACGCTGACGAGCGCGACGGTGCGGCCGCGCGAGAGCTCGAACTGCACCGCACGGATGTGCTTCTCGTCGAGCCGGGGCTCTCCGATCGCGATCCGCAGGTGCGCGAGCCCGCGCGCCGCGAGAACGCCGTGGAAGGCGTCGATCGCGCCGGCCACGCGCCCGTGCAGGCGGTGCGCGTGCGCGAACGCCTGCTCGAGCGCGGCGGCGTGTTCGGTTTCGCGCTCGGCGAGCGCCTCGGCGAGGGCGAGCAGCCGCTCGTGCAAGACGCCGTCGGAGGCGGGGTGCGGCGCCGGGGGGGCCGGAGGAGCCATCGCGGCGAATCGTCGCACACTCGCGAGAAGGCCGCCGGGGCCGCGAATCCCGGCCGGGCCGGCGATCAGAGCGCCTCGTCCACCGAGACGAGCGGCCGGTTGCCGAGATCGGCGAGCAGCGTCTCCCGGGCCGTGCGGAAATCTTCCCGCTTTGCGACCGACGAGAGGCCGATCGAGCCGCTTCGAACACGCGCCGGGTTCACGAACTGCCCGTCCTTCTGTACGCGGAAGCACACGTGCGGACCGGTGGCGAGCCCCGTCGAGCCCACGTACCCGATCACCTGCTTCTGCCGGACGCGATCACCGACCGCGAGACCCTTCGCGAAGCGCGAGAGATGCGAGTAGAACGACACGTAGCCGTTCGCGTGCTCGATCTTCACGAGATTTCCGAAACCGCCGCCCCACCCCCGGTAGACGACGACCCCGTCGGCGACCGACCAGAGCGGCGTTCCCTCGGACGCCGCGAAGTCGATGCCGAGATGCGGGCGGTTGATGTCGAGGATCGGGTGCAACCGGTTGTAGGTGAAGGTCGAGCTCACGCGCTCGTACTTGAGGGGCGCGGCGAGGAATGCGCGCTCCATCGGCGACCCGTCCGGCCGGAAGTAGGCGCCGCGGCCCTTCTCCGTTTCGAAGTACACCGCCGAGAGGTCGCCTTCCGCGCCCTTGTACCGGGCGGCGAGAATTCGTCCCGGGCCGATGAACGTCTCGTGGCCGTCGCTGCGCACGCGATACAACCGCTCGTAGAGGATCTGGAACTCGTCGCCGCGCTGGATTCCGTGGGCGAAGTCGACGTCCCACTGGAAGATCTCGGCGAAGTCGGTCGCGAGCTGGCGCGACTCTCCGAGGTTCTGGACCGCGTCGTACAGCGTCGTCCTGATGAGGCCGGCGAGGCGCGCCGTGCGGCGCACGACATCGTTTCCACGCGTCTCGGCGACGACGCGCTGTCCGTCGGAGGCGATGCGGTAGCTCTTGCCAGAGGCCGTCGTGTAGCTGAATTCCTTGAGCCGCCCGTCCGGCGTGCGCGTGAGCGAGTAGCGATCGCCCGCACGAGCGGCGCGGAAATCGAGCACGGACTCCATCTCGCGTGCGATCCGCTGCACGGTGGCGGGACGGATCCCGCGCGTGTGGAGTGACTGCGCGAGCGTTCCTCGGGCCGGAATCACGCCGGTCGTGACGAGCGCCTCGGCCGGAGCCGCCTGGGGCGGCGCGCTCGCAGCAGGGCCGGACGACGCGAGCGCGGCGCCATCGACGATCGCGGGTCCGGGAGCGTTCGAGCGCAGCGCGAGCTCGGCGTCGGTGAGCGAAGGCGCCGCGGCCTTGCTCTCCACCGGGGCGCTCGGCCCGGGCGTGAACACGGACGGCGCGAGCGCGCCCGCAAGGGCGACGCCGACCGCGAGTGTCGCCGGAAACGGCACGCCGAGCCGGGGTCGCACCCCGCCGAATGCTCTGGAAAGACTCAACTTTCGTCCGCTCTTCATGGCTCTCCCCTGCTCGACACCGCGGGGGGATATACTGATCGGAACGTGCGCAGGTCTGCCGGTAGATACGGATCTTGCGAGGATTAGACTGTGACGGCCGTCACAACTTGCCGATATTTTTCTCTTCGGCCGAGAGCGCGAATCCTTGAGGTGGCGAATCCCTACAGCCGCTTCCTGCCGATGCCTGCCGGTCCTCGCCGGGGTTCCCACTGATCCGGGCCGGCAGATCGGGCGCACAGGCCGCCGCACGCGCCAGACGGCGCCGACACCGGCTCGCCGCCGCCGTCGCGGCGCTGCTCGCCCTGCACGCGCCGCCCGCGGCTGCCCTCTGGCCGTTCGAGGGCAAGGATCTTCCCGACTTCGCTCGGGAGCCGGGCCAGGCCGCTGCGCAGCTCCTCTCGCGCGCAATCGGCTTCCGGACGGTGAACCCTCCCGGAGACGAGAAGCCGCTCGCCGAGTTCCTCGTCGAGGTGCTCAAGAAGGAAGGCGTCGACGCGGAGGTCGTCGATACCCCTTCCGGCGCGTCGAGCGCCGGGCGCGCCGCGGTCTGGGCGCGCGTTCGCGGCACCGGCCGCAAGCGGCCGGTGATCCTCCACTCGCACCTCGACGTCGTCCCCGCGAACCCTTCGGAATGGGTGGTGCCGCCGTTCGACGGCCTCGTCGGCGGCGGCTACGTGGTCGGCCGCGGAGCGCTCGACGCGAAGGGCATCACCGTGGTGCAGATGCTCGCGCTGCTCGAGATCGCGCGGCGCGAGACTCCGCTCGACCGCGACGTCATCCTGCTCGCGACGCCCGACGAGGAAACGGGCGGTCAGCAGGGCGCCGGCTACATCGTCCGCGAGCGGCGCGTCCTGCTGCAGGACGCGGAGTTCCTCCTCACCGAGGGCGGCGGCGTCCTCGAGAGCGAGCCCCCCGTGCCCGCGGTCTGGGGCGTGGCGGTCACCGAGAAGACGCCGTGCTGGCTGCGCGTCGTCGCGCGCGGAACTCCCGGCCACAGCTCGAGCGAGCCGCGCGACGCGGCCGTCCCGCGGCTGATCGGCGCGCTCGAGAAGGTTCGCAACTTCGAGAGCGACTACCGCGTCGTCCCCGAGGTGGCCCGCATGTTCGCGTCGCTCGCTCCGTACGCGCGCGACGAGGACCGCAAGCAGCTCTCGGACCTCGCGTTCTGGCTCGATTTCGACCCCGCGTTCCGCGGCCGCTTCCTCGCGGATCGCGGGCAGAACGCGCTCGTCCGCAACACGGTGGCGATCACGGTGCTCGAGGGAGGGACGCAGACGAACGTGATGCCGCTCGAGGCGTCGGCACATCTCGACGCGCGCCTGCTCCCGGGCGAGAGCTGCGCGGAGTTCCGGTCGCAGATCGTCGACGTGATCGGCGACCCGCGTGTCGACGTCGAAACGCTGCTCGCGTTCGACACCGGATCGACGTCGCCCGTCGACACCGAGCTGTTTCGCGCCATCCAGCACGTGGCCGGCAAGACCGATCCCGGCGCGCTGGTCGTGCCGCGCGCGATCGCGGGCTTCACCGACGCGCACTACTTCCGCGCGCTCGGCATCACCTCGTACGGCTTCGTCCCGCGCTGGCTCCCTCCGCGCGAGAGCCTCGGGATCCACGGCCCGAACGAGCGCGTTTCGATCCGGAACCTCGAGCGCGGGACCGCGGCGATGATCGCGATCCTCGAAGAGCTCGGAGCGCCGGGCCGCTGATGCGGGACGCACGCGTCCTGTTCGCTGCTGCGCTGGCGCTCGCCGCCGCGAGCCTCGGCGCGGCCTGCGTGCCCGGCGCAGGGGAATCGGGCGCGACGGTCTGCGCCCCGCTCGATCTTCCGGCGGGATGGAGCCGGCTCGGGCTCCCGTGCGCGGCCGCCGGGCTCGACTCGGGCGCGCTGCTCGAGACGCTGAGCCCGGCGGGATCGGCGGCCCTCCACACGTACGACGCTCCGGCCGGTCGCTGGATCGGCACCGTCCGCCGCGAAGGCGCCGAGCAGGGCGAGCGCTTCGCGATCGCGCGGAGCGGGGTCTACTTCCTCTGGCTCGACGCTCCGGCGCGACTCGAGCCGCCCCGCGTGCGCGTGAGCGGCGACGTCTTCATCTTCGCCCCGGGCGAAGGGCGGCTCGCCGGCGCGCAGATCTCGATCCTCGAGCATCCCCAACACCGGACCGTGTCGACGGAGGGGGGTGCGTTCTCCTTCGAGGGCGTCCCGGCCGGCCCGGTCACGCTGCTCCTGTCGCATCCCGACTACGCGGCCACGCAGACGGCGACTCTCGCGGTCGGCCCCGACGGCATGGACCGGATCACCCTGCAGGTGCCGCCGCTTCCCATCTTCGGCCTGCTCGCGGCGATCCTCGGGATCGAGCCCGATCCGCAGCGCTGCCAGATCGCGAGCACCGTCACGCGGCCGGGCGCGTCGCTCTACGGCCCCTACCCCACGCACGGCGACGCGGGCGCCGTCGTCACGATCGAGCCTCCGCTCCCGCCGGAGTCGGGCCCGGTCTACTTCCAGATCTACCCGAACGGCCTCGTGCTCCCGGATCGCGCGCTGGCCGAAACGTCGGAGGACGGCGGCGTCGTCTACGTGAACGTGCCGCCCGGCGAGTACGTGCTGCGGGCGAGCAAGCCCGGCCGGAGCTTCACGGAGGCCCGCGTCCTGTGCCGGGCCGGCCTGCTCGTGAACGCGTCCCCTCCGTACGGCATGGCGGCGATACCCGCGGCGGCGCCGTGATGCGGCCGGTTGCCCTGCGGGGACAGGCTTTGGCCCCCGCCGATCCCGGCCGGGCTCGCTAGAGTCTCGGCCGGCATGAAGAGCGCGAACCCCGTCGTCCCCGCCCTCGACGACCCCCTGGCGTCGGAGGCCGAGGCTCCCGCTCCCGCGCAGGCTCCCGCCCCGGAAGGCCCCTACGACGCGGCCTTGCGCGAGGGCGAGGAGCTTCGCCGGCGCCCGTTCGCTGCGGCCGGCCCCGTCCAGATCCTGCGCCAGCACGCCAAGGAGCGGATGACGGTCTGGGAGCGCATCGACGTCCTGCAGGACCCGGGCGCACAGCCGACGGTGCTCTGGCAGAACTGGGGCAAGAGCCTCGACGGCGCGTCGATCGTCACCCTGGTGACGAAGATCCACGGCCGCGACGTCGCGATCTACGGCCACGATTTCACCGTGCGCGCCGGATCGATGGACGCGACCAACGGCCGCAAGCTCGCGAACCTCATCTATCTCGCGGGCAACCGCGGCATCCCGCTGATCGGCATGAACGACTCGGCGGGCGCGTTCGTCCCGGCGGGCGTCGGCGGGCTCGACGGCTACTCGGAGGCCTTCACGGCGCTGCGGAAGGTCTCGGGCGTGGTGCCGAGCATCATGTGCATGTTCGGGTTCAACGCCGGCGGCGGCGCGTACCTGCCGCGCCAGGGCAGCTTCATGATCCAGCCGTCGGCGACGTTCTTCGGCCTCACCGGCCCGGGCGTCGTGAAGAGCGTGCTCGGCGAGGACGTCACCCCCGACGACCTCGGCGGCCCGAAGGTCCACAGCGCGAGCGGGGTCGTCGATCTCACCGTCGCCGACGAGGTGGGAGCGCTGCGTACGGCGCAGCGGCTGCTCTCGTATCTGCCCGACTCGAGCAAGGTGATGCCGCCCTTCCAGCGGACGAGCGATCCGGTCGACCGTCCGACCACCGAGATCGACGTCCTGCTGCGAAAGGCGTTCAACTCGCCGACGGGCTTCAACACGCCGTTCGACGTCCGCATCCTGATCGAACGCATCTGCGACCACGGCGACTACTTCGAGATGCAGCCCGACCGCGCCCGCAACGCCGTCACCGCGTTCGGGCGCCTCGGCGGACACGTCGTCGGCTTCATCGCGAACAACAGCGCGTGGGCGTCCGGGCAGATCGACGTCGACGCCGCGTACAAGATCGCGCGCTTCGTTCGCTTCTGTTCGATCTACAACACGCCCGTGGTCTTCATGGAGGACACGACGGGCTTCCTTCCCGGACGCGACCAGGAGAGCCGCGGCATCGTTCAGGCCGGCCGCGCGATGCTCGACGCAATCATCGACATCCGCACGCCGCGCATCCTTTGCATCATCCGCAACGCGTTCGGCGGCGCGTACGCGGCGTTCAACTCGACCTTCACGGGCGCTGACCTCGTGCTCGCGCTCCCGACGACGCGCGTCGCCGTGATGGGCCCCGCGGGCAAGGAGTACGTGTACAAGAGCGAGCTCAAGAAGGTCCGCGACGCGGCCGCCGCGCGTGCAGAAGAAGGGGCTGCGCAGCGCGTCGAGTCGGGCGTCGACGAGGAGACCGCGCGCGCCGAGGCCGACCGCGAGGCCGCCGACTGGCTGAAGGCGCAGGAGGCCGAGTACAACCGGCGCTACGAGCGCGAGCTCATGAACCCGCGCGAGGCGCTCTCGCTGGGCTCGATCTCCGAGATCGTGATGCCGGCCGACCTGCGATCGACGCTCGTTCGGAACCTCGAGTTCATGCTCCGCCGCTACGAGCCGGGCCCGTGGCAGACGATCCAGCGGGAGTTCCATTGATGCCTGCGGACCGTCCCGGCGCCTCGCCCGGCGAGAGCCCGCTCGTTCACCGCGATCGGCGGCTCGGGGCCGCCGATTCGCCGTGGGTCCGCTCGTTCGCGTGCGACGACATGGGCGTGCTGATCGTGTGCCGGGGGCCGATCCGCAAGGAGGCGATCGACGTCTTCCGCGAGATGGGGATCGCGAACGTCGGCATGCTGCTCTCCGAGCGAGACAGCATCGTCTTTCCGCGCGCGCTCTCGCCCGAGCTGCGGATCATGGATCCGGCGCACGTTCACGCGGTTCCCGACTACACCGGCGCGACGAAGGAGGAGCGGCACGAGCGGATCGGCCAGATCCTCCAGATCTGCCGCCGCCACGGGTACGGCTACGTCTTCGCCGGCTACGGCTTCATGGCCGAGGACGCGAGCTTCGTCCGAGCGATCGAAGACGCCGGCCTCCGCTTCATCGGGCCGTGCTCCCACACGCAGACGGCGGCGGGAGCGAAGGACGAGGCCAAGCGCACCGCGATCGAGAACCGGGTCTCGGTGACGCCGGGAGTGAACGACGTCACGGTGCGCACGCTGCTGCGGCTCGCTCCCGACCGCGCAGCGCTCGCGGCGCTCGCGAAGCAGCACGGCGTCGAGGACGACGCGCTTCGCGACGAGCGCCTCGCGCTCCCGGCGCTCGCCGAGCGGTTGCTCGAGGCGTCGTACCGCGCGCACACCGATCTGTTCTCGATCGACCAGCTCGCGGAGTCGGTGGCGATCGAGGCGGCGCGCCTGCTCGAGGAGAACCCGGGCCGCCGCTTCCGCCTGAAGGCGATCGGCGGCGGCGGCGGGAAGGGCCAGCGAATCTTCCAGCGCGCCGACGTCGTCTCCGGCCTCGTCCGCGAGGTCCTGTCCGAGGTGAAGGCCACGGGCAAGGGCGACAACAAGAACATGCTGATCGAGCTCAACGTCGAATCGACGCGCCACAACGAGATCCAGATCCTCGGCAACGGCGAGTGGTGCGTCGCGCTCGGCGGCCGCGACTGCTCGCTGCAGATGCACGAGCAGAAGCTGGTCGAGGTGTCGATCACGCAGGAGGGCCTCGAGGCGGCGGTCGCGGCGGCGCGTGACGCCGGTCATGCGCTGAAGGCGAAGGTGCTCGAGAGCGACCTGCGGGTCCTCCAGCGAATGGAGGCCGAGGCCGAGCGCTTCGGCAAGGCCGTCCGGCTCGACAGCGCATCGACCTTCGAGTGCATCGTCGAGGGCGACCGGCACTACTTCATGGAAGTGAACACGCGCATCCAGGTCGAGCACCGCGTCTCGGAGCTGTGCTACGCGCTGCGCTTCACGAACCCGGACGATCCGAACGACTGCTTCGACGTCCACTCGCTGGTCGAGGCGATGGCGCTCGTCGCGCGGCACGGCCGGCGTCTGCCTCGCCCCGAGCGGGTGCGCCGCGAGGGAGCCGCGATCGAGGTGCGGCTCAACGCGACCGACCGGGCGCTGCAACCCTCGGCGGGCGGCGTCATCGTGTCGTGGTCCGACCCGATCGAGGGCGAGATCCGCGACGACCAGGGGATCTCGCTCAAGAACCCCGACACCGATCTGTTCATGCGCTACGGGCTCGCGGGCGCGTACGATTCGAACATCGCGCTCCTGCTCGCGACGGGCGACGGCCGGGAGCAGAGCTGGGCGCAGCTCACCGAGGTGCTCCGGCGGACCACGATCCGCGGCATCGACCTCGCGACCAATCACGAGTTCCTCTACGGCCTCATGCACTGGTTCGGCGCGCGCGATCCGTGGGCCAAGCCGACGACGGCGTTCGTCGTCCCCTATCTCACGCTCGTCGGCGAGCTGGCGCAGGAAGCGCAGTCGATCGACCTCGATTACGCCTTCCATCAGATCGAACGCCGAACGATCTCGTCGGCGGCGCCCGAAGCGCGAGCGGCCACGGCGAAGGTCTTCGAGCTCAAGGAGACGCTCGTCGAGCGCCCGATCCGGATGCTCTTCGAGGAGCCGCATTACCTCTCGGCCTGGCTCTCGCAGCACCGGCTCGACTTCGTCGTCGAGCCGCGCGGCGTCGTCTGGAACCGAAACCCGGTCGAGATCCTCGCCGACACCTACCGGCTGTTGCACCTCGACGAGCGCGATCAGGCAGCCGCCGACCGCATCTGGGACCACGACGCCGAGATGCTCGACGTGGCGCTCGGCTTCTACGCGAAGCTCGCGGAGCGCGTTCCGGCGGGCCATCCCTGGCCGCGGGTAGACCGCGCGCTCCGCGATCCGAAGCCCGCGTTCGGATTCCCGGCCACGCACTGGGAGCGCCTGCGCGCGGCGCACGTCGGCCACCAGCTCGGCCTCGAGATCCTCGCCGTGCTCCCGATGATCGCGGCGAAGGTCGGCTTCTACGATCTCGCGCTCGAGAACGATCTCGGCATCCGCATCCCCGA
>JAYRMX010000088.1:0-9796 GCA_041912475.1 Myxococcota bacterium
ACCCCCCCGCCCCGCCCCGGGGCCTGCGGCCGTGGGGCGCCCGGCGGCGGGGGGGGGGGGGGGCCCGCCCCCCGGGGCGGCTTTGGCGGGGGGCAACCCCCCGCGCCGTCGGGCGGCCGGAGGAGCGGCTCGTGAACTTCGTGACGCTTCGCTCGATGCAGCAGGCGCGCTACTCCGAGGCGAGCCGCGGGCACTTCGCGCTCGCGTTCGCGCACTACACGCACTTCACGTCGCCGATTCGGCGCTACGCCGACCTCGTCGTCCACCGCGCGCTCGTCGATCTCCTCGAAGGCGGCGCGCAGGCGAGGGCGCGCGCGCTGGCGCGCGGCGCCGGGCTCGCGCGCGTCGCGGCGCGCGTCTCGACGCGGGAGCGTGCCGCGACCGTTGCCGAGCGAGACATGATCGGGATCAAGAAGTGCGTGTTCGCCGGGGAGCACCTCGGAGCGGAGCTCGACGGGACGATCGAGAGCGTCGCGCCGCACGGGCTCTACGTGACGCTCGCGCCGTTCTTCGTCGAGGGGCTGGTTCCGGCGCGGCGGCTTCCGTACGGCGCGGCGTTCGACGCGAGCGGGCACGCGTTCGCGATGCGTCGCGGGCCCGGCCGCTGGCGGCTCGGCGATCGCGTTCGTGTTCGCATCGAGAGCGTCGACGTCGCGCGCGGCTGGATCTCGCTCGGCCTCGCGGGCGGCGCGCCCGCGCGCGGCGCGAAGGAGGCCGATGCCGCGAGGCTGCACTCCGCGACGCGCGAGTAGGGTCCGGCCCTCGCCGCCCGTTACGCCGGCGCCTCGTCGAGCGCCTCGATCTCGGCGGCGAGGCGCTCCCAGTCCCGGTAGAGCGCGTCGATCGACGCCTTCGTGTCGGCGCGCTCCTGCTCGAGGGCGCGCACGCGATCTCCCTCGCGATACACGGCCGGGTCGGCGAGGCGCCAGCCGAGGGCTTCGAGGGCCTTCTCGGCGTCCGCGATCTGCGCTTCGAGCTTCTCGATCTGCCGCGCCTTCTTCTCGCGCTCGCGCTTTCGCTCGCGATCCAGCGCTCGCGCGGCCTGACGGGCGGCCTTGTCCGCTGCGGGTGCGCTCGCGGCGACGGCCCGTGGCCGGCCGTCCTCGAGGTGCGGCCCGCCGTGGCCGGCGACGGCGCCGGGCCCGGCCGGCGGCGCCTCCGACGCGCGGAGATAGGCGTCGTAGTTCCCGGGGAACTCCCGCAGCCGGCCGGCGCGTACCTCGACCACGCGCGTCGCGAGCGCGTTCAGGAACGTGCGGTCGTGCGAGATCACGACGAAGGTCCCCTCGTACGCGCGCAGCGCCTCCTCGAGCACCTCGCAGGCGTCGACGTCGAGATGGTTCGTCGGCTCGTCGAGAACGAGGAAGTTCGCGGGACGCAGCAGCATCTTCGCGAGCGCGAGCCGCGCCTTCTCTCCGCCGGAGAGTACGCCCACCTTCTTTTCGACGTCGTCGCCCGTGAACAGGAACGCGCCGAGGTGGCCGCGCAGGCGCGGAACGTCTTCGGTCCGCGCGGCGCTCGCGAGCTCCTCGAGCACAGCCCGTCCCGGCGACAGCGACTCGAGCTGGTGCTGGGCGTAGAAGGCGATGCGGACGTTGTGGCCGGGCCGTCGCTCACCCGAGTCGAAGGGAAGGGCGCCTGCGAGAATGCGGAGCAGCGTCGACTTTCCAGCGCCGTTGGGCCCGACCAGCGCGAGCCGGTCTCCGCGCCGCAGCGTGAGCGAGATCCCGTCGTAGACGCGCGTCTCGCCGTAGCGCTTGCACACGTTCTCGAGCGCGATCACGACGTCGCCGGCACGGTCGGGCGTCGGAATGCGAAGGCGCATCCGGCGGCGCCCTTCGGGCGCGATCTCGACGCGCTCGATCTTCTCGAGCGCCTTGATCCGGCTCTGCACCTGCCGTGCCTTCGTCGCCTTGTAGCGGAAGCGCTCGACGAACCGCTCGACCTGCGCGATCTCGCGGTCCTGGCTCGCCTTGCGCGCGAGGAGCTGCGCCCGGCGCTCGGCGCGCTCCTCGAGGTAGCGGTCGTAGGTGCACTCGTAGAGGGTGAAGCGTCCGCCTTCGAGCTCGGCCACGCGGCGAACGTGCCGGCGCAGGAAGGTCCGGTCGTGCGAGATGACGACGACCGCGCCCGGAAAGCTCGCGAGAGTCTCCTCGAACCACTGGATCGACGGCAGGTCGAGGTGGTTCGTCGGCTCGTCGAGCAGGAGCACGTCGGGCTCGGAGAGCAGCAGCTTCGCGAGCTCGGCGCGCATCAGCCAGCCGCCGCTGAACGACGAGAGCGGCCGCACGCGGTCGGGAGGCTCGAAGCCGAGCCCCGCCAGCACGCGCTCGACGCTCGCCTCGCGTGCGAAGCCGCCGCCGTGCTCGAAGGCCGCGCGCGCGCGGTCGTACGCTTCGGCGAGGTCGGCGGGAATCGGCTCGCCGCCCGCCCCGAGGCGTGCGATCTCGGCTTCGGCGGCGGCGATCTGCGCCTCGAGCTCGTCGAGGCGCGCCTGCGCGGACGCCACCTCCTCGCGCACCGACCGGGAGACGGCGGGATCGATCTCCTGCCGCAGCAGCCCGACGCGGATCGCGCGCGCACGGAGCACGCGTCCCGCGTCGGGCGGCTCGTCGCCCGCAGCGATCCGCAGCAGCGAGGTCTTGCCCGCTCCGTTCGGCCCCACGAGGCCGATACGGTCGCCGGGGCGGACGTCGAGGCACACGTTCGCGAAGAGCGTTCGGTCGCCGATGTGCCGAGAGACGCCTTCGAGGCGGAGCCACATGGGGCGGCACGGTAGCCCCCCTAGAGCGCCGCGAGCAGCGCCTCGAGATCGGAGTCGTCGTTGTAGAAGTGCGGCGACGCGCGAACGCCGCCGCGCCGCGCCGCGACCACGACGCCCCTGTCTTGCAGGCGCGAAGCCGTCGCCGCCGGCGCCTCGCCGGGAAGAGTGAAGGAGACGATCCCGGAGCGGTCGGCTTCGCTCCGGGGCGAGAGCACGTGCGCTCCGCGGTCGGCGAGAGCCTGCGCGAGCCGGTCCGTGAGCGCGAGGACGCGCCGGGCGATGCTGTCGATCCCCACCTCGAGCAGGAGGTCGATCGCGGCGCCGAGCGCGAAGATGCCGGGAGTGTTCGGCGTCCCCTCCTCGAAGCGCCCCGCGCCCGGCTGCAGGTCGAGGTGGTAACGGTCGAAGTCCTGGTTGTCGGTGACGCTTCGCCAGCCGACGACGCGCGGCGCAACCCGCTCGATCCGCTCTCGCGCGCAGTAGAAGACGCCGCAGCCTTCGACCGAGAGCAGCCACTTGTGGCCGTCGGCGGCGAGGAAGTCGATCCCGCACGCACGCGCGCCCAGCGGCAGGCACCCGAGGCTCTGGATGGCGTCGACGCAGAACAGGACGTCTCGTTCGCGGCACAGCCGGCCGAGGGCCTCGAGATCGTTGCGTGCGCCGCTTCCGAACTCGACCGACGAGAGCGCCAGCAGGCGAACGCGCGGATCGCGCAGCGCTTCGCGGACGCGCTCGATCGGAAGCCGGCCCGCCTCGCCCGCCAGCATCACCGTCTCGACGCCGCGCGGCGCGAGGCTCCACCACGGATACACGTTCGACGGATACTCGAGGTCGCAGGTGACGACGCGGTCGCCCGGACGCCAGTCGAGCCCTGCGGCGACGAGCCCGAGGCCCTCGCTCGTGTTCTTCACGAACGCGATCTCGTCGCTGCTCGCGCCGAGCAGCACGGCGGCGCGGCCGCGAACGCGCTCGATTTCGGCGTCGTAGCGCTCGGAGTAGTGGAGCGCTCCCTCCGTCGTCGCGAGCTCGGTGAACCGCGCGAGCGCGGCGGCGACCCGCGTCGACACCGGAGCGACGCCCGCGTGGTTGAGATACGCGAGCCGCCGGGTGACGGGAAACAGGCTGCGAACCTCCGCGGGAATCACGGCAACTCAATCCGCGGGCGCGTCCTGCCGATCCACCCCGCGATGACGGGAGAAAGGCCGTGACCCCTCGGCAGCTTCTCGAGATGGGAGAGCGGGGCATCCACCTGCTCTTCGAAACGCCGATGATCGAGCAGGCCTTCGGGCAGGACGGCCCGACGCTGCGCCGCATCGTCGAGACGCGCCTCGCCGAGGTGCACCGCGCGGCGAAGACGCTGCTCGAGCTCGTATCGCCCGACGCGGGGCGGAGCTTCGTCGCGGGCCTGCCCGTCGAAGTTCGTCACGTGCTCGTTCTCCTCTACTTCGAGCTCCTCGACGACCGGATTCGCGCTCGTCAGACGAGGCACTAGCGGCGGCCGACCCCGGGCGGGGTGCCGAGCGTGAAGATCGCGCCGCCGAGGGCGAACAGGACCCCGCGACCGGGGTCGTCTCCGGCCAGCGCGAGCGCGGCGCCGGCGAGGCCGAGCGCGGCGCACAGCAGGTACGTCGCGACGACCGCGCGCAGCCGTGCCCGCGGCGAGGCGGCGCGCAGCGCCCACTGGCGCGCGACGATGATCGCGACCGCGAGGCCGATCCCGGCCGGCAGCGCCAGCGCCGCCGTCCCGGGTGAGGGCGTTCCCGCGTCGCGCGTTCCCGACAGCGCCGCGCAGGCGACGAGCAGCGCGACGACGGCCCACCGCAGGCGGCCCGCCGCGGCGCGCGGCGGGGGATCGGGAAGCGCGTCCATCGGGCGGAGCGTACCGCGGCGGCCGGACGCGGAGGAGTCGGCCCCGCCGCGATTGCTACGCTCCGCGGCCGGATGCGGGTTTCGAGCCAGGTCCGTTACGCCATCTGCGCGATGTTCGATCTCGCGTACAACGGACGCGGAGAGCCGCTGCAGGTGCGCGTCGTCGGTGAGCGGCAGAAGATCCCCCTTCGGTATCTCGAGCAGATCTTTCGGCGCCTTCGCAGCGCGGGCCTCGCCGAAGCGCGGCGCGGTCCGGGAGGGGGCTACCGCCTCGCGCGCGCCGCGGCCGAGATCACGCTGCGCGACGTCGTCGAGGCCGTCGAGGGGCCCGTCGCGGGCGAGCGAGGCGGCGCGCCGGCGTCACGACGCGCCGCGTCCTCGCATCAGCCGTCGTTTCTGTGGGCGGAGCTCTCGGAACGGATCGCCGGCGCGCTGGCCGAGGTCGACCTCGACACGCTGTGCCGCGACGCGGCCCGCGCTGCGGTGCGGCGCGCCGACGAAGACGCGCGGATGTATTTCATCTGACGCGCTACGGTGTCGCGGCGGCGGGCGCGTCCTCGTAGTACGGAGCGAGCTGGTCCATCAGGGCCTGCATGCTCACGACCTTCTCGAGCGTGGGCGCCGGAATCTGGCCCTTGCGGCCCTCGTCCTCGGCCTCGCGCCGCAGGAGCTGCATGCGCTTGTAGGTGGGGAGCGTCGCGTCCTTGTCCTCGCCGGCCTGGAGCTGCGCGGCGAGGCGCTGCGAGACGTTGACGAGCAGCCGAAGGCTCTCGCGCGCGTTGTACTGCGCGCGGCGCTGCGGCGAGCCGACCTGCGCCTGCGGGTTCTTCTTGACGGTGACGTTCAGGTCCTTCAGCGAATGCGAGAGCTTCGTGGCGATGCTCGTGACGGCCTTCTGGTCCCAGGCGGTTTCCGCCGGCGCGGCGTTCGCGAGCAGGACGAGCGTCGAAACGAGGCCGGCCGCGGCGGCCAGCCGAGAGAGCCGAGGCGCGTGCATGGTGTACCCCCTCCATCCGGGCCCGGATTCTGGCTCGGGCCGGCACGCGCGCAGTTGTACCCCATCGCAGGCGATGTGGGGCGAAAAAGTGCGCCGCTTCGGCGGCCTGGGCGCCGATGCTGCGGGCGGGCGCACGCGAGCGGCCGGCTGCTACGCTGCCGTCGCCTTGGACGATCAGGTTCCGAACGCGAGCGGCTGCGTGGAGATCGACCCGGCCCTCGAGCCGGTGGAGATCTCCTGTCTCATCCTGCACGAGATCGAGCAGGAGGCGAGGAGCAGCTATCCCGAGGAGTGCTGCGGGCTGCTGAGCGGTGACGACACGGTCCGCTTTCGCCATCTGCACAAGTGCAGCAACACGATGACGGCTCGCCATCGTGAGTCGCCCGGCACGCACCCGCACGACGGGCGCTCGGCGTTCCTCATCGACCCGCTCGTGTACGCGCGCATCGAAGACGAGGCGATCGCCCGCGGCGAGCGCATCACGGCCGTGTATCACAGCCATGTGGGCGTTCGCGCCTACTTCTCGGCGATCGACCTCGCGTTCGCGTCGCGGCCCGATTTTCCCTTCCCGGACGCCGACCACATCGTGGTCGCCGTCGCCGATGGAGTCGTGCGCCGGGAGGAGCGCGCCCTGTACCGAAGAGCCTTCGCCGGCGGCCCGTTCAGGGGGCATCCGCTGCGCGAGCTGCCCGCGTGAGGCTCCGGAGTCGCTGGCTCGCCATCGCGCTGTCCCTCGTTCCGGCCTGTGCGGGCGGGGGAGGGCCTGCGGTCGATCTCGAGCGGCTGCCGGCCGAGCCCATCGCGTTCGTCTTCCTCGAGCCCGAGAAGGCGCGCGACCTCGCGGAGCGGCTCAAGAAGAACAAGCAGGACTCGTCCGAGCAGACTCCGGGCGTCGCCCGACTCGATCAGCTCGCGAAGCTCTTCAAGTCGGATGCCGATTCACTCGCGAGCGAGCTGCTCGGCCGCGCGAGCCTGCTCGATGCGCGCACGGGAGAGGTGACGCCGCTCGAGTCGCTGCCGAAGGGCGCGCGTCCGCTCGAGTGGTCGGACGGCCATTCGCGGCTGCTCTTCGCCGCGCCGCGCTTCGACGTCTTCCAGGTCTCGCAGCTCAGCGTCTCGACCGGCGAGGTGCGAACCTTCACGCAGGGCAAGGACGACCACCCGAGCGCGAGCCTCGCCGCGGACGGCAGCCTCGCCTTCGCACGGCTCACGGGCGTCGCCACGGCGAAAGGCGCCGAGTCGCGGATCTTCGTCTTCACGCCGGGCCGCGGCGAGCCGCGACCGGTCTCGGCCGGCCCCTTCGATGCGTCGCCCGTGTGGTCGCGCGACGGGTCCGCGCTCGTGTACCAGACGAGGATGGCGGACGGCGGGCAGGGCATCGCGCTGCTGCAGCCGCTCGACGGCGCCCCGCGCATCCTCGCGCGAGGCCGCGATCCCGTCTTCACGCCGGATGGCCAGTGGATCGTCTTCAGCCAGAAGCTCGCCGGCGGATACCGCCTCTGGCGCATGCACCCCGATGGCTCGGGCAAGCTCGCGCTCGGAGCCGCGCAGAGCGACGTCGGGGACGAGCTCCACCCTGCCGTCTCGCCCGACGGCCGGTACGTCGCGTACGTGGCGGAGGACGGCGGGCGGCGTACGCTGCGGATCCGCCGCTTCGACGGCGGCGGCGACCGGGAGCTGCTCGGTTCGGGCGATGGGATGCTGCCGGCCTGGTGAGGCGGAGCGGGGGAGAGTCGAGACGATGACCGACACACGGCCGGTGGAGACGAAGGACTTGGTTCCCGTGCACGGCGGGCTGGCGGAGCCGGTCGACCGGCGCGTCACGCTCAAGGACCGCGCACGCTTTCTCGCCGAGGCGGCGAGGCTGCCGTCGATCGGCGTGACGCGCGCCGACCTGTCGACCGTGCACCGCATCGCCGACGGCGCTCTCTCGCCGCTGGCGGGCCCGATGAGCGCGGAGGTCTGGCACCGCGTGCTCGACGAGGAGGTGCTGCTGCACGGCGGCCGGCGCTGGGCCTGGACCATTCCGCTCTCGCTCCCGGTCACCGACGACGAGGCGCGCCGGCTCGCGCCCGGCGGCGCCGCCGCGGTGCGCAGCGAGGACGGCGAGATCGTCGCCGTGATCGACGGGCTCGAGGTCTTCGCGTGGGACAAGCAGAAGTACGTGAAGTCGGTCTACGGGACCGATCGCTTCGACCACCCCGGCGGCCGCGCAGTCGAGAGCGACCCGCGCAGCCAGCTCGTCGGCGGGTCGCTGCGCGCCCTCCCGCAGCAGGCCCATCCGGAGTACGCCGAGTACATGCTCTCGCCGCGCATGACGCGCGCCCTCGTTCGCGACCGCCGCTGGGAGCGGGCGCTCGCCTTCCAGACCCGCAACCCGCTGCACCGCGCGCACGAGTACGCACTCGTCGCAGGGGCCGAGCGCCTCACGCGCGAGGGATTCTTCACCGGCGTCGTCCTGAACCCGCTGGTGGGCGAGCTGAAGGGGGACGATGTCCCGGCGGTGATCCGGATGCGCGCGTACCGCAGGCTCCACGACGAGCGTCTCCTCGGCCAGGGAGACGCCGACACCGATCTGTGGAAGTCGGTCGGCTACGAGCTCGCCGACGTCTTCGAGCTGATCGGCCTCGACATCAAGATGTTCTACGGCGGGCCGAAGGAAGCCGTGATGCACGCGATCTACCGGCAGAACTACGGGTTCAGCGACCTCGTGATCGGCCGCAAGCACGCCGACGCCCCGTTCGACGATGGAAAGCCGATCTGGGGCGACTTCGATGCGCAGGCGATCTTCGACGCGCTTCGCGGCGACCTGCGGATCCGGCCGTGCAAGATCGGCTTCGCCGCGTACTACGAGTCGATGGGGCGCGTCGACCTGACGGAGAGCCATCCGAACGAGACTCCGCTCACCGTGAGCGGGACGAAGGTCCGCGAGCAGCTCCTGCGCGGCGAGACGCCCGATCCGCGGATCCTGCGGCCGGAGATCGCGCAGATCCTGATCGCGTCGTATCGGAGCGCCGCGCGGTAGGGCCGGCGAAGGAGCGGCGGATGAGGCTGGGCGTTCCGCGCGAGACCCGCGACCAGGAGTTCCGGGTCGGGATGGTCCCGGACGGCGTACGCGCGCTGGTGTCGCAGGGACACGAGGTGCTGGTCGAGCGCGGCGCGGGGCAGGGGAGCGGCCTCCCGGACGAAGCGTACGCGCGCGCCGGCGCGCGTCTGGTCGGCGTCGAAGAGGCGTGGTCGTCACCCGATCTGATCGTGAAGGTGAAGGACCCTGCGGCCGACGAGGTGCGCCGCATGCGGCCGGGCCAGGCACTCTTCACGTATCTGCACCTCGCCGCGTCGAAGCCGCTCACCGAGCAGCTCCTCGCAGCCGGCGTCGTCGCGATCGCGTACGAGACGATCCAGCACCCGGATGGCACCTTCCCGGTGCTGGCGCCGATGAGCGAGGTGGCCGGGCGGCTCGCGGTGCAGATCGGCGTGACGCTTCTGCAGAAGGACCGCGGCGGAAAGGGGCTGCTACTGGGCGGCGTTCCCGGCGTGCTGCGCGGCCGCGTCGTCGTGATCGGCGCCGGGATCGTCGGCATCAACGCGGTTCGCGTGGCGCACGCGCTCGGCGCCGAAGTCGACGTCCTCGACGTGGACCTGCGCCGTCTCACGTACCTCTACGACATCTTCAGCGGCGACCTCAACACGCTGTTCTCGAACGCCGTGAACCTCGAGCGGTCGGTCCGCAGCGCCGACCTCGTCGTGGGCGCGGTCTACGTCCGTGGCCGCCGCGCGCCGCGGCTCGTGACCCGCGAGATGGTCGCGAGCATGGCGCCGGGGTCGGTCGTCGTCGATGTCGCGGTCGACCAGGGCGGCTGCATCGAGACGATCCGGCCGACGAGCCACTCGAGCCCGACCTACGTCGACGAGGGCGTGATCCACTACGGCGTCACCAACATGCCGGGCGCCGTGCCACGAACGTCGACGTTCGCGCTCGCGAACGTGACCTACGCGTTCGTCGAGCGGATGGCCGGCGTCGGGGTCGAGCGCGCCGTCCGCGACGACCCCTCGCTCGCCGCGGGCGTCAACGTCTGGAAGGGCGCGCTCACCTGCGAGGGCGTCGCCGAGTCGCTCGGCCTTCCGCTCACCGCGCTCTCCGAGATCCTTCGCGGCCGATCCTG
>JAYRMX010000089.1:0-7496 GCA_041912475.1 Myxococcota bacterium
CGGGGGGGGGGTTTCGCCGGCCTGCCCACACGACGGCGTTCGCGCGCTCGCCGCGCACGCCCGCGCCCGGCTCCCCGGTGCGGCCGTCAGCGAGAGGCTGACCGCGTCCGAGGCCGACGCCGAGCGCTGGCTTCGCGAGCACGTCCGGCGCGGCGCCCTCTCGGTGACGATCGACGAGGCGCGCTGCGCCGAGTCGGCGAAGGACGGGCCGTTCGCGCTGGCGTCGCTCACCGTCGTGGCGGCGCTTCCCGGAGCGCTCCCCGACGAGCCCGTGCGTGTTCGCGCGAGCGACGACGATCCTCCCCGTCCGCCCGGCTGCGCGAACGTCGCGCTCGCGCGCGCGTTCGACGAGGCTCTCTCGCTTCCCGGCGCGGCTCGCGTGCTCGCCGCGTCGCCCGGGCCGCCGCCCGAGGCGTGGCCCGCCCTCGCCGCGCGCGCCCTCTTCCCGCTGCGCGAGGCGCGAGTCGCGGGCGAGATCGCACGCGCGCGCGAGGGCGCGATGGGCAATGCGCCGGAGATCGACGCCGCCGTGGTCGTCGCGACCGCCGAACGCGAGCGAGCGAGCGAGCGCGAGGCGGCGCCGCGCGGCTCCGAGCCGCCGCCGGGCGAAGATGTCCGCCGCGACGCCGAGACGCTCGCGGTCGAGGCGGAGGTCGCCGGGGAGCGGCGGCGCCGCGACGAGCTTCTCGCGGCGCTCCGCGTCGACGAGCTGCACCAGCGCGCCCCGCTGCCCGACGAGATCGCCGTGCTGCGCACCGTCGCGATCCGTGAGCCGGAGAGCGCCGGCGCACGGCTCGCTCGCGAGCGGGCGGGAGGCCGGCCGATCGAGGCGCGCGTCCTCGCGGCGCCGGGCGGACGGACTCTCGCGCTCTTCTACTTCGCGGCCGGCGCGGCCGGCGACGCGCCGCTGCTTCGCGAGGAGGACACCGACGAGGACGGCGTCCCGGACCGCTGGACCGCGTACGCGGACGGCAGGCCCCGCGAGGTCTGGGAGGACCGCGGCGCGTCGGGGCGCACGAACGCGCACATTCTGCTCGCTCCCGACGGCGTCTCGACGCAGGTGATCGAGATCGACATGAACGGCGACGGCCGCCCGGAGCGCGTGTTCCGCTACGAAGCGGGAAGGCTCGTCGCCAGCGAAGCCGACGCGAACGGCGACGGAGTCCTCGACCGCTTCGAGCGCTTCGACGCGGCCGGAGAGCTCGTCTCGCGCGACGAGGATGTCGATGGAGACGGGCGGATCGACGTCCACAGCGAGTTCCGGAGCGGGCGGCTCCTGCGCCGCGAGATCCGCGATCCGGCGCTGCTCGAGAGCCACGCGGCGCCGCCGGCGAAGTCGCCGTAGCGGCGCGTCACGGCGCCGCGCTGCGCGGCGCCGACACCACCACGCCCCGCTCGAGCAGCGACCGGAGCGCGGCGTGGATCTCGGCGTCGCCGACGGGAATCACGTCGAGGATCCGCGCAACGGTGAAGCCGGCGCCGACGAGGTCGACGACGGCCTCCTCGACCTTGCCGAGCGGCTGTGCGCCAGCATCGAGGCGCGCCCGGTCGAGGCGCAGCGACGACTGCGCGATCACCGACGGAAGCTCGACGCGCGCGAGCTCGCCGACCTGGTGAACGGCCTCGAAGATCGCGCCGTCGAGCGCGAGCGGCGGATCGTCGTGCGCTTGCGTCTCGAGGTGCGCGTGGAACTCGAAGCCCCCGTCGCGCCAGCCCATGAGGCGCGCGAGCGCTTTGGGGCCCGCGATCTCGCCGAGCCGGACGAAGCGAAGCATCCCGGACTCGAAGCCGATCCTCCCCTCGAGGTCGCCGTGAACCACGCGCAGCGTTCCCTGCGCGGCCGACGTGCCGAACATCTGGAGCAGGCTCGCGAGGCCGAGCGGATCGATCGAGCCGCGGATCCCGCCGAGGCTGCGCGCGTGCGCCGCGGCCTGCACTTCTTCGACGAAGCGCTCGACGCCCGGCTCGCACGCGACGTTCGGTTCGAAGCGAACGCCGACGCCGCGCACCGCGCCGTCCGGCGCGTGATGCCGCACGACCGTTCCCTCGATCGTCCGCTCCTCGCCGGTGAGCGGATGCCGCAGCGAGATCTCGACGCTCTCGCCGACGGCGGGCGCGTCGTCGTGGACCTCGAGCAGCGCGCCTCGCGCGCTGAGGTCGAGCGTGCGGACGGTCTCTCCGGCGCCGGCGACGCGGGCCTCGACGCGCGCCGGCGTGCGGGGCGCGCTTCGCTCTTCGGGCAGATCGTCGGGCGGGTCGGTGGACGCCGCGCCGGCGATCGGACCGAGCCGCTCGCGCAGCTCGCTCGGCGGCGCGAGGAGCTGGACGGCGACACCGGCCGGCGCCCCGGCGAGGCCGGCGGGCCGGACGCTCACCACCTCGCCGTCGAGCGCGACCGTCTCGCCGCAGAACGCGAGCGCGAGGTCGACGACGACGAGCTCGCGCAGCTCGAACGCCTCGCCGGTCTCGATGAAGACTCCCCCCCGCGAGACGTTCTGCGCGTACTCGCGGGCGAAGTCGCCGGGCGCGTCGAAACGCGCCTCGAGCCGGCGCGGCTGCCCCGGCGTGGAGAAGGCGATCTCGTCGCGGACGGGCATCGACGTGCGGGGCCTCCGCCCCGCCGTATCGGCGGGATGGCCGGTCCGCATGATGCGGGCCAGACGCCCCTTCAGGCGTGCGCGCTGCCGGTCCTCTGCCGGGCCCTCTCGACCAGCGCCCGGAACAGGATCACCTCCTGCGTGCGCATCTCCGGGTGCCACTGCACCGCGAGCAGCCAGTCCGCCCCGCCGAGGCAGACCGCCTCGACCGTCCCGTCCTCGGCCCACGCCGTTGCCGTGAGGCCGCGCCCCAGCCGGTTCACCGCCTGGTGATGCCACGAGAGCGTCTCGATCTCGGTCGCTCCGTAGATCGACGCGAGCGCCGAGCCGGGCGCGAGGCGCACGCGGTGGACAACCGGCTTGCGTGTCGGCAGGCGATGGAGAACGTCCTCGCCGACCACGTCCGGCAGATGGACGTGCAGATCGCCTCCGAGCACCACGTTCAGCATCTGCAGCCCGCGGCAGATTGCGAGCGTCGGCATCTTGCGATCGAGCACGCCGCGCATGAGGCGCAGCTCGAACGCATCCCGCTCGTCGTCCTGCCCGTACTGCGACGGATGTTCTTCGGCCCCGAAGTGGTCGGGGTGGATGTCGCCGCCGCCGGCGAAGATCACGCCGTCGACGTGGTCGAGGTACTCCTCGGGCGACTCGCACCCGGGCGCCATCAGCAGCGGGAGGCCGCCTGCCGCGCGCACCGAGTCGACGTACGCCGTCGGCAGCGAGAACGCCGGCCTCTCCTCTCCCGCGCGTGGGTAGGTCGTGATCCCGATCCGCGGCCGGCGCGGCGTCATCCGCGAGGGCCCCGCCGCGGCGCGCCGCGGTCGTCGTCGCAGACGCCCTCCTCGATCGTGTGGAAGAGCGAGAGCTGAGGCGCCGCTTCTTCGTCGCCGATCGGCACGGGGTATTCGTCGGAGAAGCACGCGTCGCAGATCCCCGACTTGAGCAGCGCGCTCGTTCGGCGCAGCCCCTCGAGCGAGAGGTAGCCGAGCGTGTCGGCCCCGATCTCGGCGCGGATCTGCTCGATCGAGTGCTGGTGCGCGATCAGCTCCTCGCGCGACGGCGTATCGATGCCGTAGTGGCACGGGCCGATCGTGGGCGGCGACGAGACCCGCACGTGGACCTCCCGGGCCCCCGCCTGCCGGACGAGCGTCACGAGCTTGAGAAGCGTCGTGCCGCGGACGATCGAGTCCTCGACCAGCACCGCGCGCCGGCCTTCGAGGATCCCGCGCACCGCGTTGTGCTTCACCTTCACGCCGAAGTGGCGGATCGAGTGCGAGGGCTCGATGAAGGTGCGCCGTACGTAGTGGTTCCGGATGAGCGCCGTCTCGTACGGGATCCCCGACTCCTCGGCGTAGCCGAGCGCCGCCGCCGTTCCCGAGTCGAGCACGGGGACGACCATGTCGGCCTCGACGGGGTGCTCGCGCGCGAGCACCCGGCCGAGCTCCTTGCGCAGCGTGTAGACGTTCTGCCGCATGAGGTTCGAGTCGGGCCGCGCGAAGTAGATGTGCTCGAAGATGCAGAACGCCTGCCGTGGCACCTTCGGGAACGGCCGCAGCGTCCGCAGCCGCCCCCGGCGGACGACGATCACCTCGCCCGGATCGATGTCGCGCTCGAAGCTCGCGCCGATGAGGTCGAGGGCGCACGTCTCGCTCGCGACGACGAACGCGCCGTCGAGGCGCCCGAGGACGAGCGGCCGGAATCCCCACGGATCGCGCGCTGCGATGAGCGCGTCATCGGTGAGGACCGCGAGGCTGAACGCGCCCTTCACGCGCGAGAGCGCGTCGATGAGCCGCTCCTCGAGCGTGGCCTCGCGCGAGCGCGCGAGCAGGTGGACGATCACCTCGCTGTCGGCCGTCGAGCCGAAGATCGCGCCGCGGCCTTCGAGCTCGCGCCGGATCGCGAGCGCGTTCACGAGGTTGCCGTTGTGCGCGATCGACACGGGCCCGCCGTCGGTGGTCGCGCAGAACGGCTGCGCGTTGCGAAGACTCGACTCGCCGGCGGTCGAGTACCGGACGTGGCCGATCGCGTGGCGCCCCGGGAGCTTCGCGAGCGTCGCCTCGGAGAAGACGTCCGCCACGAGGCCCATGCCGCGATGGACGAGCTGCTCGCGGCCGTTCGACGCGCAGATCCCGGCCGACTCCTGGCCGCGGTGCTGGAGCGCGTAGAGCCCGAGGTACGTGATGTGCGCCGCCTCGGCGTGGCCGTGGACGCCAAAGATGCCGCACATCAGCGCACCCCTTCTTCGAGGCGTCGCGGGAGCGCCCGCGACCAGATCCGGTGCAGGCGATCGACCGGCGCGGCGACGAGCCCCTCGCCGCCCTCGCGTGCGATTCGCAGCTCCGCCCCGCCCGTCTCGCCGACGACGCGCGCGGGAACTCCCTCGCGCCGTGCGAGCGCGACCAGCGCGTCGGGATCGGCGCTGCTCGCGACGACCCGGCCGGTCGATTCGCCGAAGAGCAGCGCCTCGACGCCGAGCGAGCCCGGCAGCGCAACGCTCGCGCCGACGCGCAGCTCTCGCGGCCCCGTGAACGTGCACTCCGCGAGCGCGACCGCGAGGCCGCCGTCCGAGACGTCGTGCGCCGACCGGACGAGCCCCGCCGCGACGCCCTCCGCGAGCACGCGATGCAGGCGCCGCTCGGCGGCGAGGTCGACGCGCGGCGGAAGGCCGGCTTCGACGCCGCGCCGCAGCGCGAGCCACTCGCTCCCGCCGATCTCTCCGGTCGTCTCGCCGAGCAGGACGATCGAGAGCCCCGGCTCCGGAAAATGCGACACCGCGAATCGCTCCCACGGCTCGAGAAGCCCGACCATCGCGATGGTCGGCGGGGGGTGGATCGGCTGGCCGGCGGTCTCGTTGTAGAGCGAGACGTTGCCGGAGATCACCGGCGTCGCGAGCTCGCGCGCCGCGTCGCCGAGGCCCCGGATCGACTCGGCGAGCTGCCACATGATCTCGGGCTTCTCGGGGTTGCCGAAGTTGAGGCAGTTGGTGAGCGCGAGCGGCCGCGCGCCCGTGCACGCGACGTTTCGCGCCGCCTCGGCGACGGCGGCCACCGTTCCGCCGTAGGGGTCGAGCCAGCACCAGCGCGGGTTGCAGTCGACCGCGAGCGCGAGCGCCTTGTGCGTGGGCGTCCCGTCCTCGCGCTTCACGCGAACGAGCGCCGCGTCGCCGCCCGGGCCGAGGATCGTGTTGCCCTGCACGAGCTGGTCGTACTGCCGCCAGATCCACGCCTTCGACCCGAGGTTCGGCGTGTCGAGCAGCGCCTCGAGGGCTTCTGCCGGGTCGGCCTCGGGAGCGATCCGCGCGAGGTCGAGGCGCTGCCGCTCGCGCAGCGCGGCCGGCTCGCTGCGCGGGCGGTCGTAGACCGGCGCCGACTCGGCGACCGGGTCGACCGGAATGTCGACGACCGTCTCGCCGTGCCAGCGCACGCGCATGCGCCCGTCGCCGGTGACGCGCCCCACGACCGCGACGTCGAGATCCCAGCGCTCGAAGATCTCGCGCACGCGATCCTCGGCGCCCGCGCGAACGACGAGCAGCATGCGCTCCTGGCTCTCGGAGAGCAGCAGCTCGTAGGGCGTCATGTTCGCCTCGCGCTGCGGGACGCGGTCGAGGTCCATCTCGATCCCGGTCCCCGCGCGGCTCGCCATCTCGAACGACGAGCACGTGAGCCCCGCCGCCCCCATGTCCTGAATGCCGATGATCGCGTCGGTCCGCATCGCCTCGAGGCACGCCTCAATGAGGCACTTCTCGGTGAAGGGGTCGCCGACCTGCACCGTAGGCCGCTTGCTCTCGGTCGTGTCGTCGAACTCGGCCGACGCGAGCAGGCTCGCGCCGTGGATGCCGTCGCGCCCCGTCTTGCTTCCGGCGTAGATCACCGGGTTGCCGACGCCGCCGGCGCTCGCGAGGAAGATGCGGTCGGCGTCGACGACGCCGAGGTTGAACGCGTTCACGAGGATGTTGCCGCGGTAGCAGGGGTGGAACTGCGCCTCGCCGCCGACGGTCGCTACGCCGACGGCGTTGCCGTAGCTCCCGATCCCGTCGACGACGCCGCGCAGCAGGTAGCGCTGCTTCTCGTCGTCGAGCGGCCCGAAGCGCAGCGAGTCGAGCGACGCCACGGGCCGCGCGCCCATCGTGAAGATGTCGCGCAGGATGCCGCCGACGCCGGTCGCTGCGCCCTGCTTCGGCTCGACGTACGACGGATGGTTGTGGCTCTCGATCTTGAAGATCACGGCGAGGCCGTCGCCGATCGCGACGGCGCCGGCGTTCTCTCCGGGCCCCTGCAGCACGTGCTCGCCCTTCGTCGGCAGCGTCCGCAGGCAGTTCTTGCTCGACTTGTACGAGCAGTGCTCGGACCACATCACCGAGAAGATTCCGAGCTCGGAGAAGGTCGGCGTCCGTCCGAGGATTCCGAGGATCCGCTCCCACTCTTCGTCGCTGAGGCCGTGCTCGCGCGCGAGCGCGAGGTCGACGACGGGGTCCGGGCGGCGGCTCACGTCGCGGCTCCGCCGGCGCGCCCGCCGGCCTTCACGGCGTCGAGCAGCGACCCGAGGATCGCGAGGCCGTCGAGCCCGCCGATCGCGGCCTCGACGGCGTGCTCGGGGTGCGGCATCAGGCCGAAGACGTTGCCGCGCGCGTTGCACACGCCCGCGACGTCGCCGACCGAACCGTTCGGGTTCGCCTCCGGCGTCCGGCGTCCGGCGGCGTCGCAGTAGCGAAGCACGATCTGCCCGGCCGTCTCGAGGCGAGCGAGCTCGTCCGCCCGCACGTAATAGGCGCCCTCGCCGTGCTTCACCGGAAGGCGCAGCACGTCGCCCGCGCGCGCCCTCGACGTGAACGGCGTGTCCGCGCGCTCGACGCGAACGTGGACGAAGTCGCAGACGAAGTGGAGGTCCTGGTTGCGGAGC
>JAYRMX010000090.1:0-6598 GCA_041912475.1 Myxococcota bacterium
CCGGCGTCGGCCCTCGCGTCGATCCCTGCGAGGGCGAGGCTTCCGGACACGTGCACGTCGCCGCCGGGCGCGGGCGCTTCGCCGGCCGCGAGCGACCCGACCCGGACCTCGATCTCTCCCTGCGCCGTCCCGCCGAGCAGCATCGCGCTCGCGTCCGGCGCGACGACTTCGAGCAGCGGCGCGAGCGCGAGCGAATCGAGCGCGAGCTTTCCGCGGAACCCGGGCTGCGACGCGCACGCGCTGCCGTCGATCGAGAGCGATCCGTCCGCCTGCGTGAGCTTCAGCGTCACCGGGGTCGCGCTCGCCGAGTCGCTCGCGATCGCGCCGACGCTCGCGTCGAGGCCGAGCGGAGCCGCGCCGTCGCCGAGCGGCACGAGCTGCGCTCCCTCGATCGCGAGCCCGCCGAGCGACCAGGCAAAGGCGCCCGGCGCCGACGCCTTCGGTTGCTCCGAAGCCGCCGCCGCCTCGGGCTTCGCCGCGGCTCCGGCCGCACCCGGCGCCTCGGGCGCGGCCGCGGGCTCCGCCGAAGGCGCCTGCGTCGCGGCCTCCGCCGGCGGCGCGGGCGCGGCGACACGTTCCTGCGTCGCTCTCTCCGCGGGGGCTGCGCCGGGCGCCGCCGCGGGCGCCGCGGGAGCTTCGCGTGCGTCGCGCGCCTCGGGCCCTGTCGGCGCCGCACCCGGCGACGCGCCGGGGATCCCGTTCGGCAGGAGCGGCAGGCTCGTCCGGTTCGCCGGGTCGAAGAACAGCCGCGGCTTCGAGAGCGTCACCTGCCCCAGCGCAAGGCGCCGCCCGAGCAGATCGAGCTCGTCGACCTTCACGCCGAGCGAATCGAACGCGAGCGCGGGCTCCTTCAGCGTCGGGACGCCGATGCGAAGGCCGCGAAGCTCGGCCGATCCGTCGGCCTTCTGCGTCGTCCCCGTCACGTGGACGTAGTGGACCTTCGCGTCGAGCTCGCCTGCGAGCTCGCTCCAGCCGAGGTCGGGCAGGTAGACGCGCCCGCGCGCGAGCGGAAGCTTCTCGATCTCGGCGGTGGCGTCGACGTCGATCGCGTCGCCTGCGCGCCGAAAGCTGCCGTCGAGCGCGATCGACGCGCCCTCGCCGGCCACCTCGAGGTGCAGCGCCGAGCGGCGCTCTCCCGGCTCGCCGATCACGACCACGTCGCCGATCTGCGAGCGCGGAATCTCGATCGCGAGCGGCTCGGCCCCGGGCTGCGCCCGGTCGGTGAACTCGATGCGCCCCGCGCCGAGGTCGACGCGCCGGATCCGCACCGGGATCTGCTCCGCGGGCGGCGCGGGCTCTGCGGCCGCCTCGGCCGCAGGCGTCTCGGGAACGAGAACGCGCAGCAGGTCGAGCTCGCCGCTCGGCTCGCGAACGACGCGCACCACGGGCTGCTCGATCTCGATCCGCTTCACCTCGACGCGGCGCGCGAGCAGCGGCAGGCGTGCGAGCGACGCGTAGAGGCGACCGACCTCGAGGACGGGCTGGCCCTGCGCGTCGACGGCCGGCTGTCCCTCGGCCTCTCGGACGGGCCGACCGGCGTCATCGAGGATGGGCTCTCCGGCGGCGCCGGCGGCGGGCCGACCTCCGGCGCCTTCGCGGAGGATCGCGAGGTCCTCGATCTCGACGGAAAGGCCGAGCAGCGAGATGCCGAGGCCGCCGATGCGGACCTCGCCGGGGATCGCTGCCGACGCCTGCTCCTCGACGAGCGGGCGGATCCAGCGGTTCGCGGCGGCGCTCACGGCGACGGAGACCGCGAAGAGCAGTGCGACCGCCGCGGCCGCGGCGATCACCAGCCATCGCAGCGGCCGCGGAAGCGTTCGCCAGCGCTCGATCGGCAGCCGCCGCACCATTGCCCCCTCCTGCGCTCGCGGGTGAGGGTATCAGGGTCTCGCACCCTTGACGGGCTCAGCCCGGAGGCGAAGCATCGGCGGGCCGGGGCCCTCGCCGCAGCCTCGCGGCCGGCGGCCCCCGGAGAAGGGAGGCGCATGGCCGACGAGCAGCTCATCGCCGTGTTCGTGGACTTCGAGAACCTCGCGATCGGCGTACGCGACATGAAGAAGGGCGAGTTCAAGATCGATCTGGTGCTCAAGCGCCTGCTCGAGAAGGGCCGCATCGTCTACAAGCGCGCGTACTGCGACTGGGGCAAGTACCGCAGCGCAGTCCGCGAGTTCCACGAGCACGGGATCGAGATGATCGACATCCCGCACACGCGCATGAGCGGGAAGAACAGCGCCGACATCCGCATGGTGGTCGACGCGCTCGACCTGTGTCACTCGAAGGGACACATCGACGTCTTCGCCCTGCTGTCGGGCGACAGCGACTTCTCGCCGCTGGTCTCGAAGCTCAAGGAGAACAACAAGCGCGTGATCGGCTGCGGGGTCAAGAGCTCGACGTCGGACCTGCTGATCGGAAGCTGCGACGAGTTCATCTACTACGACGACCTCGTGCGCGTCGCCGAGAAGCCGAAGAAGGCGCGCGCGGCCGGCGGGTCGAAGCCGTCGCAGAAAAAGGGCGAGGCGATCGAGATGCTGGTCGAGATCGTCCGCTCGCTCGAGCGCGACTACGACCCGGTCTGGGGATCGATGGTGAAGCAGACGATCCGCCGCGTGCACCCGGGCTTCAACGAGGAGTATTACGGCTACCCGTCGTTCGCCGCGCTGCTCGAGGACGCGCGCGCCACGGGCGAGGTCGACCTCGACTTCGACGAGGAGCGCGGCAACTACATGGTGCGCACGCGGAACAGCTAGCCGCGCGGCGGGCCGAGGCGGGAGCGACGGGGCGTCCCGTGCGGCTCAGATTCCCTCCGCCCCCTGCACCGCCGCCGCGAGCATCTCGCAAGCGGCGCGCGCGAGGTCCTCGCGGGTGAAGGGCTTCTCGAGGTAGCGCGCGCCCTCGAGCGGCGCTCCGCCCGCGGCCTCGGGATCGACGTAGCCCGAGATGAACAGCACGCCCGCCGCGGGGTGCCGCTCGCGGAGGTGCCGCGCGAGCACAGGGCCGTTCATGCGGGGCATCACGACGTCGGAGACGAGCAGGTCGATCCGCGCCACCGACGCCGCGACCTCGAGCGCCTCGGGGCCGTCGGGCGCATCGAGCACACGGCAGCCGAGCTGCTCGAAGAGCAGGCGCACGAAGCGCCGGATCGGCGCCTCGTCCTCGACCACGAGCACGACGCGCCCGGAGAGCTCGCCCGGCCGCGGCGCGGGAGCCGCGGCGCCGGCCGCGACCTCCGCCGGCGCCGCGGCGCGCGGCAGGATCACGTCGAAGGTCGAGCCCCGTCCGGGCGCAGACTCGACGCGGATCGTCCCGCCGCTCTGCGAGACGATGCCGAAGGCCGTCGACAGGCCGAGCCCCGTGCCCTTGCCGGGGGGCTTGGTCGTGAAGAAGGGCTCGAACAGATGCGGCCGCACCTCCGGCGAGATCCCGCTGCCCGAGTCGCGGACGCGCAGGCGCACGTGCGTCGCCGCGCCGGGCTCCGCCGCGATCTCGCCGGCCGCGTTCACGCTGGCGGTCTCGACCTCGATGGTGCCGCCCCCGGGCATCGCGTCGCGCGCGTTCACGACGAGATTGAGGAGCACCTGATCGAGGTGCGCGGCGTCGACGTGGACGAAGGGATCGCGCGCGTCGAGCCGGGTCACGAGGTCGATCTTCTCGCCGACGACGCGACGCAGGATCTTGGTCGCGTCGCCGGCGATCTCGTTCAGGTTCCGGACCCGCGGCGAGAAGACGCGGCGCCGGCTGAACGAGAGCAGCCCTCCCGTGAGCGCCGCGGCGCGCTTCGTCGCCGCCTGGATCCCTTCGACACACTCGCGGTCGCGCCCCTGCAGCGCCGGCGAGGCCGCGAGCAGGTCGGCGCACGCCGAGACCACGGTGAGGAGATTGCCGAAGTCGTGCGCGACGCCGCCCGCGAGGCGCCCCATCGCTTCGAGCTTCTGCGACTCGACGAGCTCGTGCTCCTTGTGCCGCAGCTCCTCGGCGACCCGCCGGTTCTGCTCGCGCAGCTCGCGCTGTCGGAGCGCGCCACGCACCGCCTCGCCGAACCGCGTCATGCGGTCCTTGAGCACGTAGTCGGCCGCGCCCTCGCGGATGCACGCCACGGCGACTTCTTCGCCCACGCTGCCCGTCACGATCACGAGGGGAACGTCGAGGCCGCTCTCCCTGAGGATGCGAACCGCCTCTCTCGCGTCGAACGTCGGGAGCTTGTAATCCGCGAGGATCAGGTCGAGCTCCGGGCGAAGGTGCGCCCGGAACTGCTCCTCGGTCTCGACGCGCTCCCACTCCGGCGCGAAGCCCGACCGTTCGAGCGCTTCGATCACGAGGGCGGCGTCGGCCGCTCGGTCTTCGAGAACGAGGATACGGATCGGAGCTGCCATGGCCGCCTCCCTAGCGCCCGCCACCGCCCGAGGGCGGCTCGTTGAGCGCGTTCCAGTAGACGCCGGCCTGACGGAGCACCTCGCTGAACTCGCGGTAGTCGAGGGGCTTCACGAGGTAGCTGTTGATCCCGAGCTGGTAGCACGCCCGCACGTCGGGGCCTTCGCGCGAGGAGGTGAATGCGACGACCGGCAGGACGCGCAGCGCGGGGTCGCCCTTGATGCGCCGCAGCACCTCGATGCCGCTCACCTTCGGGAGCTTGAGGTCGAGGAGGACGAAGCGCGGCGGCGGCGCGGCGGGCTTGCGCGCCTCCTCGTCTCCGAACAGCACGGCGAGCGCCTCCGCACCGTCGCGCGCGACGTGGATCTCTTCCATGATCCCGTGGCGGCGCAGCGCACGAATGGTCATCTCGACGTCGCGTACGTCGTCTTCGACCAGCAGGATGTACGAGCCCGAACTCGTCGCGGTCATGCGGCATCCCTCCCGAGGCTGAAGCGAAACGTCGCACCTTCCCCCGGCGTCGACTCTGCGCCCACGCGGCCCCCGTGCCTCAGCGCGATGCGCTGCACGAGCGCGAGCCCGACGCCCGTCCCTTCGTACTCCTGCGCGGAGTGCAGGCGCTGGAACACTCCGAAGAGCCTGTCCGCGTAGCGCATGTCGAAGCCGACTCCGTTGTCGCGGACGACGAACACCGGCAGGCCGGCCTCGAGGCTCCCTTCGACCTCGATCCGCGCATCGCGCCGAGCGCGCGTGAACTTCTGGGCGTTCCCGAGGAGATTCACGAACACCTGCTTCAACATCGCACGATCGCCGCTCACGCGGGGCAGATCTCGCACCGAGAACGCGATCTCCCGGCCCTCGCGCTGGGGCGCGAGCTCGCGCCAGACCTCGTCGACGAGCGCCTTCGTGTCCACGTCTTCGCGCCGCAGCGGCTCGCGCGAGAGCCGCGAGAACGAGAGCAGATCGTCGATCAGCGCCGACATCTCCGCGCTGGCGCGCAGGATCACGTCGAGGCAGCGCCGGGCCTCGGCATCGAGCTTCTCGCCGTGGTCTTCGAGCAGCATGCTCGCGTAGCCCGACATGGCGCGAAGCGGCGCGCGCAAATCGTGCGAGACCGAGTAGCTGAAGGCTTCGAGCTCGGCGTTGGCCGCGGCGAGCTCCGCCGTGCGGTCCTCGACGCGCCGCTCGAGGGTCGCGTTCAGCTCGCGGATCTCTTCCTCGGCGGCCCGGCGCGCGCTCGCGTCGCGTCCGAGCACGGCGAAGCCGCGCAGAGAGCCGTCCGGGGCGTGCAGGGCGGACAGCGTCACCTCGGCCCAGATGCGAGCTCCGTCACGCCGCACGCGCGGGCCTTCGATCGCCGCGCGTCCGTCGCGCGCGGCGGCCGCGAGCATGCGCTTCGATACTCCGCGCGCGGCGTCCTCGGGAGTGAAGAACATGTCGACCGAGCGGCCGATCGCCTCCTCGCGCGGATAGCCGGTGATGCGCTCCGCGGCAGAGTTCCAGCTCGCGATCGTCCCGTCGGGTGCCAGCATGACGAGCGCCGCGTCGTGAACGCCCTCGACCAGCAGGCGAAGCTGCTCCTCGCTCCTGCGCAGCGCCTCGGCCGCCCTTCGTCTCGTCGCCGCCTCGACGTCGCGCTCGCGGGTACGCGTCGCGACGATCCGGCGCAGGATCTGCATCCGTCCGGCCGCCGCACCCGCAGCGACGGCGGCGAGCAGCGAGACGAGGATCCCGATCGCGAGCACGTACGGAGCCCGGTAGGCCGCGTTCCACTCGGCGAAGCGTGGCAGCGGCCGCGCCGACACGTTCCAGCGAAGGGTTCCGAGCGCGACCGTGCGCTGCCACGCGCCGTCCGCGCTCGCTCCCGGCGACGTTCGGTCGAGCTCGCGCCCGACGGCGTCCGGCGTGAACTGCGCGAGCGCGGCTTCGACGACCGCAGCGGGCTCGACGAGCGCCGCTGCGAACCCCAGGAGCGCGGCGCGGCGTTCGGATTCGTCCGGCGGCACCCCCGCGCCAGCGTAGGCGGGGAGCACCACCGCGATCCGCTCGCGAGCCGCCGGCAGACCGGCGTCGGCCGATCCTGCGAGCCGCCCCGTTGCCGCGTAGGTGCCGGCATCGCGCGCGGTCTCGAGCGCGGCGCGCCAGAGCGGATGGGGGGCGCGGGGGGGGCCCCACGGGCGGCCGCCCCCCCCGCCGGGGGGGGTGGGCACGACGACCGGGGCCCCCCCCC
>JAYRMX010000091.1:0-10569 GCA_041912475.1 Myxococcota bacterium
CGAGAGCGAGAGCAGGGCGTAGGACGAGAACACGACGGCGATGCACAGCAGCGCTCCCCAGGAGCGCGCGCCGCGTGCGCGCCGCAGGCCGAGTGGAACCCCGATCAGCGCGAAGATCACCGGCGCCAGCGGCAGCGCGAGGCGGCGCTGCAGCTCGAGCCGATACGTCACGGGCTGCTGCAGATGAGCGTCCTCGATCTTCTGGATCTCTTCGCCCTGCTCGAGACGTCCGACGAGCGTTCGCAGGTCGCCGAACGGCATCTCGCGCGCCTTCAGCGTGGCGCGGCTCTCGGCGAGGAGAACACCCACGTCGAACGCGTAGTCGAGCGCATCGAACGCGATCCGCTGGTGCTTCTTGGGATCGCCCTTCTCGTCGTCGAGGTGGACGTCGCCCTTCTCGAGCTGCAGGTGCGCGATCAGCTTCTCGGGCTCGAACACGAAGCGGCCGCGCTCGGCGAAGACGAGATACGGCCTCGCCGGATCGCTCCGGTCCGAGATCATGACTCCGCGCAGGTTGTTCTCCCGGTCGCGCTCGGTCACGAAGACCATCCGCTCGCCGACGCCGCGGAACTTTCCGGGCTCGAGGATTCCGCCGCGCGCCGCCACCTCTTCGAGAAGCGATCGGAGCTGGCGCCGCCCGGACGGCTCGACGTCGATGAGCAGCCACGCGCTGACTGCGGAGATCGCGATCCCGAGCGCGAGGACGGGGACGACGAGCGCTCGCAGGCCGAGTCCGCTCGCCTGCATCGCGGTCACCTCGGAATCCGACGACAGGCGGCCCATCGCGAGCAGCACGCCGAACAGGAATGCGACCGGCGCGGCGTAGGCGGCGAACATCGCGAGGAAGCAGCCGAGGATCACGAGGAAGTCGTGGCCGCCGAAGCCGATCGCGAGCAGGTCTTCGAGCCGCCGCAGCAGGTTCTGGGCGACCAGGATCGTCGCGAACGCCAGAAATCCGACGAGGCCGTACGCGGCGACCTCGCGGAGGATGTAGCGCGAGAGGATGCGGGGAAGCCGCATGGGCCTATCCTATCGGCCCCCTTCCCCCTGCGCGAGGCGAGCCATCCTCACGGTCATCGACCCGCTGGCGACTCCGCCGCCGGCAGAGCGCATTCTCGTGATTCGGCTGGGCGCCATCGGAGACGTGGTGCGGACGCTGCCGGCCGTCTCGGCGCTGCGTTCGGCGTATCCGTCGGCGCGAATCACGTGGCTCGTCGAACGCGCCGCGAGCGGCATTCTCGAGGGCCAGCCGTGGATCGACGAGGTCCGCATCTTTCCTCGCGAGCGGCTGCGTGCGGCGCTTCGCGGCGCCCGCATCGCGACGCTCGCGCGGGAGCTCGGTGCGTTCGTCCGTTCGCTGCGCGCCGAGCGCTTCGACCTCGTGGTCGATTTTCACGCGATTCTCAAGAGCGGCCTCCTGGCGCGTGCGAGCGGGGCTCCGCTTCGCGCCGGCTACGCACCCCCGCTCGGCCGCGAGCTCGCGTGGCTGTTCGTGAATTCGCGGGTGCGCCTCGCGCCCGCGCGCGTGAGCCGCTTCGACCGCAACGCGGCGCTGGTCCGGCATCTGGGCGTGCGTGCGGAGGCGGCGGCCGCGCCGCTGCGGGTCGACGCGCGCGCCCGGGCGAAGATCGCCGCGGCTCTCGCACCCGGCCGTTCGCCGATCGCCATCCACCCCGGAACCAGCGCCGGGACGCCGCACAAGCGCTGGCACGCGGCCGGCTACGCCGCCGTCGCGCGCGCGCTGCGAGACGATCGCGGGATCGATTCCGTGGTCTGCGCAGGGCCCGACCCCGCGGAGCAGGCCGGCGCGGCCGAGATCGTTCGGCTCTCGGCCGGCGCGGCGCGGCCCGCTCCCGAGACGGCATCGCTCTCCGAGCTGGCCGCGCTCTTCGAGCGATGCCGCCTCTACGTGGGCGGTGACACCGGTCCGATGCACGTCGCGTCGCTCGTCGGAACGCCCGTGGTCCAGATCATGGGGCCCACCGACCCGGTCGAGAACGAGCCCTGGCGGGGGACGCCGTCGCGCACGGTCCGCGCCGGCGTTGCCTGCAGCCCCTGCCGCCGAGGCTGCTCGGCGGCGACGTGCATGGCGGCCGTCGCTCCGCAGGCCGTGGTCGACGCCGCGCGCGCCCTGCTCGCAGAAGGCCCGCTCCGGCCCGGCGCCGGGCCGGGCGTGGCACGCGCGCGCGCATCCTCATAGATTGGGCCGCGGTGGAGGACTCTCTCACAGCCGCGCCGCGCGAGATTCTGGTTCGGGCGCCGAACTGGGCCGGCGACGTCGTGATGGCCACTCCCGGACTGCGTGCGCTGCGCGCCGGCTTCCCGAACGCACGCATCCGCGTGGCGGTCCGGGAGGGGCTCGAGGCGCTGCTGGCCGGGAGTCCCCGCGTCGACGAGGTGATCCCGCTGCGAAGCGACCGTGCAGGCGTCTTCGCTCGCCTTCGCGAGGCCCGCTCGCTGCGAAGGCATCGCTTCGATCTCGGGCTGTGCCTGCCCGACTCGTTCTCGTCTGCGCTCTCGATGCGCGTGGCGGGCGTGCGGCGCATCGTCGGCTACGACCGGAACGGACGAAGGACGCTGCTCCACCGCGCGGTGCCGCTCGCGCGAGGCGCCGGCGCTCGCGTGATGCTTCCGCGCGAGCTCCACGTCCTCGGCCTCGTCGAGGCGGCGGGCTGCGCGCCGCTCGGAACCGGGCTCGAGCTCTTCGTGACGCCGGGCGAAGAGCAGGTCTGCGCGCAGCGGCTCGCCGAGCACGGAATCGGAGCGGCCGATCCGCTCGCTCTGCTCGCGCCGGGCGCATCGTTCGGGCCTTCGAAGCTCTGGCCGGCCGAGCGCTTCGCGCGCGTGGGCGACGCGCTCGCGGAGGCCGGCGCGCGCGTGCTCCTCGTCGGTGCTCCTGCGGAGGGCCCCCTCGCGCGGCGCGTCGCCGAGGCGATGAAGGCCCCGGTCGCCGACCTCACACAGCGCCTCGGGCTCGGGGGCCTCAAGGCGCTCGTTCGCCGCAGCCGCGTGCTCGTGTGCAACGACGCCGGCGCACGCCACGTCGCGGCCGCCTTCGGCGTCTCCTGCGTCATGCTCCTCGGACCGACGAGCCTCGAAAAGACGAGCCTCAACCTCGAGCGCGTCCGCGTGCTCTGCGCCGACGTCCCGTGCCGGCCGTGCTACCTGCGCACGTGCCCGATCGACCATCGCTGCATGACGTGGATCACGCCGCAGGAGGCGATCGACGCCGCGCTGCCCGCGCTCGCCGGACGGGCGGTCGCATGATCGACCTCTCGATCGTGGTCGTGAGCTACGAGACGCGAGAGATCACGCTCGCGTGCCTCGCCGCAATCGACCGCGAGGTTCGTGGGCGGCGCGATGCGGGCCGGATCGAGACGGAGACGATCCTCGTCGACAATGCGTCGGGCGACGGCACGGCGGAGGCGGTGGCGGAGCGCCATCCCTGGGTGAAGGCGATCGCGCTTCCGGCCAACGTCGGCTTCGCGAGAGGCTGCAACGCCGGGCTTCGCGCGGCCGCCGGGCGGCACGCGGTGCTGCTCAACAGTGACACGCTCGTGAGACGGGACGCGCTCGAGCGCTGCGTCGCCTTTCTCGACGCGCATCCGGACGCCGGCGTCGTCGGGCCGCAGCTCCTGCATCCCGACGGGCGCCGTCAGAATTCGGTCCACGCAGCACCCGGGATCCTCACCGAGCTCGTTCCGCGCGGCGTGCTCGAGACGCTGTTTCCGCGGCGCTTTCCGTCGAAACGGCGGCGGGTCGCGGCGCCCGTCGACGTCGATGCGGTGCTCGGCGCGTGCCTCGTCGTTCGCCGCGAGGTGTGGCAGAAGATCGGCGGCCTGCCGGAGGAGTACTTCATGTTCCTCGAGGAGACGGACTGGTGCTGGAGCATCCGTGAGGCCGGCTGGCGCGTCGTGCACCTGCCGGACGTCGAGCTCGTGCACCTCTCGGGCGCGAGCAGCGGACGCAAGGACGCGCTGCGAAAACGCATCGAGTACCACCGCTCGCTGTACCGGTTCCTCGCGAAGCGCCGCGGCGAGCGCGCCGCGCGCATCGTCCGAGCGCAGCGCATCGCAAAATGCGCCGCCGGGCTCGTGCTCGGAGCTCCGCTGGCGTGCTTCTCGGACCGCCAGCGGCGGCGCTGGCGCGAGCGAGCCGGCCTTCTGTCCTGGCACCTGCGCGGCCGCCCGGAAGGAGAGGGCCTCGCGCCGGCCGGCGCTCCCGGGGCGGCGTCGTGAAGGGCGCCCTCGATCGCCGGCGCCTCGAGAAGATCCTCGACGCCTTCGCGAAGGTTCGCCTGCTGGTGGTGGGCGACGTCGTGCTCGACGAGTACCTGTGGGGCGAGGTCGACCGCGTGAGCCCGGAGGCGCCGGTCCCCGTGGTGCACGTGCGCCGGGAGTCGGTGGTGCTCGGAGGCGCCGGCAACGTGGTTCGGAACGTCGTGGCGCTCGGAGGCGGCTGCTCCTTCTGCTCGGTGGTCGGCGACGACACCGCAGCGCGCCGGGTGACGGAGGCGCTCGAGAAGCTCGGCGTCGACGTGAGCGGCCTCGTCGCCGAGCCCGGCCGCCCGACCACGCGCAAGACGCGCGTCATCGCCCGTTCGCAGCAGGTGGTCCGCTTCGACCGCGAGACCGAGGCGCCGATCCCGGCGCCCGCGGTGCGCGGGCTCGTCGCCGCGGTCGAGCGCGCGCTCGGCGGCGTCTCGGGCGTCATTCTCGAGGACTACGGCAAGGGCGCGCTCGCGCCGGGCGTGATCGCCGCCGCGATGCGGCGCTTCCGCGCGCGCGGCGTTCCGGTCGCGGTCGATCCCAAGAGCTCGCTGTCGCCGTATCGCGGCGCCTCTCTCGTGAAGCCGAACCTGCGCGAGGCGGAAGTCCTCTCCGGCGTTGCGATCCGCAGCGAAGCCGACCTCGTGAAAGCCGCCGGGCGTCTGCGGCGGCGCCTCGGCGGCGCGGCCGTCGCGGTGACCCGCGGCGGCGACGGAATGACGCTCTTCGAGGGCGACTGCGCCGTGCACGTCCGGACGGCCGAGCGCGAGGTCTTCGACGTGCAGGGCGCCGGCGACACGACGATCGCGGCGCTGTGGCTGGCGCGGCTCGCCGGCGCGACACTGCTCGAGAGTGCGGTGATCGCGAACGCGGCGGCGGGCGTCGTCGTCGGCAAGGTCGGGACGGCCACGGCGGCGCCCGACGAGGTGCGTGCGCTGCTGCCCGAGGCGATCGACGCGGCGCGCGCGGGAATGCGCGAGGCGGCCGCGCCTCGCCGGAGACGAAAATGATCCGCAGCATGACCGGGTTCGGGCGCGCAGCATTCGCCGTCGGCGGCGTGCGCTTCGACGTCGAGGTGCGGTGCCTCAACTCCAGGCACCTCGACGTGTCGGTCCGCATGCCGCGGATGCTCGCGCCGGCCGAGGCCGACGTTCGGTCGCTGGCGCAGAAGAGCTTCGCGCGCGGCAAGGCCGACGTCGCCGTCTCGCTCGCGTCGGGCACCGGACCGCTCCCGCGGCTCGAGCTCGACCTCGGCGCGGCGGCGCAGTACGTCGAGGCCGCGAGCGACCTCGCCGCGCGGCACGGTCTCGCGCAGAACCTCGGCGTGGCCGAGCTCCTCGGGCTGCCGTCGGTCGCCCGGGTCGTCGAGATGGAGCTCGCGCCCGACGCGGTTCTCGAGGCGCTGCTGCCGGCGGTTCGCCAGGCGCTCGACGGTGCGGACGCCATGCGCCGCACCGAAGGCGCAGCGCTCGAGGCCGAGCTGCGAAGCCGGCTGGCGCGGGTGCTCGCGCTCGCCGCTTCACTCGCGGAGCGCGCAGAGCTCGTACAGGCCGCGATCCGCGAGCGCCTGCGGCGGCGCAGCGAGCAGCTCCGGGCCGAGACCGGCCTCGATCTCGAGGCGCGGCTCGCGCACGAGATCGTGCTCGCGGCCGACCGCCTCGACGTCACCGAGGAGATCGTCCGACTGCGCAGCCACGTCGAGCAGTTCGCCGCGATCCTCGACGGGCGCGATGCGGGAGAGCCCGCAGGCCGCCGCCTCGAGTTCCTGCTGCAGGAGCTCTCGCGCGAGGCGAACACGGTGGGGTCGAAGGGTGCGGACGCGCCGGTGGCGCATCTCGTCGTCGAGCTCAAGACCGAGCTCGAGCGGCTGCGAGAGCAGGTGCTGAATGTCGAGTGACGGGCAGGGCGCCGGAGCGCCGCCGCGGCGCCCGCGGGCGGCCGAAGGACGCCGGGCCGCGGCGCCGGCCGCCGAGGCCGTCGCGCCCGAACGTGACGCGCCGCGCGCGGCGCCGGCGCTCCGCCTGCTCAACGTCGGCTACGGGAACTTCCTGCTCGTCGCGCGCGTCGTCGCGATCGTCTCGCCGCAGTCGTCGCCGATGAAGCGCCTGCGCGAGGAGGCGGGGGCGAGGGGCAAGCTGGTCGATGCGACACAGGGCCGACGCACGCGGTCGATCCTCGTGACCGACAGCGACCACGTCATCCTCTCGGCCCTCAACCCCGAGACGATCGCCGCGCGGCTCGGTCCCGGCGCTCCGCAGGACGCGGGCCCCTGAACATGCCGCGGCGGGGCATTCCGTTCGTCGTCTCCGCGCCGTCGGGGACGGGAAAGACGACCGTCTGTCACCGTCTGGTGTCGGCCGACGCGGGCCTCGGCCTCTCGGTCTCGCACACGACGCGGAGCCCGCGGCCGGCCGAGCGCGACGGCGTCGATTACCATTTCGTCCCGCGCGAGCGGTTCGAGCGGCTCGTCGCCGAGGGGGCGTTCCTCGAGCACGCGGAATACCGCGGGAACCTGTACGGAACGAGCCGCGCGGCTGTCGAGGCGCCGCTCGCCTCCGGCCGCGATCTGCTGCTCGAGATCGAAGTGCAGGGCGCGCGCCAGCTCCGGACGCGGCTTCCCGAGGCGCGCTTCGTCTTCCTGCTCCCGCCGAGTCGGGCGGAGCTCGAACCCCGGCTCCGTGCGCGCGGGACCGAGAGCGACGAGGTGATCGCGCGCCGCCTCGACGTGGCGGCGCAGGAGCTGCCCGAGGTCCTGCGCTACGACTACGCAGTGGTGAACGACGTGCTCGACGCCGCGGTCGATCGCGTGCTCGAGATCGTTCGCGGCGAGCGAGAAGGGCGCCGGGCCGAGCTGCTCGCGCGCTTCGATCCCGCGACGGTGCTCGCGGGAGTGGGCGGTCTCGCTGCGCTCATCGGCCGCGGCTGAGCCGCCGATGGTGCCTCCGGAGCGGCTCGGCTACGGTCCTGCAAGGCCTCGAAGCCAATCGGAAATTCGTCGCGTGGCTCGATTCAACGACGTCGCCGACAAGGTCCTCGAAGTCAACCCGACGAGCGATCTCTCGCTCCTGCAGCGGGCGTACGTCTTCTCGGCCAAGGTGCACGAGGGGCAGGAGCGGCTCTCCGGCGAGCCGTACCTCGTCCACCCGGTCGAGGTGGCGGGCATTCTCGCGAGCATGCGCCTCGACGAGGTGACCGTCGCCGTCGGGCTCCTTCACGACGCGGTCGAGGACACCCTCACGACGCAGTCCGAGATCGAGCGCCTGTTCGGCGAGGAAGTCGCCTTTCTCGTCGACGGCCTCACGAAGATCGCGCGCATCGAGTTCACGTCGGTGCGCGAGCGCCAGGCCGAGAACTTCCGGAAGATGCTCCTCGCGATGTCGAAGGACATCCGCATCCTGCTCGTCAAGCTCGCCGACCGCCTCCACAACATGCGGACGCTCGCGTTCATGCAGGACGACGCCCGCCAGCGCATCGCGCAGGAGACGCTCGACATCTACGCGCCGCTCGCGCACCGGCTCGGCATCCACTGGATGAAGCAGGAGCTCGAGGACCTCGCCTTCCGCGCGCTCAAGCCCGACGCCGCTCGCGAGCTCGAGGAGCAGCTCCGGTCGAGCCGCGAGGAGCGCGAGGCCTACGTCGGGGAGGTGATCGGCGCGTTGTCCGAGCGGCTGCGCGCCGCCAGCCTCTCGTGCGAGGTGACCGGGCGCCTCAAGGATCTCGCATCGGTCCACGCCAAGATGGAGGCGCGCGGCGTCGGGCTCGATCAGATCCACGACGTGATCGCGTTCCGCATCGTCCTCGACGGCGCGAAGGAGCTCGTCTACACGGCGCTCGGCATCGTCCACGGCATGTGGACGCCGGTGCCCGGCCGGTTCAAGGACTACGTCGCGTTGCCCAAGCCGAACGGGTACCAGTCGCTCCACACCACGGTGATCGGCCCGTACGGTGAGCGGATGGAGGTGCAGATCCGCACCGGCGAGATGCACGAGAACGCAGAGTACGGGATCGCCGCCCACTGGAGCTACAAGGAAGGCCGCGCGAGCGACGAGGACGACGCGGCGAAGTTCGCATGGCTGCGCCAGCTCCTCGAATGGCAGCGCGACCTCTCGGATCCGCACGAGTTCCTCGACACGGTGAAGGTCGACCTGTTCCCCGACGAGGTCTTCGTCTTCACCCCGAAGGGCGACGTCATCAACCTGCCGAAGGGCGCGACGCCGATCGACTTCGCCTACGCCATCCACAGCGAGGTCGGCGCGCACTGCGCCGGGGCCCGCGTGAACGGGCGGCTCGTCCCGCTGCGCCATCGACTGAGCGACGGAGACACGGTGCAGATCCTCACCAGCGCGTCGCAGGTGCCGCGCAAGGACTGGCTCGAGTTCGTCGTCTCGGGCCGCGCGAGAAGCCGCATCCGCCACGCGGTCCGCGACGCGGAGAAGGAGCGCAGCCTCGACCTCGGCCGCGAGATCCTCGAGCGCGAGCTGCGCCGCGCGTCGCTCTCGCTGCCGAAGCTGATCGAGACGGGCGAGCTCGCCGAGGCGGCGCGCGCCGAGGTGGGAGGAACGGTCTCCGACCTGTTCTCGGCGGTGGGCTACGGGACGCTGCCCGCGACCGAGGTGCTGCGCCGGCTGCGCCCCGAGGCGGCGCCGCCGCGCGAGCCTCCGCCCAAGCCGAAGCGGCGCAGCCTGTTCGGGCGAACGCCTGCGCCGTCTTCGAGCGGGATCCGCGTGAGCGGTCAGGGCGACGTGCTCGTTCGCTTCGCCGGCTGCTGCGCTCCGCTCCCGGGAGACGACATCGTGGGGTTCGTGACGCGCGGCCGCGGCGTCACGATCCACTCGAAGGAGTGCGAGAAGGTCTTCGCGCTCGACCCCGAGCGCCGGATCGACGTCCAGTGGGACGACGCCGCGAGCGTTCCGCGCCGGGTGAAGGTGAGGGTCACGTCGGTCGACCGCCCCGGCATTCTCGCGGCGGTCACGAAGTCGATCTCGTCGGCCGGACTCAACATCGACGAGGCGCGCGTCAACACGACACGGGACCAGAAGGCCGTCTCGAGCTTCGACGTCTGGGTGAAGGACGTTCGCACGCTGCGGGCCGTGATGAAGGAGATCGAGCGCATCCGGGGCGTCCTCTCGGTCGAGCGCGTGAAGGTGTGAGCGCCGCGTCCGTCCCGGCGAGCGCATGCGTCATCGCGTGCAACGAGGAGCGGAACATCCGCCGCTGCCTCGAGTCGGTGGCATGGGCGGAAGATCGCCTCGTCGTGATCGACGAGCGAAGCCGCGACGCGACCGAAGAAATCGCTCGCGCGCTCGGCGCGCGCATCGTGCGCCACGCGTACGCGGGGAACGTCGAGCAGAAGAACGTCGCGCTCGACCACGCGAAGCACGACTGGGTGATCTCGCTCGACGCCGACGAGGCGCTGCTGCCGGATCTCGCCGCGGCCGTCCGCGAAGCGATCGGCCGGGACGGCGGCGGCGCCGACGGCTTCTACGTGAACCGGCTCACGCATCATCTCGGCCGCTGGATCCGGCACGGCGACTTCTTCCCCGACTGGCAGCTTCGGGTGTTCCGGCGCAGCCGGGGCCGCTGGGAGGGCGTGAACCCGCACGGCCGCGTCGTTCTCGGCGGGCGCGCCGAGCGCCTCCCGGGCGAGCTCGCGCACTGGAGCTACCGCGACCTCGCCGACCAGGTCGAGCGGATCCAGGAGTTCAGCCGCGTGCAGGCCGCGGCGCTCTTCGCGGCGGGACGCCGCGCGCGCGCGAGCGACCTCTGGCTGCGTCCGCCCGCGCGCTTCCTCCGCGCCTTCGTCCTGAAGCAGGGCTTCCGGGACGGGGTTCCGGGCCTCGTCATCGCGATGGCGACCGCGTTCCACGTATTCCTCAAGTACGCGAAGCTCTGGGAGCTCGAGCGCGTCGGCTCCGGGGAGCCGGCGGCGGGCAAGACGCGCGCCGCCTCGTGAAGATTCTCCACGTCACGAGCGACTGGAAGTGGACGGGGCCAGCCGAGCCGATGCTGCGGCTCGCCGTCGCGCAGCGCGCCGCCGGACACGGCGTTGCGCTCGCGTGCCCGGAGCCGCCGCAGCCGGGGCGCTCGCTCGCGGACGAGGCGCGCGCCGCCGGCTTCGCGCCGGCGGTCGCGCTGGCGCGCGCGCGGGGCCTGCGTCCCTTCGCCGATCTCGCCGACGTGCGGCGCCTGCGCGCGCTGCTCGCGGAAGGCCACTTCGAGATCGCTCACGTCTGGCACTCGCGGGACCACCTGCTCGCGCTCCGCGCCGGGGCCGCGCTCCGCAGGAGCGGCGCGCTCTCGC
>JAYRMX010000092.1:0-3163 GCA_041912475.1 Myxococcota bacterium
GAACCGCGCAGAAGCCGCTCCGACGACTTCGAGGGCGCCCGCACCCTCCGCGCACAGCAGAGCCGCCACGACCGCGGCGCCGGCGAGCCACAGCGCCGGATGCGCCGAGATCCGCCCGGCTCGTCCGGGGCTCACGAAGCGTCCTCGGCGTCCGAGGCGCGCAACCCGCGCGAAGCGCCGTCGCTTGCGCTCTCCGGTCATCGGTCACCGCGTCCGGCCGAGCGGGTTTGGGAGGCCGGGGCCCTCGATGATAACCGACGGCGCGCGAGAGGCCAGCATTCGAAGCGGCGCGGCTACCCGGCCGCGAGATCTTCCTCCCCGGCGAGGCAGCGTGCGATCTCGCCGCGGATCTCGTCGCAGAAGCGTGGCACGGCGAAGCGCTCCGCATTGCGGCGAATCGTCACGCGGTCGAAGACGTGCTCGTTCGCCTCGAAGCGACCGATTGCCTCGGCGAGCGATGACGGCGTCTGCTCGGTGAAGAAGACGCCGGTCGCGCGCCGCGCGTCGCCCCCCGGAGACGCGAAGGGAACGACCGTCTCCGCGGCGCCGCCGCGGCCAAACGCCACGACGGGCCGTCCCGCGGCCTGCGCCTCGACAGCGACGAGGCCGAAATCCTCCTCCTGCGGATAGATGAGCGCGCGACAGCGCGCATAGAGACCGGCGAGGTCGGCGTCGGCGATGCGGCCGACGAACTCCACGCCGGGCGGAGCCGCTGCGGCGAGCGCGCGCCGCGTCGGGCCGTCGCCCGCGACGACGAGGCGGCGTCCGAGCCGCCGGAAGGCCTCGATCGCGATCTCCTCGCGCTTGTACGGGACGAATCCGCCGACGAGGAGATAGAAGTCCTCGGGCGGCTTCTCGTTCGGCCGGATGCGCGCCACGTCGACGGGCGGATAGACGAGCGCCGCGCGCCGCCCGTAGTGCCGCTCGATCCGGCCGGCGACGGTCCGCGAGATCGCGACGAAGCGCGAGACGCGCTCCCGCGTGCTGGTTCGCACGTCGAAGCGGCGCAGGCTGCGCACGAGCGGAGCGGCGAGGGCGCGGCGAAGGCCGCGGCCGAGATACGCGTCCGCCTGATCCCAGACGTAGCGCATCGGCGTGAAGCAGTAGCAGAGGTGCTTCGTCCCGGCGGCGATGCGAACGCCTTTCGCGACGGCGTGGTGCGTCGAGAGCACGAGGTCGAAGCCCTCGAGACGAAAGCGCTCGATCGCCCAGGGAAAGAGCGGGAGGAGCTTGCGGTAGTGGCGGGCGGCGCCGGGCAGTGCAGAGAGCGGGCTCGCGTGGATCGGGAGCCGCTCGATCGCGGGCGACGTCGACCCCGGCACGTGAATCAGCGTGTAGAGCTCGGCGTCGGGGTACAGCGTCGCGAGGACGTCGAGGACGCGCTCGCCGCCGCGCATACCCGTCAGCCAGTCGTGGACCAGCGCCACCCGCATGGGCCGCAGCATAGAGGAGCGCGGGCGTTCGGAGCGGCTACTGCGCCGGACTGCTCCCGCCGAGCGTGAAATCGGTCCCGAGCGGACCGAGGACGGTTTCGCGCGCAAGACCGCTCGCGCTCGTCATCCAGACGGTGACCACGCCCGTCGCTGCGTCTCGCAGGACGACATCGGACCGGCCGTCTGCGTCGAGATCGAGCGATCCCACGATCTCGATGCCCGCCGGGACGGCGCCGAGGTACCGGAAGGCCAAGGCGCCGCTCGCACGCGGAAAGCCGAGCCAGAGCTGGCCGGAGGTGCGGAGCAGCCAGAGCAGGTCTGCTGCGCCGTCGCCGTCGTAATCTCCGGTCGCGACGACCTCGGCGCCGGGGAGCGCATAGGCGGCGGTGCACGTCCCGGCGGCTGCGCCCACCACCGAGCACACGCGAAGGGTCCAGTCCGCAGGATCCTGCACCACGAGGTCCGCGTGACCGTCGCCGTCTTGATCGCCGCTCGCGGTGACGCGCCAGGCGGGCGGGTACGACGCGATCTGCGTGCAGAACGCAGGCGAGAGGTCGTTCATGAAGCAGGCGACGACGGCTCCGCTGGCGGCGTCGCGGAACGAGACGTCCGCCCGCGCGTCGCCGTCGAAATCTGCGGCGCCGAGGAGTGTGTACGTGGAAGGGACGCTGATGGGGCTCCCGCAGCCCTTCATCGCCAGCCCGTTCATCAGGCACACGACGATCGCGCCCGAGGTGCGCGACCTCCAGAGCAGATCGGCCTTGCCGTCGGCGTCGTAGTCGCCCGTGAGCACGAGCTGCCAGTCCGCGGGCAGGCCGCTCGTGATCTGGCCGCCCGAGAGCTGCGGACCGAAGACGTGGCTCAGCACCGAGAGTCTCCCGGTCGAGCGCCCCCAGAGGAAGAGGTCCGAGCTGCCCTCGCCGTCGAGGTCGCCGGGAGGCGGCCGTACGCGCAGCGTCACCGGGAGCGCGAAGCCGACGGCACCGGTCGTGAGCACGCGCAGCGTGGCGACGTGCTCGCCGGGAGCGAGCGCCGCGGTCGTGAAGCGCACGGTGATCGTGTCGCTCTCGCCGCTCGAGCTCCCGACGCGCGGATCGGCCGAGACCCAGCTCGCGTCACTCGCGATCGAGTACGGCCGCGATCCGCCCGAAGCGTTCCGGATCGTGAAGGTCTGTGCGGGCGGTGAGTGGCCGAACGCGACGCTCGCGCCGACACGATCGGGCGACACCTCGAAGGGGAGCGGCGCGAGGACCGCGAGCGTCACGGGGATCGTCTTCGGCGATCCGGTCGCGCCGGACGCCGTCACCGAGATCGTCGCGTTGTAGGTTCCGGCGGCGAGCGAGCTGCTCGCGAATCCGAGCGTGATGCCGTCGGACTCGCCGGTGGAGGTGCCGGTCGGGGTCGCGATGGTGAGCCACGACGCGCTGTCGCTCACGACGTACGAGAGCGTCCCGCTGCCCGCATTGCGGACCGTGAGCGTCTGCGCGGGAGCGTTCTGACCGACCAGCGCGCTCGCGGCGATGGTCGCCGGCTCGGCCGCGAGGATGGGCCCGGGCGCGGCGACGGTGAGCGTCACGGCCACCGTCGTCGCCGCCTGCGTCTGCGTGTTCCGCACGCTGATCGTCGCGGCGTACGAGCCCATCGCGAGAGTCGCGGTCGAGAACGAGAGTGTCACTGTGTCGGTCTCGGTCGTCGCCGTTCCCGAGGCCGGCGACACCGCGAGCCAGCTC
>JAYRMX010000093.1:0-7821 GCA_041912475.1 Myxococcota bacterium
CGCGATGGTCGGCCGCAAGCGGATGAGCAAGTAGCTCTCGCCTCACGGCGAACGCTAGAATCGAACGGCCACCCTTCGGGGTGGCCGTTCCTTTTTGTGCGCCCAGCATGGGCACGACCTTGCGGGTGCAAGTCCCGCCGAAAGGAGACCATCCCGATCGAAGCGAAGCGCAACTGCGGAAGGGCGACCGACCGTGGGAAGGAAGCGGGGAGCGGAACCGCGGGCCGATGGACAAGAACCCGATACGAGGCGGCGCCGGGCGGGGCGAGCGAGCAAATGATCGCGAAGCTCCGATGGTCGAGGCTCAGGCGACGTAGATCGGGCGGTCGTGCGGGGAAGGGTCGTGTTCTTACCTGGGGAGATCTCGCCTCGGGCCTGAAAGGGCCACGCGAAAGCGGAGCGAGAAGTCAGCAGAGGCCGTAGTAGTCGCGAGCGATCGGGACGAAGGGCCGAACGGAGAGGAGAGCGAAACGAGCGTGCGTCTCGGAGGCAAAGGGCCGCAGATGTCGAGGCAACTCGAGCTACCGTGGGGGGATAGGGGCGAAGCCTCGACAGCTCCACGAAGCGCGGAAGCGCCGACGGCGACGCACGGAAACGAGCGCTCGGGAGCGAGCGACCTGATGGAGCGCGTGTGCGAACGCGACAATCTTCGGGCCGCGCTGAAACGGGTGAGGAAGAACAAGGGCAGCGCCGGCATCGACGGGATGACGGTGGATGAGCTGCCGGAGTACCTGAAGACGCACTGGTCTGCGCTGCGCGAGCAACTGCTTGCGGGCACGTACCAGCCGTCTGCGGTGCGACGGCATGCGATCCCGAAGAGCGGCGGCGGGGTACGAGAGCTCGGCATCCCGACCGTCGTCGATCGGTTCATCCAGCAAGCCATCCTGCAGGTGCTCGGGCCTCGATTCGACCCGACCTTCTCGCAGCACAGCTACGGTTTTCGTCCCGGACGCAGCGCCCACGACGCGGTCGTGCAAGCGCAGCGGTACGTGAACGAGGGTCGCCGGTTCGTGGTGGATGTGGATCTGGAGAAGTTCTTCGACCGCGTGAACCACGACGTGCTGATGGGCAGGCTCGCGAAGCGAATCGAGGACAAGCGGCTGCTCGGGCTGATTCGCCACTATCTCGAAGCCGGGATAATGGCGAATGGGGTCGCGACGGAGCGTCACGAGGGTACGCCGCAAGGCGGACCGCTCTCGCCGCTGCTCGCGAACGTGCTCTTGGACGAGGTGGACAAGGAGCTGGAGAAACGCGGGCATGCGTTCGTGCGTTACGCCGACGACTGCAACGTGTACGTGCGGTCGAGGCGTGCCGGCGAGCGGGCCATGGGGCTGCTACGGCGGCTCTACGCGAGTCTCCGTCTCCGCGTAAACGAAGCCAAGAGCGCCGTGGACCGTCCGCAGAACCGTAGGCTACTCGGCTACAGCTTCTACTGGGGTCGCCGAGGAGACGGGCTGAAGCGGAAGGTCGCGCCCAAGGCCCTGACCGCGATGAAGGATCGAGTGCGCAAGCTGACGCGCCCGACCCGGAGCCAGAGCATCGCGCGCGTCGCGGCGGACCTACGGTCGTACCTGACGGGATGGAAGAGCTACTTCCGCCTCGCCGACACGCCCGGGGTCTTCGCGGCGCTCGACGAGTGGATCCGGCACCGACTCCGGGCGCTGCACCTACGGCACTGGAAACGTGGACGCGTTACGTACCGCGAGCTGCGCGCGAGGGGACTGTCCGAGCCCAAGGCCGCCTACGTCGCCGCGAACACCCACCGCTGGTGGAAGAACTCCGCCATGCTGATCCACATCGCCTTCCCCATCCGTTACTTCGACCAGCTTGGGATCCCAAGGCTGGCCGCGTAACCTCAACCCTCCGAACCGCCGGATGCGGACCCGCTTGTCCGGTGGTGTGGCAGGGGTCCCGAGGGATTGCCTCGGGCCCCTATGCCGATCCGGCCTCCGCCTCGCGCCCGCGTCGCCGGATCTCGTCCCGCCACCCGGGCTCCCGCTGCGCCGAGCCGCCGGCGCACGGAATCGCAGGCCAGCCGAGCGTTGCTCACGAGCCGGGCAGCCGCTGCCTTCCGATCGGGCACTCGAGTCGCAGCGGCTCTCTGAAACGCCGCCGGGCGCTCTCCGGGCGCCTCTGCGCGTCCCGCGCGCTGGCACGCGCCTTGCTCCTCTGCACTCCCGAACGCGCAATGCCGGGCGCTGCCCGGCCTCGACAAGGAGTGCCCGATGACCTCTTTGCTCACGGCGCGGCCGGCTGCCGGCCGCAGACTCGCCATCGCAGCGGCGCTGCTTCCGCTGCTCGCCGCATCGGCCGCCTTCGCCGAGGGCGAGGCCGCGCCTGCGGCCATCGATTCCGGTGACACGGCGTGGGTGCTCGCGTCGTCGGCGCTCGTCCTCATGATGACGCTGCCGGGGCTCGCGCTCTTCTACGGCGGCCTCGTCCGCGCGAAGAACGTCCTCAACATCTTCATGCAGTGCTTCCTCGCCGCGGGCGTCGTCGGCGTGCTGTGGATCGTCGTCGGCTACAGCCTCGCATTCGGAACGGGCGGATCGTTCATCGGCGATCTCTCGAAGGTCGGCCTCGCCGGGGTCACCATCGATTCGACGGTGCCGAACTTCGCGACACCCGCCCGGAACATCCCGGAGCTCGTCTTCGTCATGTTCCAGGCGATGTTCGCGATCATCACGCCGGCGCTCATCATCGGCGCCGTCGCGGAGCGCATGCGGTTCGGCGTCTTCGTCGCGTTCCTCGCGATCTGGTCGATCGTCGTCTACTGCCCCATCGCGCACATGGTGTGGGGCGGAGAAGGCTGGATCTTCAAGAGCGGCGCGATCGACTTCGCAGGAGGCCTCGTCGTCCACATGTCGAGCGGTTTCTCGGCCCTCGTCGCTGCGATCATGGTCGGTAAGCGCCGCGGCTTCGGCCGCGAGCCGATGCCGCCGCACAGCCTGCCGCTGTGCCTCATCGGCGCCGGCCTGCTGTGGGCGGGATGGTTCGGCTTCAACGCGGGCAGCGCGCTCAGCGCGAGCGGGCTCGCTGCGCTGGCGTTCGCGAACACGAGCACGGCGACGTCGACCGCCGTCGTCACCTGGGCGCTCATCGAGTGGCTGCACCGCGGCAAGCCGACCGCGCTCGGCGGCGCGACCGCCGCCGTCGCGGGGCTCGTCGCGATCACTCCGGCGTGCGGCAACGTCTCGCCGCTCGGTGCGATCGCGGTCGGCGCGGGCGTGTGCGTCGTCTGCTATGCGGCCCTCACCTTCCTCAAGCCGGCGTTCGGATACGACGACTCGCTCGACGCCTTCGGCGTCCACGGGCTCGGCGGAACGTGGGGCGCTCTCGCGTCGGGGATCTTCGCCGTGACGCTCGGCTCCGGCATCGAGAGCAACGCCCAGCAGATCTGGGTCCAGCTCCGGGGCATCGGCTTCACGGCGGTCTTCGCTCCGGCGATGACCTTCCTGATCCTCTCGGGCCTCAAGCTGGTGTTCGGATCGCTGCGGACCGACGCCGAGGCCGAGCACGAGGGCCTCGACCTCGCCGAGCACAGCGAGAGCGCCTACGTGTTCGGCGCGAGCGCGGGCGGCTACGAGACGGGCGCAGCGCTCGGCCACGGCGTGTCCGGCCTCGCGGCGGCGCGGCCGGAGCGGGCGGTCTGAGGGCCCGCCGGGGCCCGGGAGACGTGCGCCGGGGCGCGCACGGCCTCCGCGAGACGTGATAGCGTACGCACGCCCCGCCCCGGGGCCTTCCGGGGCGGGGACGTTCGGACGGAAAGGGAAGACGCGATGAAGAAGATCGAAGCGATCATCAAGCCCTTCAAGCTCGACGAAGTGAAGGAGGCCCTCAACCAGATCGGCGTGCAGGGCATGACCGTCACCGAGGTGAAGGGCTTCGGACGGCAAAAGGGCCACACCGAGCTCTACCGCGGCGCGGAGTACGTGGTCGACTTCCTGCCGAAGATCAAGCTCGAGGTCGCCGTGAGCGACGAGATGGCCGACAAGGTGGTTCAGGCCATCTGCCAGGCCGCGAACACGGGCCGCATCGGGGACGGAAAGATCTTCGTGCTCCCGATGGAAGAGGCCGTTCGCATCCGTACCGGCGAGCGAGGATCGGACGCGGTCTAGCCCGCGCACCGGACCGAACCCCCAACACCCAAAGAGGAATCGAGAAGGAAATGAACGCCAAGGAAGTGCTCGAGTTCGCGAAGAAGAACAAGTGTGTGATGTTCGATCTCAAGTTCACCGACTCGCCGGGCGTGTGGCAGCACATCTCGCACCCGATCTGGATGCTCGACGAGGGATCGTTCGAGGACGGGTTCGGCTTCGACGGCTCGTCGATCCGCGGTTGGCAGGCGATCCACGACAGCGACATGCTGATGATCCCCGACCCGGCGACGGCGATGATCGACCCGTTCATGCAGCACCCGACGCTGTCTCTCGTGTGCGACGTCGTCGACCCGATCACGCGCGAGCACTACCCGCGCGACCCGCGCTGGATCGCGAAGAAGGCGGTCAACTACCTCCAGAGCTCGGGAATCGGCGACACGATCTACTTCGGCCCCGAGGCCGAGTTCTTCATCTTCGACTCCGCGCGCTTCGAGACGGCGCAGAACCGCGGCTTCTACTACATCGACTCGGTCGAGGGCCGCTGGAACAGCGGGCGCGAGTTCGACGGCGCGACGCCGAACCTCGGCTACAAGCCGCGCTACAAGGAAGGCTACTTCCCGGTGGCCCCGATGGACACGCTCCAGGACATCCGCACGGAGATGTGTCTCGAGATGGAGAAGGCGGGGATCAAGGTCGAGACGCAGCACCACGAGGTCGCAACGGGCGGCCAGTGCGAGATCGACATGGTCTTCAGCCCGCTCGTCGACATGGGCGACAAGCTGATGCTTTACAAGTACATCGTGAAGAACGTCGCGCGCCGCTACGGCAAGACGGCGACCTTCATGCCGAAGCCGCTGTTCCAGGACAACGGGTCCGGGATGCACTCGCACCAGTCGATCTGGAAGGGCGGCAAGCCGCTGTTCGCCGGATCGGGCTACGCGGGCATGTCGGACATGGCGCTGTACTACATCGGCGGGATCCTCAAGCACGCGAAGGCGCTCGCGGCCTTCACCAACCCCACCGTCAACTCGTACAAGCGGCTCGTGCCGGGCTACGAGGCGCCGGTGAACCTGGCGTACTCGAGCCGCAACCGGTCGGCGGCGATCCGGATCCCGATGTACTCGATGAGTCCGAAGGCCAAGCGCATCGAGGTTCGGTTCCCGGATCCGTCGTGCAACCCGTATCTGGCGTTCGCCGCGATGGCGATGGCCGGAATCGACGGCATCGAGAACAAGATCCACCCGGGCGATCCGCTCGACAAGAACATCTACGCCCTGTCGGCGGAGGAGCGGAAGAACGTCCCCGAGATGCCGGGCAGCCTCGACGAAGCGCTCGGGCACCTCGAGGCCGACAAGGACTTCCTCCTGAAGGGCGATGTCTTCACCGAGGACGTGATCGAGTCGTGGGTCGCGTACAAGCGCGAGGCCGAGGTCGATGCGGTGCGCCTGCGGCCGCATCCGCACGAGTTCGAGCTCTACTTCGACTGCTGACCGAAAATCGAAGGGCGCGGCGGCCGGGTTCTCCCGGCCGCCACTTTCTTCTCCGAGAGACTCGCGCGGCGGGGGTCCGTCAGCGCGGGAGGCCGAGCACCTCGCGCATCTCGTAGAGGCCCGGCGCGCGACCCGCGACCCAGCGCGCCGCGCGCACCGCGCCGCGCGCGAAGTGATCGCGTGTCGCCGCGCGGTGGACGAGCTCGAGCCGCTCTCCGGCGCCGAGGAACATCACGGTGTGCTCGCCGGGGTTGTCGCCGCCGCGGAGTGCCTGAACGCCGATCGCACGCGCAGGGCGCGGGCCCGTCTCGCCCTCCCGGGAGAAAACGCTTCGCTCTTCGAGCGTCTCGCCTCGCGCCGCGGCGATGGCGCCGGCGAGGGCGAGCGCCGTTCCGCTCGGAGCGTCGCGCTTCGCCGCGTGGTGCAGCTCGACGATCTCCGCGTCGTACCCGGGCCCGAGGAGCCGCGCGGCCTCGCCCGCGAGGTGGACGAGCACGTTCACGGCGACCGAGAAGTTCGGCGCGTGGACGATCGGGATCCTCGCCGCGAGCGAGCGGATCTCGTCGTGCTGCGCGGCCGAGAAGCCCGTCGTTCCGACGACGCACGCGACGCCCGCCGCGGCGGCCGCGCGCAGCAGCGCGAGGGTCGACGCGGGGACCGAGAAATCGATCACGACGTCGCCGTCGCGCAGCGCGGCCGCGGCGTCCGCGCACACGACGACGCCGCCTTCGACCTTCTCGCCGATCCCCGGGTGTCCGGGCGCCTCGAGCGCGGCGCCGAGGCGCAGCCCGGGATCGGCGGCGAGCGCCGCGCGAACACGCTCACCCATCCGCCCGAGGGCTCCGACCACGACGACGCGAACGGAATCGCCGCCCGTCACAGCAGCCCGAGGTCCTTCATCACCACCTGCAGCCGCTCGCGGCTCGGCGCCGTGAGCGGCGTGAGCGGAAGACGGATGTCGTCGCGGCACAGGCCGCGCATCGCGACCGCCGCCTTCACCGGGATCGGGTTCGTCTCGCAGAAGAGCGCATCGAACAGCGGCAGCAGGCGGTAGTGGACGTCGCGCGCTCGCGCGAGGTCCCCGGCGCGGAACGCCCGGACGAGGCTCACCATCTCGGACGGCGCGACGTTCGACGTGGTCGAGATGACGCCGCGTCCGCCGATCGAGAGCAGCGGCAGCGTGGCCCAGTCGTCTCCCGCGAGCACGACGAACGAGTCCGGCACGCTCGCGATGAGGTGCGCCATCTGGTTGAGGTCGCCGCTCGATTCCTTCACGCCGACGATCTGCTCGATCTCCGCGAGGCGCGCGAACGTCGCAGGCAGCAGGTTCGACGCGGTTCGTCCCGGGATGTTGTAGACGACGAGCGGAAACGACGTCTCGCGCGCGATGGCTGCGTAATGCGCGACCACGCCGTCCTGCGTCGGCTTGTTGTAGTACGGCGAGATGAGCAGTGCGCCGTCGGCGCCGGCCTCCTTGGCGTGCCGCGTGAGCGCGATCGCCTCGGTCGTCGAGTTCGATCCGGTCCCGGCGAGGACCTGGACACGGCCGCGCGAAGCGGCGACGACGACTTCGATCACGCGGCGGTGCTCGGCGTGGGAGAGCGTCGCCGCCTCGCCGGTCGAGCCGCACGGGACGATCCCGTCGACGCCGGCGGCGATCTGCAGCTCGACGAGCTCGTGCAGGGCGCGTTCGTCGACGGCGCCGTCGCGCATCGGCGTGATCAGCGCGGTGAAGACTCCTTCGAACACGGTCAGCCTCCTTCCACGGCGATCCGTCCGGTGAACACTTCGGCGGCAGGCCCCGTCATGAGGACGCGGGCGTCGTGCGCCGGCCAGCAGATCTCGAGCTCGCCGCCCCGCAGCTCGACGACGAGGCTCGTTTCGACGACGCCGCGCAGGATGGCGACGACCGCCACGGCACAGGCGCCGCTCCCGCACGCGAGCGTCTCTCCGGTGCCACGCTCCCAGGTCCGCTGGCGAACGCGCGTGCGAGAGACGATCTCGACGAACTCGACGTTCACGCGGTTCGGGAACGCCGGGTGATGCTCGATTCGCGGCCCGACCGTAGTGACCGGCGCCGCGTCGACGCCCGGAACGAACAGGACGCAGTGCGGGTTGCCCATCGACACGGCGCTCACGCACAAGCGCTCCGCATCGACGTCGAGCGCGACGTCGAGAACGGGGCCCTCTCCGCTTCCGAGCCGCACCGGGATCTTGGCCGGCGCGAGGAC
>JAYRMX010000094.1:0-18914 GCA_041912475.1 Myxococcota bacterium
AGCGTCCGATCATTCCGGCCCAGCCCCGAAGGAGCTCCGGATGCCGGCCATCACGATGTACACGAAGAGGACCTGTCCGTATTGCGAGCGGGCGAAGCACCTGCTCGCGCGGAAGGGCCAGACCTGGACCGAGATCGACGTCGAGGCCGATCCCGCACGCCGCACCGAAATGATCGAGCGCACGGGCCGGCGAACGGTGCCGCAGATCTTCGTCGGCGATCGGCACGTGGGCGGCAGCGACGAGCTCTACGCGCTCGAAGAGACGGGCGAGCTCGATCCGCTGCTCGGCATCGCGCGAAAGGGGGCCGGGCAGGGCGCCGAGCGGGTGAAGCTCCTGATCGTCGGGAGCGGACCGGCCGGATACACCGCAGCGATCTACGCCGGCCGCGCAGACCTCTCGCCCGTGATGCTCGCCGGGCTCCAGTTCGGCGGCCAGCTCATGCTGACGACCGAGGTCGAGAACTACCCCGGCTTTCCCGAGGGCGTGAGCGGCCCCGAGCTGATGGAGCTGCTCCAGAAGCAGGCCGAGCGCTTCGGCACGCGCGTCATCGCCGAGGACGCGACGCGAATCGATCTCTCGCAGCGACCTTTCCGCGTCGTGAGCGACGAGCGCACTTTCGACGCCGACGCGCTGATCATCGCGACCGGTGCGTCGGCGAAGTGGCTCGGCATCGAGTCGGAGAAGCGTCTCATGAATCGGGGCGTCTCGGCGTGCGCCACGTGCGACGGCGCGCTCTTCCGCGGCAAGCCGATGGCGGTGGTCGGCGGCGGAGACACGGCGCTCGAGGAGGCGCTCTTCCTCACGCGATATGCGACGAAGGTGAGCCTCATCCACCGGCGGGACCGGCTGCGCGCGTCGAAGATCATGCAGGACCGCGCGCTCGCGAACCCGAAGATCGAGTTCGTGTGGAACGCCGAGGTGGACGAAGTGATCGGCCAGGACTTCGTGACGGGCGTGCGTGTGCGCGACGTGCGAAGCGGCGAGAAGCGCGAGATCCCGATCGAGGCGCTCTTCGTCGCGATCGGCCACAAGCCGAACACGGACCTCCTGCGCGGACAGCTCGCGCTCGACGCCGTCGGGTACGTCGAGGTCGAGCGCGGAACCTCGCGCACCTCGGTCGCGGGCGTCTTCGCGTGCGGCGATGCCACCGATCCCGTCTACCGGCAGGCGATCACCGCCGCCGGGACCGGCTGCATGGCCGCGATCGACGCCGAGCGCTGGCTCGCGGAGCACGGGATCGAGTAGCCGGGGGGAGGGCCCCGCGCCTCGGTGCGCTAGCCTCTGCCGCGATGGGAATCACGCGAGAGACGCTCGAGCGGCTGATCGCCCGCTCGACGGACATCGTGGTCGCGACCGACCGCAAGGGCGTCGTCATCTACTACAACGACGGCGCGAAGCGAACCCTCGGCTACGAGCCCGACGAGGTCCTCGGGTCGTTCGTCGGCCGCCTGTACCCGAGCGTCGACGAGGCGAAGCGCGTCGCGAACGCGATGCGGAACGCGGGCTTCGGAGGAGAGGGCGTCGTCGAGACGCTCCAGACCACGTTCGTCTCGAAGTCGGGCGACGAGATTCCCGTCGCGATCTCCGGAACGCTCCTCTACGACGAGAGCGGCGCGGAGTCGGGAACGATCGGCTTCGCGAAGGACCTGCGCGAGATCCTCCGCAAGGACAAGCTCGCCACCCTCGGCGAGGTGGCGATCGGCCTCTCGCACGAGATCAACAACCCGCTCGCCGTGGTCGTGAACCAGATCGAGCTGCTCGAGCGCGACATCGAGAAGCGCGCGGGAGACCAGGACTGCTCGGTCGAGCACGAGCGTCTCGACGCGATTCGTCGCGAGATCGGGCGCGTGACCGAGATCCTCGACCGGCTCGGCGAGATGGTCCGCGAGGAGAACTACCAGACGGTCGGCTACGCGGGAGCGGCGCGCATGGTCGACCTTCGAAACCGCAGCCACACGGTCGTCGCGCGCGACCCGCGCCTCGAAGGCCTGCGCGTTCTCGTCGTCGACGACGACCTCGGCCTCTCGCGCAGCCTCGCCGAGATCCTCACGGCATGGGGCTGCGTCGTCGAGACCGCGAGCGACGGCGAAGAGGCGCTGCACCGGATTCGCGACGGACACTTCCAGCTCGTTCTCACCGACGTCGTGATGCCGCGAATGGACGGCTACGAGCTGTATCGGGAAATCCAGGTGCGGCACCCCGAGCTGCCCGTGCTCATGATGACCGCCTTCCATTACGACCGGGACCACATCATCAAGCGGAGCCGCCTGCTCGGCCTCGGCGGAGTCATCTTCAAGAAGCCCGTCGACCCCGCGCGCCTCCAGCAGGCGATCCTCGACCTCGCCGCGTCCGAGAAGACGGGCTAGCCGCGAAACGGAGTCCGCGCGGCGCACACGCCGACGACCTCGCGGGCGCCGGCGAGGCGCAGCGCGCGCGCGGCGTCGTCGAGCGTCGCGCCGGTCGTCGTGACATCGTCGACGAGCCAGACCCGCGGCGAAACGCGCTGCCGCGCGCGAAAGACGTGCGCGACGTTGCGGCGGCGTGCGGCGCGGTCGAGGCCCGTCTGGCTCGGCCCGTCGCGAAGGCGCTCGAGCGCGCGCGGAGCGAACGCCGCCGCGTGCTCGCGTGCGAGAGCGCGCGCGAGCACGGCCGCCGGATTGAAGCCGCGGCGGCGAAGGCCCGCCGGATGCTGCGGGACGGGGACGACGAGATCGGGCGGTGGCCCGCCGATGCGCGCTGCGGCCGCGAGCAGCAGCCACGTGAGCAGCGCCTCGGGCGAGGGGTCGAGCCCGGCGAGCCCGCGCCGCGGATACTTGAAGCGCTGGACGAAGCGCTCGATCTCTCCCTCGTAGGGAGCCTGCGCGACGAGCGCTGCAAGGCGGGAGCGCCTCGCTCCGCACGCCGTGCACGGAGCGCCGCTCGCCGCGGCGGCGGCAACCCTGCAGCGCGGGCAGCTCCCGCGCGCGAGCTGCGGCAGCGCGCGGGCGCAGGGCGCGCACAGCCCGTCGCCACCCGCGCCTGCGCCGCAGCGCGCGCACGCGGGCGGGAAGAGAAGCTCGAGAACGGAGCCGAGGAGGTTGCGCACGGAGCGTCCGCGGGACCGGGGCGCGGAGCGAGGATCCGCCCGTGTGCCGAGCAGGTCAAGGGGCGCGGATCGCGAGCGAGCTGGCGCCCGGCTGCGCCGCCCGCTCGCGCCGCTGCGGGATCGTCGCTGAGCCATTCCGCGCCGGATTCAGCGCGGCTACCCCTTCTTTGCCTCCTCTCTGCGTTCTTGCTGCTTCGGCCGGGCAGGATCGCCCGCAACGAGCCGTGCCGGCTCTTGCCCATCGCGACGGGCAGCGTCACGGACTCGTGTCTCGCGACCACTCCTGAGGTGCGGGGATGAGCGGGGCCGCCTCGTGCGGCGGGAGGCGGCCATGGCGGACCTGCGGATCGGGCTCATCACGGCGCAGCCGCTTCGCCCGGCGTCGCTCGCGGATCTGAGCGTCGTGGCGGCCGGCCCCGTCGATCACGTCGGCACCATCGACCACGTGAGCTTTCACGGCGGAGAGGGCATCGACGGCCTCGTCACCGCCACCGCGATGGCGACGCTCCTGCCCGAGCTTCCCGTGTACGTCGGCGTCTACCTGCTGCCGCTGCGCCATCCCGTCGCCGTCGCACGGCAGCTCGCGACGCTGGCGCAGCTCGCGCCGGGGCGCATCGTCTTCGGTGTCGGTCTCGGCGGCGAAGATCGGCACGAGGTCGAGATCTGCGGCGTCGATCCGCGAACGCGCGGGCGACGCATGGATGCGTCGCTTCGAATCGTCCGATCGCTGCTGCGCGGCGAGACGGTCTCGTGGTCGGACGACTTCTTCCGCATCGACGCCGCGCGCATCCTCCCCGCGCCGGCGCCGCCGATCCCGATCGTCGTGGGGGGACGCTCCGACGCCGCGCTGCGCCGCGCGGGCCGCTTCGGCGACGGCTGGATCGGCGTCTTCAACTCGGCGCGGCGCTTCGCCGAAGCGACCGCGCGCGTCGCCGAGGAGGCGAACGCCGCCCGGCGCGACGCCGTCGACTGGCAGCACACGATGGAGATCTGGTGCTGCTTCGGAGAATCGCGCGAATCAGCGCGCGCACGCATCGCCGCGACGCTCGAGAGCTTCTACCGCCTTCCCTTCGGTCCGTTCGAGCGTTACTGCGCGTTCGGAACGCCCGAGCACGTCGCCGAGTTCGTCGCGCCCTACGTCGAAGCCGGCTGCCGCATCCTCAACCTCATCCCCGCCGCACCGCGCCTCTCGCACGCCGTCGGCGGCGTCGCCGAGCTGAAGCGGCTGCTCGGCCGCTGAGGCACGGACTGGCCGCGCTGCGCCGGCCGGCTAAGAACCCTTCGGGACCTGGCGGAGCGCAGCATGCCCCTTGAACATTTCGACGTTCTCATCCTCGGAGCCGGGCTTTCTGGAATCGACGCCGCCTGGCACCTCCAGCGCTACGCAGCGGGTAAGCGCTTCGCGATCCTCGAGGCCCGTGATCGGATTGGCGGCACCTGGGATCTCTTCCGCTACCCCGGGATCCGCTCGGACTCCGACATGCTCACGATGGGTTACGCGTTCCGGCCCTGGACCGACGCGAACGCCATCGCCGATGGGCATCTGATTCGCACCTACATCGAGGACACCGCGCGCGAAGCCGGGATCGAATCGAAGATCCGCTTCCGCCACCGCGTCGTGAGCCTGAGGTGGTCCTCGGCCCAGTCGCGCTGGGAGGTCGAGGCGATCCGGCGCGACGCCGCGGGCCACGAGGAAACCGTCCGCTTCCATGCCGGATTCGTCGCGTCGTGCGCGGGCTACTACCGCTACTCGGCCGGCTACGACCCCGGCTTTGCGGGCCGCGATCGCTTCCGCGGAACGATCGTCCACCCGCAGCACTGGCCCGAGGGCCTCGAGATCTCCGAAAAGCGCGTGATCGTGATCGGAAGCGGCGCCACGGCCGTGACCCTCGTCCCCGCGCTCGCGAAGTCGGCGGCCCACGTGACGATGCTCCAGCGTACTCCGACCTGGATCGTGTCGCGACCTCCGCAGGACCCGATCGCGAACGCGCTTCGCCGAATTCTTCCCGAGTCGCTCGCCTTCCGGATCTCGCGCTGGAAGAACACGATCCTCCAGCAGATCCTCTACCGCCTCTCGCGACGCCACCCCGAGAGAATGAAGCGGCTGCTCATCGATCAGGCGCGCGCGCATCTGGGCCCGAACGTCGACGTCGAGAAGCACTTCACCCCCGACTACGCGCCGTGGGAGCAGCGCCTGTGCCTCGTCCCGAACGGCGATCTCTTCCGAGCGATCCGCGAGGAGCGCGCGAGTGTCGAGACCGACACGATCGAGACCTTCACCGAGAAGGGCATCCTCCTCGGCTCGGGCCGCGAGCTCGAAGCCGATCTGATCGTGACGGCGACGGGACTCGTCCTCGAGCAGTTCGGCGGCGCCGAGGTCGTGGTCGACGGCGAGCGAGTCGACTTCTCGAAGCGGCTCACCTACCGGGGCGTCATGTTCGAAGACGTCCCGAACCTCGTCTCCGTCTTCGGCTACATCAACGCATCGTGGACGCTCAAGGCCGACCTCGTCTGCCAGTTCCTCTGCCGGCTGCTGCGCCGCATGGACGAGCGCGGGATGTCGCAGGCCACACCCCGGAACCTCCGCGGTGTCGAGCCCGTGGCGCCGTGGATCGAAGGCTTCAGCCCCGGCTACGTGCTCCGCTCGATCGACGAGTGGCCGAAGCAGGGCGCGTCGGATCCGTGGCGTTCGCGCCAGAGCTTCTTCGACGACTGGAAGGCGCTCCGCTTCGGAGCGCTCGACGATCCCGAGCTCGAGCTCTCGTCACCGCTTCGCCCCGCACGCGCCCTCGCAAAGCCCGTCGCCGCGTAGCGCGGCCGGGCGAGCGGGGGCCGTCTCGAGCACCGCGCCCCGTTCGCCGCACTATCCTCTCCTCGGGAGCCCGGGAGGAGGGACGATGACCTCGATCGAGGGCCTCTCCGCGCGCAAGAAGGTCGGCGTAGTCGGCGGGGGCTTCGGCGGCGTCGCGGTCGCGCGAGGACTCGCGAAGGTTCGAGACTGCGAAGTCGAGCTCATCGACCGGCGGAACTTCCACCTCTTCCAGCCGCTGCTCTATCAGGTCGCGATGGCCGGGCTCAATCCCTCCGACGTCGCGATCCCGCTCCGAAAGCTCTTCTCGAAGCAGCGAAATCTTCGGATCACCCTCGCCGAGGTCGACGACGTCGATCTCGCGGGCAAGCGGATCCACTACGACGATCGCTGGCGCAGCTTCGATCACCTCGTGATCGCCACCGGCGCGAAGCACTCCTATTTCGGAAACGACGGCTGGGAAGTCGTCGCTCCGGGGCTCAAGACGATCGAGCAGGCGACGGAGATCCGCCGCCGCGTACTCATGGCGTTCGAGCTCGCCGAGAAGGAAGAAGATCCCGTCCGGCGTGCGGCTCTCCTCACCTTCGTCGTGGTCGGAGGCGGACCGACGGGGGTCGAGCTCGCCGGCGCGATCGCAGAGATGTCGTCGCACACCCTCCAGGGAGACTACCGGGTGGCCGACCTCTCGCAGACGAAGGTCCTCCTCGTCGAGCTCGGCAACCGCATCCTCCCGTCGTTCCCTCCTTCGCTCTCGGAGGCCACCCGTGAAGCGCTCGGGAACCTCGGCGTGAGCGTCGTGACGGGCGCCCGCGCGAGCGAGCTCGGCCCCGGAGGTCTGCGGATCGGCGATCGCTTCGTGCCCTGCCACACGATCCTCTGGGCAGCGGGGGTGACGCCTTCGCAGCTCGCCTACCGGATCCTCGGCGAGAAGGATTCGCAGGGAAGGATCCTCGTCGCTCCCGATCTCTCTCTCCCCGGACATCCCGACGTCTTCGTGATCGGCGACCTCGCAGCCTTCCGCGAGGCCTCGGGCGCTTCACTTCCGGGGATCGCTCCAGTCGCGATCCAGCAAGGGAAGTTCGTCGCCCGCCTGCTCGCCGATCGGGTGCGCGGCCGCACGAGCGCCGCAGCGCCGGCCTTCCGTTACCGTGACCGCGGCATCATGGCGACGATCGGGCGCTCGAAGGCCGTCGCGAGTGTCGGCGGCCTCGAGATTTCCGGCCTGCCGGCCTGGCTCCTCTGGGTCTTCGTCCACATCGTCTTCCTGATGCGCTTCCGCAACCGCTTCTTCGTCTTCCTCCAATGGGTCTGGTCGTACTTCCGCTTCGGCCACGGTGCGCGCCTGATCGTCCACAAGACCTGGCGCTCGTACGGCGGCGAGAAGATCCGGCTCGATCCGTTCTGAGTCTCGCGCCGCGAGGAGCCGCTCCCGGCGGCGTGCGCACCGGCGCGATCCAGCTCGCGCTCGTCGTACTGCGTCGCGGCGCCGCGATGCGCGAGCACGCGGCTGCGTCGCCCCGTACATGAGTTGCATCTCGGGACGTGCACCGCTCGAAGCCGATGCTGGCGAACGCGGAAAGAACCTCGCCCAGAGCACGCTCGCCGTCCTCGCGCCCGACGTCGCGAATTCCCTGACGGTGCTTGAGCTGTGGTTCGCCGGGAAGCGCCGCTCCGTGTGACCGTCCCAGACACGCGGGCGTGCGAGCCTTGTTGTAGCCGCACCCGTCGATCCTCGGTCCCGAGGGCTCGAAGATGAACTCCGGTAGGTCGATATCGCACGGCCGCTCCGCGCGCGCCGGTGCCCGCGCGTGCCCGTTCGCGCTCCCGGGGGCGCGAAGCGCGCTCGCCGGCCCGGGTTGAGTCGCAGCTCCGCATGCTCGTCCGCGCGGAGCGGTGGGAGCCATCGCTGCGGATCGGCAGCGACGGCCGAGCGGCAAACGGGTGCGCGGCTGCGTGGGTGGAGGCGAACGCGCTCGCCCCGGTCGTGCAGCGGAGCCCGGACGAGGCGACGGCCACGGCGTGGATCGACTTCGCGCAGCACGTGACGGCCCGCCGGCTGATCAGCGCGGTCGATGCGGCGCTCTCGCTGGGCGGGGAAGCGGGGCCGCCTCCGCTCGCCCGCCCGCTCTACCCCGTCGCCTTGAGCTCGACGCTCAGGCGAAACCCGAGAGCATCGAGGAGCGCCTCGAGGCTGCGAAGCTCCGGATTGCCGTTCTCGGAGAGCATCCGATAGAGGTGCTCCCGGTTGAGCCGGGCCTTCTCGGCCAGGCCAGCGAGTCCACCCTCGCGGGTGCGTGCCACGTCGCGCAGCGCGAGGAGGAAGACCTCGGGATCGTCTTCGCCGAGTGCGGCATTCAGGTAAGCAACCGCCTCCGCGTCGTCCTGGAGGACTTCGTCCAGGTGCTCCCGATAGTCCCTAGTCCTTGCCATGATCCCGGCCCCTGTAGTCGCGCCAGTACGCTTCGGCGCGTTCGATGTCGCGCTCCTGCGATCCCTTGTCTCCTCCGCAGAGGAGGATCACGAGAGCGTCTCCTTCTCGACCGTAGTAGACCCGATAGCCTGGTCCGACATGGATCCGCAGCTCGAACACTTCGCCCACGCGCTTCGCGTCACCGAAGTGGCCAAGGCGCAGTCGCCCGACCCGCGCCCGGACCCTCGCCCGCGCCAACCGATCCCTGAGCCCTCGTTCCCACTCGGTGTAGGGCTCGATGCCGGCTGCCGTGGCGTAGATCCGGACTTCGAGCTCCTTCGGCACCCCGCTACGGTAGCTCAAAAGCTACTTACTTACCACGACGGATCGGGGCGCACACTGCGTGTCCGCTCACAGCCTCACCGTCCGCAGCCGGAGCGCGTTCGTGATCACCGAGACCGAGCTCATGCTCATCGCCGCGGCGGCGAGCATGGGGCTGAGGAGCAGGCCGAAGACGGGGTAGAGAACGCCCGCGGCGATGGGGACGCCGAGCGCGTTGTAGAGGAATGCGAAGACGAGGTTCTGGCGGATGTTGCGGAGCGTGGCGCGCGAGAGGCGCCGCGCGCGAACGATGCCGGAGAGGTCGCCGCGTACGAGCGTCACGCCCGCGCTCTCGATCGCGACGTCGGTGCCGGTGCCCATGGCGATGCCGACGTGCGCCTGCGCGAGGGCGGGCGCGTCGTTGATGCCGTCGCCGGCCATCGCGACGATGGCGCCCTCGGCCTGGAGGCGGCGAACGGCGTCGGCCTTCTGGTCGGGGAGCACCTCGGCCATCACGTCGTCGAGGCCGAGGCGCCGGGCGACGGCCTCGGCGGTCGTCTTTCCGTCTCCGGTGAGCATGACGATGCGAAGCCCGTCGGCGTGCAGTGCGCGAATGGCGTCCGGCGTCGTCGCCTTCACGGGGTCGGCGACCGCGACGAGCCCCGCGGCGCGGCCACCCAGTGCGACGAGCATCACGGTCTTGCCGTCGGCGCGAAGGCGCTCGGCGTCGGCGGTGAGCGCACGCGCATCGACGCCGCGCTCGTCGAGGAGCGCGCGCGTTCCGAGCAGCACGGGCCGTCCGGCGACCCGGCCCGCGATTCCCTTGCCGGGGATCGCCTCGAAGCCCTCGGCGTGCGCGAGCGCGAGACCGCGCGCGGACGCGCCCGCGACGATCGCGGCGGCGAGAGGATGCTCGCTCGCGCGCTCGAGGCTCGCGGCGAGCGCGAGGATCTCGCTTTCCGAAAATCCCGCGAGCGCCTTCACGTCGCACAGGGCCGGCTTTCCTTCGGTGAGTGTCCCGGTCTTGTCGATGAGCAGCGTGTCGACACGGCGCAGCGTCTCGATCGCCTCGGCGCTGCGGAACAGGACGCCCGCGCTCGCTCCCTTGCCGGCCGCGACCATCACCGACATCGGCGTCGCGAGGCCGAGCGCGCAGGGGCACGCGACGATCAGCACGGCGACGGCGTTCACGAGCGCGTGCGTGAGGCGCGGCTCGGGTCCGACCCAGATCCAGGCGAAGAAGGTGGCGATCGCCACCGCCACCACCCCCGGCACGAAGACGGCCGAGACGGAGTCGGCGAGCCGCTGGATGGGCGCGCGGCTTCGCTGCGCCTCGGCGACGAGTCGGACGATGCGCGCGAGTAGCGTCGCCGATCCGACGCGCTCGGCGCGCATCACGAGCGCGCCGGTGCCGTTGAGCGTTCCGCCGGTGACGAAGTCGCCGGCATGCTTCTCGACGGGAATCGGTTCGCCGGTGACGAGCGATTCGTCGATCGCGCTCGCGCCCTCGAGGACGACGCCGTCCACCGGGACGTGCTCGCCGGGCCGAACGCGCAGGCGGTCTCCGACCACGACCGACTCGAGCGGAACGTCCTTCTCGTCGCCGCCGTCGGCGATTCGCCGCGCGGTCTTCGGCGCGAGGCCGAGCAGGGCGCGCAGCGCGGCGCCGGTGCGGCTGCGAGCGCGCAGCTCGAGCACCTGCCCGAGCAGGACGAGCGTCACGATGACGGCCGCCGCCTCGAAGTAGACCGGCACCTGCCCGCCGTGGCCGCGCAGCGAATCGGGGAAGGCCCCGGGAGCGACGGTCGCGACGACGCTGTAGCCGAACGCGGCGGCCGTTCCGAGCGAGATGAGCGTGAACATGTTGAGGTGCCCGCTGCGAAGCGAAGCCACGCCGCGCGCGAAGAAGGGCCGCGCTCCCCACAGCACCACCGGCGTCGCGAGCGCGAGCTGGATCCACGCGAGCGCAGCACCCGCCGCGTGCTGCAGCGGCTGGCCGGGGACGAGGTCGGACATCGCGATCGCGAAGACGGGGATCGTGAGCGCCGCGCACACGCGAAGGCGCCGCTCCATGTCGTCCAGCTCGGGGTTCGCCTCCTCCTCGAGCGAGATCTCCATCGGCTCGAGCGCCATCCCGCAGATCGGGCAGTCTCCCGGGCCGTCCTTCACGATCTCGGGGTGCATCGGGCACGTGAAGCGCTTCGCGCTCGCGGCCTCGGCCGCGCGGTCGCGCCGCCGTGCCTCTCCCGGCGGGAGAGCGAGGTAGTGCTCCGCGTCGGCTTCGAAGCTCGCCTTGCACTTCGGGTTGCAGAAGCCGTAGACGCGGCCGGCGTGCTCGGCGCGCAGCGGCGTGTCCGGCTTCACGCTCATGCCGCAAACGGGATCGATCAGCTCGGCGTCCACGCTTTCTCCCGCCCGCTCAGGCCGCTTCGCCGCCGTCACCGCTCGAGCACGAGCTGGAAGCCCCGCTTCCCGACGCGGTGGCGCGGCGCGAAGGCGAGCAGCTCGTCGCAGCCCGTTCCCGCGAGCGCGGCGTCCACCGCCCGCCGGTCCGCCGCTCCGAGCCGCGCGAGCGGATCGAGGACGCGCTGCAGCATCCAGAGCGTGTAGGCGCTCGTGTAGCGCTGGAAGCTCGCTCCGCGAAGCCGCGTCGTGTGGAGCCCGACGCCGCGCGGCGGCGACTCGCCCGCCTTGCCGCTCGCGTCCGCCCAGCGCTCGAAGTCGCGCACGGTGTCGAGGACGAGCGGCGCCCCGTCCTGCCCCGCGAGCGCGAGCAGCGAGCGAAGCGTCGGCGAGAGCGCGTCGCCCGCGTACCACTCGCCGCCGGCATCCGGCTCGGGATGGTTCATGCGCTCGATCCAGCAGCAGGTTCGAGGCGCCGCTTCGCGCAGCAGCCGCCCGGGCACGGCGTCGAGGTAGAGGTGCGCGTAGAGCGGGCCCATGAACGCGCAGTCGGCGAGCGACGGGCGGTCGCCGAAGAGGTACGGAGACACCGCGAAGTGATGTTCGAGCAGCGCCAGCAGCTCGCGCGTGTGCGCCTCGATCGCCGCGGCCGACTCCGGCACCACGCCGAGCGCGCGGATGCTCCCGGACATGCGGTCGGCGAAGACGCGCGCGGTGTCGGCGTCGCCGGAGGCCGCGTGAAAATCGGCGCGCGCCTTCGCGACGCTCTCGGCGAAGCTCCAGCGGTAGTGCATCGCGGGCAGCAGCAGCACTTCGTCTGCGTAGAGCTCGAGGAGCAGGTTGGCGATGCACTGCACCGGGCCCTTCGGATGAAGCGGAGGATCGGGAAAGCGCGCTTCGAGCCGATCGAGGATGTCGCTCGTGTCCTGCCACGTCTCGTCCTCGGGCGTCACGATCACGGGAATGAACCCGAGCCCGGTTCGCGGCAGGATCACCTCGCGGTAGGCGCGCGGCGTCGGGAGGATCTCGAAGAAAGGAATCCCTTTGTAGCGGAGCGCGGGTCTCACCTTCGCCGAGAAGTACGAGATCTCCGCGGCGTAGAAGCGCCACCAGCCGGCGGGGTCGGTCATCGCTCGTCCTCCGTCTCGAGGAGCTCGGGGAGCGCCGCGATGATGCGGTCGGGCCGCACCTCGCTCGCCGCGGGGAGCCCCTGCCCGCGAACGTCGTGCCAGATGGCGTGGATTCCGACCTGCTGCGCGCCCGCGACGTCGAAGGCGAGATTGTCGCCCACCATCCACGCTTCGGCCGGCGCCGCGCCGAGGGCGGCGAGCGCGTGCCGGAACGGGCGCGGGTTCGGTTTGCCCGCGCCGAGCTCCTCCTCGACGACGATGCAGTCGAAGTACGGAGCGAGCGAGAAGCGCTCGATCTTCTCGCGCTGCGTTCGCGAGAGGCCGTTCGTGACGAGCGCCATGCGCCGCCCGCGCGCGCGCAGAGCGCCGAGCGTCTCGATCGCTCCCGGCAGCGGGACGATCGTCGAAATGCGCTCTCGCGAGAAGGTGTCGGCCATCTCGCGGGCGGTCGCGGCGTCGCCGACGCCCGCGCTGCGAAAGGCGTCGGAGACGATCAGCCGCCGCGCGTGCTCGACGTCGCCCGCCCAGCGCCTTCGCTCCGCGTCCTTCCAGAAGCGCTCGTTCGCGCTGCGGATGGCGCCGGAGAGCGCGCAGGCGTCCGCGACACCCACGCGCGGCGCGAAGCGCCGGCACAGCGCCTCCCACGCCGGCATCGCGGTCGCGGACATCGCCAGGATCGTGTCGTCGAGGTCGAAGAGCAGCGCCGGGGGAAGCGCGCGCATCACGCCGGGACGAGGAGCGATCGGCCCGTCATCTCCTCCGGGATCGGAAGGCCGAGCAGCTCGAGGATCGTCGGCGCGAGGTCGGCGAGCGTTCCGTCGCGAAGCCGCCGGCCGCCCGGATCGCGCGTCACCCACCAGATCGGAACCGGGTTCGTCGTGTGCGCGGTGTGCGGACCGCCGGTCGCCGGGTCGATCATCTGCTCGCAGTTGCCGTGGTCGGCGGTGAGCAGGACGCAGCCGCCCTTCGCGAGCACGGCCGACGTGACGCGTGCGAGGCAGTCGTCGATCACCTCGACCGCCTCCACGGCGGCCGAGAGCACGCCGGTGTGCCCGACCATGTCGGGGTTCGCATAGTTCACGAGGACGAAGTCGTACGTCTGCTCGCCGAGCTTCGCGAGCAGCTTCTTGGTGACCTCGCGCGCGCTCATCTCGGGCTTCTTGTCGTAGGTCGGGACGTCGCGCGGCGAGGGAACGAGGATGCGGTCCTCGCCCGGGAACGGCTGCTCGAGGCCGCCGTTGAAGAAGAACGTGACGTGCGCGTACTTCTCGGTCTCGGCCACGCGGAGCTGGCGAAGCTTCGTTCGCGCGAGCACCTCGCCGAGGATCTCGGTCGGCGGCTCGCCGTGGAAGGCGACGGGAAGATCGAAGCGTTCGTCGTAGTCGGTGAAGCAGACGAAGCTCGAGAGCGAGACGACGCGCTCGCGCTCGAGGCGCCCTTCGAACCGCTCGGGGATCTGCCCGGTGATCGCGTTCGTGAGCTCGCGCGCGCGATCGGCGCGGAAGTTGAAGAAGATCACCGCGTCTCCGTCGGCGAGCGGCGCTCCCCCGTCGACGACCGAGGGCTTCACGAACTCGTCGGTCTCGCCGCGCGCGTAGGCGTCGCGGACCGCCGAGATGGCGTCCTTCGCGGCCAGTCCGCGGCGAAGGACGATCGCGTCGTACGCCTCGCGGACGCGGTCCCAGCGGTTGTCGCGGTCCATCGCCCAGTAGCGTCCCGACACCGTCGCGACGCGCGTGCCCGTTCGCTCCAGCGCGGGAACGAGCTGCTCGAGGGTGCCGAGGCCGGAGGTCGGCGGTGTGTCGCGCCCGTCGAGAAAGGCGTGGAGCTGCGCCTCGATACCCTTCTCGTGGCAGAGCTCGAGCAGCGCCACGAGGTGGTCGACGTGGCTGTGAACGCCTCCGTCCGATACGAGGCCCATGAGGTGGAGCTTCGTCCCGCGCCGCTTCACCGCGTCGATCGCGCCCTGGATCGCGGCGTTGGTGTCGAGCGCGCCCGCCGCGATCTCCTTCGAGATGCGCGTGATGTCCTGGTCGATCACGCGGCCGGCGCCCATCGTCATGTGGCCGACTTCGGAGTTCCCCATCTGTCCGGGCGGGAGACCGACGGCTTCGCCCGAGGTTTCGAGCTGCGCGCGCGGGTGCTTCGCCGCGCCACGAAAGAACGGCGCGCGCGCCTGCGCGGTCGCGTCGCCCGGGCCGCCGTCGCCGATGCCGAAGCCGTCGAGAACGATCAGCACGACGGGCCGCACTAGCGCGCGCTCCGGCCGGCGGGAGCCCCGACGAACGTGAGCTTCGGCGCGTCGCTCCACAGGCGCTCGAGGTCGTAGTGCTGCCGGACGTCCCGCTGGAATACGTGGACCACGGCGTCGTCGCAATCGATCAGCACCCAGCGTCCCTCCTCGGCTCCTTCGATCCCGAGCGGCCGCTCGCCGCGTGCGCGCAGCGCCTCGTCGATGCCGTCGACGATCGAGCGCACGTGGCGGTCGGAGCCGCCCGTTGCGATCACGAAGCTGTCGGCGAACGAGACGAGCTCGCGCACGTCGAGAGCGACCACGTCCTCGGCCTTCTTGTCGAGCGCCGCGCCGACGATGACGCGCACCTTCTCGAGGCGATCGAGCCGCGGACCGGTCTTCTTCGTCGGGGTCACTGGGTCACTCCGCGCCGCACGGCCGCTCCGGCGTACGCCGCGCTCTCGAGCACGGCTTCGCGGACGGCGTCGGGGATGAGGTAGCGCACCGAGCGGCCGCTCCGAAGCCGCGCGCGAAGGTCCGACGCCGAGACGTCGAGCGCCGTGATCGCGACGCGGCGGACGAGCGTTCCGGCGGTTCGGTGGCGGGCGAGCTGCCCCCCGGCATCGAAGTCGAAGGCGCGTGCGAGCTCGTGCGGGATCACGTCGGCGAGCGGAAGCGGCGCGAGGGGCGGCCGCGTCATCACGGCGAAGTGCGTGAGGCCGAGCAGCGCCTCGGGCTCCTTCCACGTGTCGATCTCGCGCATCGCGTCCTGTCCGATCAGGAAGACGGGAACCTCGGGCGCGATCCGCTCGCGGTAAACGCGCAGCGTCTCGACGGTGTACGAGGGGCCGCCGCGCGCGACCTCGAGGTCGTCGACGGCGAAGCGCGGGTTGCCCGCGACGGCGAGCCGTACCCATGCGAGACGCAGCGCGGCCGGCGCCATCGTCTCTCCGGGAGCGGGCTTCTTGTGCGGCGGCGTCGCGCTCGGGACGAAGACGACGCGCTCGAGGCCGAGCGTCTCGGCGACGTCCTCGGCCGCGCGCAGGTGCGCGACGTGCACCGGATTGAACGTCCCGCCGAACAGGCCCGTTCGCGCGGGCGTGTGCGCGCCCGTCATTCGCGGAGCTGACCTTCGCCCTCGAGCACGAACTTGAGCGTCGTCAGGCCCTCGAGGCCCATCGGGCCGTAGGCGTGGAGCTTCGACGTCGAGATGCCGATCTCGGCGCCGAGGCCGAGGCGCTGGCCGTCGGCGAACGCGGTCGAACAGTTCACGCCGACGGTCGACGATCCGACCCGCCGCAGCCACGCCTGCGCGTTCGACCAGTCGCGCGTCACGATCACCTCGGTGTGATCGGACCCGAAGCGCCGGATGTGCGCGATCGCCTCGTCGAGCCCGTCGACGACGCGAACCGCGAGGATCGGCGCGAGGTACTCGGCCGCCCAGTCTTCGTCGGTCGCCTCGCGAGCCTCGGAGAAGACCTCGCGCGTCCGCGGGCAGCCGCGGATCTCGACGCCCTGCTCGTGCAGCGCCTTCAGCACCTGCGGCATCACCGTTCGCGCCGCGTCGCGGTGCACGAGCAGCGTCTCGAGGCCGTTGCACACGGCCATCTGCCGGATCTTCGAGTCGAGCACGATCGCGGTCGCCATCTTCGGGTCGGCGCTCGCATCGAGAAAGACGTGACACACGCCCGCGTCGTGCTTGATGACGGGGATGCGCGAGGTTTCGGCGACCTTGCGGATGAGCCCAGGCCCGCCGCGCGGGATCACGAGGTCGATGAGGCGATCGGCGCGGAGCAGCGGCTCGAGCGCAGCGCGGTCGGTGGTGGGAACGACGACGACGGCGTCCTCGGGAACTCCGGTCTCGGCGGCTGCAGCGCGAAGCTCGTCGCCGAGCGTGCGGTTCGCGCGGATCGACTCCGATCCGCCGCGCAGGATCACGGCGTTGCCGGCCTTCACGCACAGCGCGGCCGCATCGACCGTCACGTTGGGGCGCGCCTCGTAGATGATGAGGATGACGCCGAGCGGGATTCGCATGCGGCCGACGCGAAGCCCGTTCGGGCGGACGCGCGACTGCACGATCTCGCCGACGGGGTCGGGCAGGGCCGCCACGTCGCGAAGCCCGGCGATCATGTCGCGCCACTTTCCGTCCGAGAGCGCGAGCCGACCGAGCAGCGGCTTCTCGACGCCGGCGGCCTCGGCCGCGCGGACGTCCTCGGCGTTCGCCGCGAGGATGCGGTCGCGCGCCGCGTCGAGGCGCTCGGCCGCCCGCAGCAGCCAGGCGTTCTTCTCGCGCGTCGAGAGCTCGGCCGCGCTGCGCGAGGCCTCGCGTGCGCGCTGCGCGAGCGCGAGCATCTGCGCGTCGAGGCCGGCGGGGGAGGTCATGGCTGCGCCTTTCGGTCGCCGGCGCCGGGGGCCGGGACCACCGCCAGGTCGTCCCGGTGGATCACCTCGTCGCCGTTCGAGAAACCTAGCAGAGCCCCGATCTCGCGCGTCGGGCGGCCCTTGATCCGGTCGACGTCCTGTGCCGAGTAGCTCGCGAGGCCGCGCGCGAGCTCGCGGCCTCGCAGGTCGACGCACGAGACCGGGTCGCCGCGTCCGAAGCGCCCCTTCACCGCGACGATCCCGGCCGGAAGCAGGCTTCGCCCGCGCTCGAGCAGCGCGCGCGCGGCGCCGTCGTCGACCGTGATCTCGCCACGCGGCTTCGTCGTGAACGCGAGCCAGTGCTTGCGACTCGCGAGGCGAACGCCGGCGAGGAAGAGCGTGCCGACGCGCTCGCCCGCGCAGGCGCGCAGCAGCGCGTCCTTCGAGCGCCCGCTGCACACGATCGTTGCCGCGCCGGAATGCGCCGCCGCGCGCGCGGCCTCGAGCTTCGTCGTCATCCCGCCGCGCCCGAAGGCGTGCTCCGATCCCTGCGCCGCGCGCTCGATCGCGGGGTCGAAGGCTTCGACGACGTCGTAGAGCGGCGGCTTCGGCGCTCCGTCGCGCGGCGGCTCGTGGTACAGGCCGCCGACGTCGGTGAGAAGCACGAGCAGGTCGGCCGCGACGAGGTTCACGATGTTCGCCGAGAGATTGTCGTTGTCGCCGAAGCGGATCTCCTCGGTCGCGACCGTGTCGTTCTCGTTCACGATCGGCACCACGCCGAGGCGCAGCAGCGTGAGGAGCGTTCGGCGCGCGTTGAGGAAGCGCTCGCGGTCCTCGAGGCCGGTCCGCGTGAGCAGGATCTGCGCGACCGGCCGGCCGTGCTTCGCGAACAGCTTCCGGTAGAGCTCGACGAGACCGATCTGTCCGACGGCTGCGGCGGCCTGCTTCTCGGGGATCGAGCGGCCGGGGTGCGTCCAGCCGAGGCTCCGGCTCCCGATCGCGATCGCGCCCGAGCTCACGAGTACGACCTCCCGACCTTCGCCCGCGAGCGCAGCGACCTGGCGCGCGAGATCGGCGAAGACGCGGCGGCGCAGAACGCCCGCGTCGGTGAGGATGCTGCTTCCGACCTTCACGACGATGCGCCGCGCGCGGCGGGCGACCTGACGCGTTCCGGGTCCCTTCATGCCGCCTCCGCCGCCGCGAGCGCGTGCGCCATCGCCGCGACCAGCTCGCGAACGCCTTCTCCCGTCGCGCTCGAGACGCGCAGCACGTCGTGCCCGCGCCGCCGAAGCCGCGCTTCGAGGTCGCCGAGGCCGTCGCGGTCCGCGACGAGATCGATCTTCGTGAGCGCGATGATCTCGGTGCGCGCGAGCAGACTCGGATCGTACGCCTCGAGTTCGCGGCGGATCGTCTCGTAGTCGGCCTCGGCGTCGCGGCCCTCGAGGACGACGGCGCCGACGTCGACGCAGTGAACGAGCACGCGCGTTCGCTCGGCGTGACGCAGAAAGCGGTCGCCGAGCCCCGCTCCCTCGCTCGCGCCCTCGATGAGGCCGGGCAGATCGGCGACCACGAAGCGCCGCTCGCCGGCCTCGACGACGCCGAGGCTCGGCACGAGCGTCGTGAAGGGGTACGCCGCGACGCGTGGGCGCGCCGCCGAGATGCGGCGCAGCAGCGTCGACTTGCCCGCGTTCGGCAGCCCGACGAGGCCGACGTCGGCGAGGAGCTTGAGCGAGAGGCGAAGGCGCCGCTTCTCGCCGGGCCGGGGCGGCGTCGCGAAGTCGGGGGCCTGCCGCGTCGGCGTCGCGAAGTTCGCGTTGCCGAGACCTCCCCGGCCGCCGCGGGCGGCGACGAAGCGCTGGCCGTCGGCGGACAGGTCCGCGAGCGGCGGGGCTCCCGCCGGCGCGTCCGCGTCGTAGACGACCGTTCCGACGGGAACGCGGACGATCGCGTCCGCGCCCTCGCTGCCGTCCTTTCGGCTTCCCTGCCCGTGTGCGCCGCGCGCTGCGCGGAGCTCGGGCCGAAGCCGCAGGTCGAGCAGCGTCGCGAGGTTGCGGTCGGCCAGCAGTACGACGTCGCCGCCGTGCCCGCCGTCGCCGCCGTCCGGACCTCCGCGCGGAACGAACTTCTCGCGGCGGAAGCTGACGCAGCCGCTGCCGCCGTC
>JAYRMX010000095.1:0-3807 GCA_041912475.1 Myxococcota bacterium
AGGAACTCGAAGTCCGTCTCGTCGTTGGCGTCGCCTTCGTGGATGTCCGAGACGATGGACCACTCGATGCCGTCCGCGGACGAGAGCAGCCGCGAGCGGCCGTGTCCGTGCCAGTAGGCGGTGACGTACCAGGTGACACCGTCGCGTGTCTTCGGCCGCCAGAACAGCCAGCCCGGCTGCTCGATCGGCGTGAAGGCGGACCAGGTGACGCCGTCGTCGCTCACCGAATGGACGGTCGTGTAGGGAAGCGCGGCCCGGCCCCGGTTCGGGAGCGCGTAGAGGAAGAGGCGATCGCCGATCACGGCGAACTTGGGGTCGCGGATGTCCTCACCCGGCATGCCGAGCTCGGCGACGGGCTCGAAGCGTCGCGCATCCGCCGAGCGCCAGATGCGTAGCCGGCATTCGGCGCTGCCGAGGTGCCAGGGCGACGCCGCGTGAACCAGCCAGAAGCTCCCGCGCCAGCGGACGAGGTCGGTGTTCGAGTTGTGACGCCCGTCGGCGACGACCGGCCAGCTCTCGATCCCGAGGCTCGGCCGCACGCGGGCACGGCTCGGCCGCAGCCACCACCAGCCGGCGGCGGCCGCGACGGCGAGGACGCCGAGGCACACGAGGCGAAACACGAGCGCGAGGAAGACGCCCACGAAGACTCCCTGCGGATGCGCTGCCCGAGTCTATCTGGTTTCATCGGCGCCGTGGCGGCCTTCGATCCCGATGGCGAGCTCCCGCTGCGCGAGATTTCGTTTCGCTTCGTCCGCAGCGCGGGCCCGGGCGGGCAGAACGTCAACAAGGTCGCGAGCAAGGCCGTCCTGCGCTGGAACATCGGCGAGAGCCGGGCGCTCCCGGACGCCGTCCGCGAGCGTCTCGTCGCGATCGCCCCCGGCCGCATCACCGCGGGCGGCGACCTCGTGCTCTCGAGCCAGCGTTTTCGCGACCGGGGACGAAACGTCGCCGACTGCCTCGAGAAGCTCCGCGCCCTGCTGCGCGCGGCGTCGGCCGAGCGCAGGGCGAGGACGAAGACGACGCCGGGCCGGGCCGCGCGCGCGCGACGAGTCGACGCCAAGCGGCGGCGCTCGCGTGCGAAGGAGCTGCGACGGCGGCCCCCGAGCGACGACGGCTGAACTGCGTGGGCGGCGGCTGGCGCCGCCGGCGTGAGCGGCGATGATCTTCCCGGCGCCGGCGAGCCGAAGCAGAGGAGCCGAGCAGCGTCCATGCGAGAGCCCACCGGACCGCGGGTCCTCATCGCCGGCTGCGGCTACGTCGGGACGGCCCTCGCCGAGCTCCTCGCTGCACGCGGGCTCGAGGTCTTCGGCCTGCGCCGTCGCCCCGACGCATCGTGTGCCGCGATCCGTCCGGTCGTTGCCGACCTCACGCGCCCCGCGACGCTGCGGTCGATTCCGGCCGGGATCGATCTCGTCTTCTACACCGCGGCCGCGGGCGGGCGCAGCGACGACGCGTACCGCGCGGCCTACGTCGACGGGCTTCGCAACCTGCTCGAAGCCCTCGCCGCGCGTCCGCCGCGGCGCGCGCTCTTCACGTCGAGCACGGCGGTCTACGCGCAGTCGAGCGGCGAGTGGGTCGACGAGTCGTCGGCCACCGAGCCGACGCACTTCTCGGGCCGGCGGCTGCTCGAGGGCGAGCGCGTGCTCGCCGCGAGCGGCGTCCCCGCCGTGGTGCTTCGTCTGGGCGGGATCTACGGGCCCGGGAGAACGCGCCTGATCGACGCGGTACGAAGCGGCCGAGCCACGATTCGGCCCGGCGCGCCCCTCTACACCAATCGCATTCATCGCGACGACTGCGCGGGCGCGCTGGCGCACCTGGCCCTTCTCGTCTCGCCCGAGACGCTCTACGTCGGCGTCGACGAGGAGCCCGCGCGCGAGGACGAGGTGCTGCGCTGGCTCGCCGCGCGCCTCGGCGCTCCCGCGCCGCGCGAGGCGCCGGCGGCCGAGGGCGAGCCCGGAGCGCGCTCGCGCCGCGGCGGCTCGAACAAGCGCTGTCGCAGCGCGCGGCTCGTCGCGTCCGGCTACCGGCTGCGCTTCCCGACGTTCCGTGAGGGGTACGAGGCCGTCCTGCGCGGGATGGGGCTCGTGCTGGCGATCGCCCTCGCGCAGCCGGCGCCGGCGTCGCCCGCGCCGGGAACGCATCGCACGATGAGGGCCGCTCCGGCTCACCGCGCAGACGCCCCGCAGGGAGCGTCCTACCGGTCGGTCGAGCAGCCGTGACCGCGAGACACGCTGCTCGCGCGTGACCCTCTTTTTTCTTCCCGCTCGGGCCCGCGAGCCTGCTAAAACTGTTCGACCCGGCACGTGGCGATTGCGGCCCCACCGACGGTGGCGCGGGAGCGAAGAGGGGTGAGACGGGAATGACGGACGCCATCGTCCGCGAAGAGCTCGCGCTCCTCGAGCGGGTGCGCGAGCGGCTCGATGATCCCGCGCCCGTGGGCGATTCCGGCGAAGCGAGCCTCGTGAAGGAGCTCACCCGCCTGCGCGAGCTGCTCGTCGAAGGCTCGGAGAGCAAGGACGCCGGCGCGATCCACCAGCAGTACGAGCAGGGAACGGCGCTCCTGCGCCAGATCCGCGAGGGACGCAGCGGGCCGAGCGTCGAACGCGACTCACCGTACTTCGCGCACCTGCGGCTTCGCGAAGACGGAACCGAGCGAGATCTGTGCCTCGGGCGCGCGACGTTCATCGAGCGCGGCGTTCGCATCGTCGACTGGCGCAACGCGCCGATCTCGAAGCTCTACTACCGCTACGGGCAGGGCGACGAGTACGAAGAGGAGGTGGCGGGGCGGCTTCGCGTCGGCGAGGTGGTCGCCCGCCGCGCGGTGACGATCCGGCACGGCCGGCTCGAGCGCGTCGAGGCGCCCGAGGGAACGTTCATCGCTCGCAAGGGCGAGCGCGACGGATGGCAGCACGTTCCGCGCGAGCGAGCGCGACTCGGCGGAGGCGAGGGCGCGGCGCTGCGCGCGCACGCGGTCGGCGAGGCCGCGGGCCGGCGCCTCGGGACCGACCTCGAGGGCTCGCGCCGCCGCGCCGACAAGCGGCTTCCCGAGCTCGCGGGCCTGCTCGATCCCGCGCAGTTCGGGCTCATCACGCGGCCGTCGTCGGGATTCCTCGTGATCCGCGGCGCCGCGGGGTCGGGCAAGACCACCGTCGCGCTGCACCGCATCGCGTACCTCGCGTACGACGACCCCGCGATCGACTCCGACCAGACGCTGTTCATCGTCCTCTCGCGCGGGCTTCGCAGCTACGTGTCGCACGTGCTTCCCGCGCTCGGCGTGACGCGCGTGCGCGCGCGGACCTTCGAGGACTGGGCTGCGGAGCAGCGAGCGATGCTCTTCCCGCGGCTTCCGCGCGAGACGCGCTACGACACGCCGAGCGTCGTGCAGCGCCTGAAGCTCCATCCGGTGCTGCTGGCGGCGCTCGCCGAGCAGGTGCGGAGCGTTCCGGGCCCGAAGACGGCGGTGCAGGTGCTCGACGACTGGGCGAGCGTGCTGTGCCGCGCGGAGGCGCTCGCGCCGTTGCTGGCGCGCAGCGCTCCGGGTGCATTCCGCGAGAGCGAGCTCGCGGCCGCCGCGAACTGGAGCCGCGCGCGGCACGAGGAGCTCACGGCCTTCCTCGACGGCGACGCGTCGGCGCCCGCGGCGCTCGACGCCGAGGACGACGCGCTGCTCCTGCGTGCGTGGCAGCTCCGGGTCGGGCCGCTTCCCGGCCGCGGTGGCCGAACGCTTCGCTACCGCCACCTCGCGATCGACGAGGTGCAGGACCTCTCGCCGGTCGAGGTCCGCGTGCTGATCGACTGCCTCGACGA
>JAYRMX010000096.1:0-19967 GCA_041912475.1 Myxococcota bacterium
CCTTCTCGGCAGGGCGCGGCGGGGGCCACCGCGCGCTCCCCCACACCCGGGGGCCGGGGGCCCCCCGGCCCCCCGCCGCGGGCCGGGCGCGGAACCCCGCGGGCCCGTCCTGCTTTGGGCCGCGCCACTCACGCCGGCAGCGCTGCCGCGGGGGACACCGCCGGCGGCAACGACGCGTGGCAGACCCGGACGAGGCGGCGGCCTCCCGGCAGCGCGGGCGGGCCGGGCGTCTCCGGCGCCGTCAGAAGTCGTACCGGATCCCGAGCCTCACGCTGTTCGCGTAGAAGTCGCCCGTCTCGTAGCCGCGGCTCGCGCCGGCCCGCGGCTGCGCGCTGAAGGCCCCGAAGGCGTCGATCGGCGCATCGATCGCTCGGTCGAGCTGGTTCCCGGCACGCGCCACGTTGCTCATGTAGAAGAAGTTGTAGCCCGCGGAGAGCTGCAGCCCCTTCCACAGCCGGTAGCGAAACTCGAGGTCGATCTCGGGGACGACGGCGAAGTTGGTCTCGCTGCGCGTTCCGACGTAGCCCGGTCGCGCAAAGACACCGTACGGTGTCGATAGCATCGTCCCGTTCGGCTGCCAGGCACTGCCCGAGCCGAAGACGTCGACCTCCTGCGCATTGGCGCCGATCGCGACCCGCGGCGCGATGCGGAACTCGAGGCCGGGGAGCATCTCCATGCGGGCGTCGAGCCCGAGATCGAGGCCGTAGAAGTCGTTCGACGACTGCACGTCGTCCTGCGCGTGGACGCGCGATCCGGCCGCCGGGAGCGCCCCTCCCGCGAACAGGTAGCTCCCGAGCGTTCCCTGTCCGAACGCCGTGGCGACGGTCGGCTCGCTGTCGTAGTCGATCCAGAAGCGCTCGGCGAGCTTCACGTACCGGAACCCCGCCGAGAAGCCGAGGTCGACGTCGTCACAGTCGACGAGATCACGCATGCGAAGCGCTCCGCCGACTCCCCAGAAGTCGATCGAGGAGCCGACGTCGACCCGCCCCACCGACTGCGGACTTCCGGCGAGCGCCGAGCCGATCACCACCGAGTATTCGAAGTTGCGAGACGTGTCGTAGAACGGCACCGAGAAGAACGAGTTCGGCACGCCCGAAGTGAGCGTCGACTCCGCGGTCGTCTCCGGGACGTAGAAGCCGTTGGCCTCGAAGCCGAAGCGGCTCTTGCGGCCGAGCCATCCGCCGAGCTGCCCCTTGAATCCGCTCACGAAGGGATACCCGGTCTCCGAATCGTCGTAGAGGACGTCGGTGTTCGGCCCTGTGAGCTCGCCCTGGAAGGGGCGCCCCGTCGCGGGATTGTCGACCAGAACGAGCTGCTTCGTGGTGACGAGCGGGAAGTCGGGCCGCACGGCCTCGCTCGCCTGGACGCCGAAGTAGTCGAAGCCGCCGTACACGAGCGGCGGCGCTCCGGTGTCGCTGCCCGGCGCCTGCCCGGGTGCCGGCGACCCCGAGCCTCCGCCGGTCTGCGCAGGGCCGCTTTCACCGACAAGGATCGGTGTCACGAAGACGAAGAGGCGGGTTTCATCCTTCTTGGCGGACGTGCTCGAGAAGAGCCGGCCGAGAACGGGAACTTTCGAGAGCCCGGGCATTGCGTTCCCGAGCGCCGGGAGATCGTCCTGCAGCAGCCCTCCGATCACTGCGCTCCCGTTCGCAGGCACGGTCACCTTCGTGGCTGCGGAGACGCTCTCGACGCGCAGCGGTGACACCTGCGTGTCGATTCGCGGCAGAAGAGCCTCGATGCCGAGCGCGATCCCGCCGCTCGACGTGAGCGTCGGCGTCACCTCGAGCCGGAGTCTGTAGTCGCCCGGGCTCGTCGCGGCGTTCGTCGCGGGGATCGGGCCGCCGGCCTCGATCGTGGCCGGCCGGCCCATGGCGGTGCTGGCGCTGGGCGAGCCGAGCAGCGTCGCTCCGGCGTTCGGAACGACGCTCGTCGGAAGCGGCGTCGCGAAGAGCTTCGACGCGCCGGCGTCCCACTGGATGCCCAGATCCTTCGCCGTGAGGCGGTCGACCTCGATGACCCGCGCCTCGAGCCGCACCTGCTCCACCGGGCGGGCGAGCGCGGGCGCCGCGAGGAGCGCGACCCCCGACGAAAACACTGCCAGCGATCCGAGCACCGATGCGAAATTCGCGCGAGCCACGGCCTCCCCCTTCCCTGTGGTTTGCGGCGGGTGGCCCGCTCTGCGCAGCGTGGCGAGCTTCGAGCCGGCTGCCCCCTTCGCCGGCCCTCGACGGTTCGAGCGTATCATGCGCACGCGGAGTGAGGCGATGTTTCTCACGCGCCCCGGTGAGGCGAGAGCCCGCTCCCAGCGCTCGGCCCGAGCGGACGCTGGCCCGCGCGGGAGGCTCACCGATCGGCCGGAAGCTCGGGCGACCCGTGCGGCGGCGTGTGCGAGTCGCCGCTCACGCTCGCCCGGCCCCGCGTCGATAGGCGCTGCGATGCCGTCCGCCGCTCCCGCGCCGCCGTCCTCCCCCGACGATCGGGTGAACACCGGACTGCGTCGGCTCTGGAGGCTCCTCGACACGACGGAGCTTCCCGGCGCGGCCACCCTCCGCATCGCCTGCGGGCTCCTCTTCGGCGCCTACGCCATCCTCTCCCTCACGCGCCACACGCCGGGTCAGCCGGCCGGCGACGTCCTCCGCGTGACGCTCTGCCTGTGGGGCGCCCTCGGCGCGCTCGCGGCGCATCGTTTCACGCAGCCGCTCTTCCGTGCGTACACGCTCTGCCTCGCCGTGCTGATGTCGGTGGGTGTGGGGACCATCAACGCGATGCAGGGCAACCCGCCCGCGGTCCTCCCGCTCAGCGCTCTCGCGACGTTCATCCCGATGATCTTCCTGCAGACCGGCCGTGATGTCGTCTTCGCGTCGGTGCTCGTCGCGGCGGGCAACGGGCTGGTGCTCGCGTGGCTTCCTCCCCCGCACGAGACGGCCGGCACCGTCGCAGTCGTTCTCGGCGGGTCGATCGTCGCCGGCGCTGCGTGCGGGCTCATCATCCTCACCTACCGGGCGCTGCTCCTGCAGTCGAACCGCTGGTGGCGCGAGGCCGGCGAGCGCGAGCGCATGCTGCGCGAGCTCGCGGAGGTGTCCGCGCACACGTTTGCCGAGTCGGAGCTGCTCGGCCTCCTTCCCGAGCGCTTCCTCAGCGCCTTCGGCGGCGGCCGCTGCGTGGTGCTCCTTCGCGAGGAGAAAGGCGCGCCGGGCGCGACCTCCTTTCGCGTCGCCGCGACCGCGGGCCTTCCGCCCGGTGCGGATCGCCAGGTCCGAACGCAGCCCATGTCGGCCGCGGGCACCGAGCTGATCGACGGCCTCATCCTGAGCGGGCGACCCTTCGTGCGCGAGCGGCTGGGCGAGCGCGAGGAGCGCGAGCTTCGCGAAAAGGTCTCCGACCCGCTCCCGGCGCAGGCCATCGTCGCGCTGCCGCTCATGGTCGAGGGAGTGCTCGCGGGCGCGCTCGTGCTGATCGACACGGCGCCGCGCGCTCTCGGGCCCGACCTCGTCGAGCTGCTCGAGGCGATGGCCCGTCAGACGGGCTCGGCGCTCGCGCGCGCGAGGCTCTACGAGCAGCAGCAGCAGCTCGTCGGCGAGCTCGAGGAGGCGAGGCGCCGCGCGGAGGCGGCTTCGCGCGCCAAGTCGAGCTTCCTCGCCAACATGAGCCACGAGATCCGGACACCGATGAACGGCGTCCTCGGCGCGCTCGATCTCCTGTTCGGCGAGGAGCTGCGTTCCGAAGCGAGGGAGTACGCCGAGACCGCGCGGCAGAGCGCACAGATCCTGCTCACGATCCTCAACGACATCCTCGACTTCTCGAAGATCGAGGCCGGACGGCTCGTGCTCGAGGAGGCCGACTTCTCGCTCGAGAGCGTGCTCGAAGAGGCCACGCGGGTCGTCCTTCCGCTGGCGCAGGCGCGCGGCCTGCGCGTGGCGTGCAGCATCGGCTCCGGCGCGCCCGAGATCGTCCGCGGCGACCCGCTTCGGCTTCGCCAGGTGCTCCTCAATCTGCTCTCGAATGCGATCAAGTTCACGAACGAGGGCAGAGTCGACGTGCGGGTCACGCGATCCGAGACGGCCGGCGAGCGGGCGGTCGTTCTCCGCTTCGAAGTCCGCGACAGCGGCATCGGCATCGCTCCCGACCGCCTCGGCAGCATCTTCGACAGCTTCTCGCAGGCCGACGAATCGACCACGCGCCGCTACGGCGGGACCGGGCTCGGCCTCGCGATCTGCCGCGAGCTCGTAGCGCTCATGGGGGGCGAGATCGGCGTCGCGAGCACGCTCGGAGAGGGGAGCACGTTCTGGTTCACCGCGCGTCTCGCGCGCGGAACGAAACGCACGGCGCCGGCCGCGATCGCAGCGAGCAAGACTTGGGCGAGGCCGGGAGAAGGGATCAGCGTTCTGCTCGCCGAGGACAATGCGGTGAACCAGCGCGTGGTGACCCGCATCCTCGAGCGGCTCGGCTGCACGGTCGATCTCGCGGCGACGGGCCGCGAGGCCGTCGCTGCAGCCCGTTCGCGGACGTACGACCTCGTCCTGATGGACCAGCACATGCCGGACATGGACGGCATCGAGGCGACGCAGGAGATCCGGCGGAGCGAGGCCGCGGGCGTGCGTACGCCCATCGTCGCGCTCACCGCCTCGATCCTGCAGGAAGACCGCGAGCGCTGCCTCGCCGCCGGCATGGACGACTTTCTCGCCAAGCCGGTCGGAAGCAAGGACCTCCGCACGCTGCTCGAGCGCGTGGCGAGCGAGCGCCGGCCGCACTGACCGCGAGCCGGCCGGGTGCGCTCGCGCGCGGACGGCTCGCGCCCGCAGCGCCGGGCTACCAGGCCTGCGGCCGCGCCTTTCGGAAGGGATCGACGTGGATGGCGTCGCGCGGGCAGTCGATCTCGCAGGTGAAGCAGGTCTGGCAATCGCCGGGGAACGCGATCCTGACGTGCCCGTCCGGCGGCGCGCGGCGAAAGACGTCGCTCGGGCAGACCTCGAGACACAGCCCGCAGTCGTTGCATCGCTCGCGAACGAGCCGATCGATCACGATGCCATCTCGTGCGCCGGCGGCCGCAGCGGATAGCGGTCGAACGGCACGGGCTCGCCGGCGAGCTGCATGCGGCCGCTCGCGCCCTCGCGCAGCGTCACCCACTGCAGCCACTCGCGCTGGTTGCGCTCCGGGTGGTCCTCGCGGAAGTGATCGCCGCGAGACTCGGTGCGGGCGAGCGAGGCGCGCAGGAACATCTCCGCCACGCGGACCATGTTGGCGGTCTCGTGCGCCTTGGCCAGCTCGTGGCCGTCTTCGGCGCGCACACCACGCGCGGCGGCGTGCAGATCTTCGACGGCTCCCAGCGCGGCCGCGAGGCGGCCGCCTTCCTTCAGCAGACAGACCTCGTACGGGAACAGACGGGTTTGCAGCGCCTCGAGAATCTCGTCCGGCGCCGGGCCCTCGCGGCGCCCGAGCGGCGCGGCCGCGCGTTCGAGCGCCGCACCGACCGCGTCGCGATCGAGATCGACCGAGCCGGCGCCGGCGACGAATGCGGCGGCGCTCCTCCCGGCGCGCTCGCCGCCCCACATCGCACGCATGCTCGACCAGCCGTTGAACAGGCCGGGATCGAGCGCCTGCGCCATGCCGGCCGCGAACAGGCCCGGCAGGTCCGAAGCGCAGTCGCGATCGGTGAGCACGCCGCCGCGCAGGGTCTGCACTGCCGGCAGCCACTCCTGCGGCAGGTCGAAGACGTCGCTGCCCGCCTCGCGAAGGCGCGCGAGATTGAGCGGCATGAAGCCGCCGAGGCGATCGAAGATCGCGCGCAGCACGTCGCGGCTGGAGTGGCTGACGTCGAGGAAGAACGGCGGGCCGTTGCCCCGCCGCACCTCCTGCGCCATCGCCTGCGTGACGAAGTTGATCTCCGCCGCGTCGCCGGCGCGGTGGTAGCGCGCCATGAACGCCTCGCGGTGAGCGTTCAGCAGACGGCCGCCGAAGCGCAGGATGACGCCGGTTCCCTCGAAGCCGTAATGAGGCGACCCGGTGTTGACGCAGAGGAACTCCATGTTCGCGAGGCGAACGCCCGCGTCGTACGCGAGGCGGAACGCATCGCCGGTGGCGGCGTCGGTTCCCACGTAGTTGCCGCGGAAGCTGCAATCGCCCGCGGCAAGGACCACGGCGCGAGCACGGAAGACCGTCGGGGCGGCGCTCTCGCGGTCGATTGCGACCGCGCCGGCCGCGCGCCCGCCCGCCACCAGCAGGTCCGTCACCAGCATGCGTGAGTGGCGGCCGACGCGCAGCCGCGCCGCCTGCTGGCGCAGCGCCGTCACCACCGCCGACCCGCCGACTCGCTTGCCGAAGCGAGGCAGCACCATCATCTGCACGCGCTCGAAGCCGCGCGACGGAAGACGCTGGTAGCCCGCGCCGTTCGGGCTCGGCGCGTAGCGCACGCCGAGCCCCTCGAGACGCCGCAGCCGCGCGTGCGAGCTCGCGAGCATGTCGGCGACGATGTCCTGCCGGCAGAGGTAGCCCTGCGCTTCGACGATGTCGCGCAGCCACAGGTCGGCGTCGTCGCCGGGCAGACAGTAGATCGTCGCCCCCGCCGCCATTCTCGACTGGCTCGACATCGCGATCGAGGCCTTGTCGACCATGTCGACCCGCGCCGCGCCGGCCTCTCGAGCCGCAATCGCCGCCCACAGGCCCGCGAACCCGCTGCCGATGATCAGGACATCGGTGTCGATCGCCGGCCGGTGCATCTCCGCTCGCGCCAATTTCTACACCCGGAAGCGTTGATTCGGCGAAGTCGTCCGGACTCGCTCACCGCTCGCCCGACTCGCCGGCGCAGGAAGCGATGTGAGCCGGACCCGCATTGCGAGACGCTACTGCGACCTGCCGGGCGGCGGAAGTGCCGAGCGCGTGGAGGATGCGCGGCGCCGCGTGCAGCGTCACGGCTCCGCGGGCGAGCCGGCGGACGCCTCCACGACCGGCCGGTAGGCGGCGACCCCGACCTTGCCGAGCGCCTCGTAGTCTTCGGTTGCGGTGGCCAGAACGGGCAGGTCGAGTTCGAGATCGCGCGCGGCGGTCTCCGTGAGAAGGATGTACTCGTCGAAGGGGATCGAGTTCTTGAGCAGTCGGTGAAGGATGATGACGTCCACACCGGCGAGCTCGGTGCGAGACGCGATCGTGTAGATGAGCGCCGTGCCGCTGTGCGCGACGACCTTCAGCCGCAGCGCGTCGATGTGGATGCACGCTCCGCACGCACACCTGGTGGCCGCCGCGAGCTCGGCGAGCGTCGACTGGAACGCGGCGAAGAAGCGCATCAGCTTCGCGCGGGCGCGGGGAAGCGCCGCGTCTCGATCGTCCGCTTTCACGAGGTAGAGAAACACCGCGTCGCCTTCGAGCTTGGCGACCTCGAGCGGGATCTCCACCTCCTCGATGATGGCTTCGAGCAGCGCGCCGACGATCTGGTGGCTGTGCTCGAGCTCGGTCTGATTCGCCACCATGAAGCGGGTGTAGCCGCTGATGTCGGCGATCATCAGCAGCACGTCTTCCGTGCGCGACGACATCGACACTCCCTTTCTCGTGAGGGCGATCGGCGAGCCTCGACGTCTGCGAGCGTAGCTCGGCCCCTCTGCATCGCCGGTGCGCGCCGCGGCCTCGCTCGAACGCGGCCGCCGGCGCCGCACTCGCGTCTTCGAGAGCGCCGCGCCGCGCTTGCAGGCATCCCGGACCCGGCCGAAGCTCGCCTGTGCCCGATGCCGTACGCTCCACGCTGCGAGCCGAGGGTGCGATGACGCAGGTCGATCCGAAGCAGGGACTCGACGTCTCCCGCTACAAGGCGCCGCTCGAGCGCTGGATGGCGCAGCGCTCGCCCGAGCGAACGGAGCTGCGTCTCGACGACCTCTCCGCCCCGACGGCGAGCGGCTTCTCGAACGAGACGGTCTTCTTTCGGGCGAGCTGGCGAGAAGCGGGCGAGCCGCGCGAGAAACGCTTCGTCGCGCGCATCGAGCCGGCCGGCACGCCGATCTTTCCCGACCAGACCGGTATTTCGATGCCGTCCGTCGAGGCGCAGTTTCGCGCGATGCAGGCGGTTGCGACGGCGAGCCGCGTGCCGATCGCTCGCTGCGTCGGCTACGAGACGGACCCGGGCTTCGTCGGCCGTCCCTTCTTCGTGATGGACTTCGTCGCCGGAGACGTCCTCCGCGACAATCCGCTCTACACGGTGCAGCCGGGCTTCTTCCTCGAGGCCTCTCCTCGCAGCCGGCGCCGGCTCGTCGAGAGCGGGCTCTGCGTGCTCGCCGAGCTGCACGCCATCGACTGGAAGCGCGCCGGGCTCGGCTGGCTCGCGCCTCCCGGAGCGGCTCCCGGCATCGGGCGTCAGATCGAGATCTACCAGCGCTGCGCGCACGCCGCGCTCGGCGGCCGCAGGCACGCGGTTCTCGAGGCGGGCTTCGACCGACTCGCGCGCGAGCTGCCGGCTGCGGGAGAGCCCGGAATCAGTTGGGGCGACGCTCGCCCCGGAAACATGATCTTCGCCGACTTCCAGTGCGCGGCCGTCACCGACTGGGAAGGTGTCGCGATCGGGCCGCCGGAGCTCGACCTCGGCTGGTGGCTGATGTTCGACCGCTTCGCCCACGAGTCGGCGAACGCGCCGCGGCCCGACGGAGAGCCTTCGCGCGAGGAGCAGAAGCGAATCTACGCCGAGAAGGCCGGCCGCGCGTGTGGCGACACCCGCTACTTCGAGATCTTCGCGGCGCTCCGTTTCACCGTCGTCATGATCGTCAACTGCGACCGCATGACCGCAGCGGGACGGATTCCCGCATCGATGCAGATGGGCATTCACAATCCTGCGTCACAGGTCCTGGCCGACCTTCTCGAGCTTCCGTATTCGTGGATGCGCGAGGCCGGCCTCGCGCCCTGACCTCGGGCGCGCCGAATCCCGGCACACGATCACTCGCGCAGCTCGAAGGCCGGGGCGTCCGTCCTCTCGCGTTCGAACGGTCCGGAGCGCGCGTGGAGCCGCGCCGACCTCGCGCGGCGGCGAGAACCGCGTGCCGCCGCGGCCCCGGTCACCGGAGCTGCGGGCTCGGCTCCGAGCTCACGATCCACATCGCGAAGTAGTTCGATGCGCCGCCGTAGGCATGGCCGAGCGCGACCCGCGCTCCGTCGACCTGATGCTCGCCGGCCATGCCGCGAACCTGGTTCGCGGCCTCGAGGCAGCGAACCATCCCCGAAGCGCCGATCGGGTTCGACGACAGCACGCCGCCCGACATGTTCACCGGGAAGTCGCCGCCGATCTCCGTCGCGCCGGAGTCGACCATCTTCCAGCCGCCGCCCTCTTCGCAGAGGAGATGGCCCTCGAGCCACATGGGCTCGAACCAGCTGAAGGGCACGTAGAGCTCGGCGCAGTCGATCTGACGGCGAGGATCGGTGATTCCGGCCTTTCGGTAGAGCGCCCGCGCGCACTCGATGCCGGCCGCAGGTCTTACCGGATCGCGGCCCGGAAACACCGCGAACTCGATCCGCTTCGCGTGCGCGATCACCCAGGCCGGCGGCCGCGGTGCCCGGCGGGCCCCGGCCGCGTTCGTGAGGACCATCGCCGCGGCGCCGTCGGACGAAGGGCACGCTTCGAGGAAATGGAGCGGATCCCAGAGCATCGGGCTCTCTCTCACCTTCTCGAGCGTGATGTCCTCGATGCGAAGGTGCGCGTACGGGTTCCGGAGCGCGTTCCTGCGGTCTTTCACCGCGACCTTCCAGCCGATGTGCTCGGGCGCGCCGCTCCGCTGGATGTACGTCCGGATCCACGGCGCGAACGAGCCGCCGGCTCCCACGCCGCCGCTTCGCCCGCCGCTGAGCGCCCACATGAAGTCGCCCTCGCTCTGCTTCTCGTACGCGACGGTGAGCACCGTGTCGTACAGGCCGCTCTCGACCAGCGTCGCCGCGCTGATCGCGGCCGAGGCGCCGACCGATCCGGCAGTGTGAACGCGGTGGATGGGCTTGCCGACGGCGCCGAGCGCATCGCACAGCGAGAGCTCGGGCATCATGACGCCCTCGAGCGCGTCCGGCGCTTTGCCGATCACGATGGCGTCGACGTCCGCGAAGCCGAGCTCGGCGTCCTCGAGCGCGCGCAGCGCGGCCTCGCGGACCAGGCCGTCGAGCGACACGCGCAGGCAGCGCGCGTACTTCGTCTGACCGGTGCCGACGACCGCACAGCGCTCGGCCATCAGTCGTCTCCTTCGAGCAGGCAGAGCAGGTTCTGCTGCAGCGCGGGGCCGCTCGCCGCGTGCGCGAGGCCGCGCCGCGCCTCGCCGCTGCGGATGCGCCGCGCGACCTCGATCACGCGAAGCAGGCCGCTCACCATCACCGGATGGCCGCACAGCGGCCCTCCCGACGGGTTGATCCGCGTGGCGGGCCCGAGGCCGAGCGCGTCGCGCAGGACGATCTCCTCGGGGCTGTAGCGGACGCAGAGCTCGGCCACGTCGAGCGACGCGGCGTCGAGGCCGAGCCGCTTCGCGGCGAGCCGCGAGGACGCCGAGTCGGTGAGGTCTCGCAGGCCGAGGTGGTGCGACTCGATGCGGTGGTCGACGCCGCGGATCCAGACCGGCCGGTCGCACAGCTCCCTCGCGCGCGGCCCGCGCGCGAGCAGCACCGCCGCTGCGCCGTCCGAGATCGGCGGGAGGTCGTGCTTGCGAAGCGGCGCCGCGAAGTACGGCTCCTGCAGCAGGGCGTCGACGCAGACGTCCTTCGCGACCTGCGCGTACGGGTTCGACAGCCCGTCGCGCCGGCTTCGCGAGACGACGTGAGCGAAGTCGCGCTCGGTCGCGCGCCCCGCGTCGAGCAGGGCGCGGGCCTGGAGTCCGGCGACCGAAACCGGGTCGAGCCCGAGCGGAGCGTGCACGTACGGGTCGGTCTGCAGCGCGAAGATCTCGCGCGGGACGCCCGGCGACGACTTGCCCGACGCGACGACGAGGGCGAGATCGATGTCGCCGGCGAGGAGCCGCACCCAGGCCTCGAAGAGCGCGAAGGCGCCGTCCATCTCGACGTGCGACTCGTAGACGGGCGGCCAGGCGCCGTAGCCGTCGACGTTCGCAATGAAGCAGAAAGGAGAGCCGTTCAGGTAGTCGCAGCTCGCGGCGTTCGTGAAGTCGATCTGCGCGCGGTCCACTCCGGTCTCCGCGAGGATCTCGTTCACGACGTCGAGGATGAGCGACGGCTCGGAGTCCTCGTAGCGCCGGTAGGAAGGCGTCTGCGCGAAGGCGACGACGGCGACTCGTTCGGACGGCATCAGGCGTACTCTCGGATGCGCTCGAACGGAACGTCCGGCTCGCCGGTCGGCTCCCAGCGCTCGATCACGTTGCCGGTGCCGCACGCCATCCAGTCGTTGTCGATGTCGGCGACGCTGCGCTCGGCGGGCGGCCGAAACACCGCGCGAAGGCGCATGCCGACGCGGAGCTCGCCGGCCGGGACGTCGTAGACCTTCTGCAGGGCGAGCGGCTGATCCGCCCCGTCGAGAAGGATCGTCGCGCTCACGAAGGGCCGCTTCTCCTTCTGACCGGCATAGTCGAGCGGCGTCGCCACCGTGTACGAGACCACCGTGCCCGTGTGCGCGAGCTCGACCTCGTCGGCTTCGCTCATGCGGACGCGCGCGATCGGGTCGTAGCCCTTGCCCGGGATGCTGACCTTTCCGGTGGCGGGGCTGCGCTGTCCGATGAACTTTCCGTCGAGCAGCCCCTGCGCGTAGCGGGCGCGGTGCGGCAGGAGCTTCTCGACGTACGCGAGCGAGATGCGGTGCGTCGTGGTCTTCACCTCGCCTTCGCCCGGCTCGATGGTCTGGCTGCGCGCGTCTTCCTCGGGGACGAAGTACACGTCGGTGATGGCGCCGGCGCGCTCGCCGGCGAAGCGGGCGCGAACGCGCATGCCCCTCGACATCGATCCGGGTCCCGGCGCCTCGACCGCGTGGACGAGCGCGGTGTCGGCGCCATCGAGCTTCACGAGCGCGAAGGCGAAGGGCTCGCGGAAGGGATGCTTGCGCGTCGGCTCGGCGATCCACGTCCACGTCTCGACTCGGCCGCCCGGGCCGACCTCGACGAAATCCGGCGCGAGGGTCGCGCCGGTCTGCGGGTCGAACTCGAGTGGCGGGCACAGCACACGCTGGCCGCAGCGGATGCCGAGGATGCGGCCGTCGCGCAGCGCCGTCAGGAACGGGCCGAGCACGGGGCCGAGGGTGCGCGAGTACGGATACTCGAGGACGTGCTCGACGGTGAGCTCCACGATGCTCCTTCGGGAGCCCGCGGGCGGCTCCCGCGGACGCTCGCGGTGTAGGAGTACCCGAAGACCGCGCGCGGTGCACGATCCGGCCGGGCTCGCGCGCCACGCGGTGGCGCGCGAGCCGTTCGGCCGCGCACTCTCGTCGGAAGGAGTGACTTCGGCAAGACTCACCAACCGACGCTTCCCGGTGTGCGAAGCCGGCTCGGGCCGGTTCGAAGCTCGGCGTCGGTCCGCGGCATCGACCACCGGAGAGGGAGCGCAAGACGATGGCTCTCGAGTTCTGGTTCGAGTTCGCGAGCACCTACTCCTATCCGGCGGCGATGCGCATCGAATCGCTCGCGCTCGAGCGGGGCGTGCCGCTCGTCTGGCGGCCGTTTCTCCTGGGTCCGATCTTTCGCAACCAGGGATGGAACGATTCGCCGTTCAATCTCTACGCGGCGAAGGGCCGCTACATGTGGCGCGATCTCGAGCGCGTCTGTGAGGCGCACGGGATTGCGTTTCGCAGGCCGACGCGGTTTCCGCGAAACGGCCTGCTCGCCGCACGGGTCGCGTGCAGATTCTCCGATGCGGCGTGGCTTCCCGAGTTCACGCGCTCCGTCTACCGCGCGAACTTCGCCGAAGATCTCGACATCGCCGACCCCGCAGTCCTCGCGAGCTGCCTCGCGTGCTCGGGCGAAGATCCCCGCCGCCTCCTCGACGAGGCACAGTCGGAGCCGGCCAAGGCGACGCTGCGAGCCCAGACCGAAGCGGCGGCGAGGCTCGGCATCTTCGGCGCGCCGAGCTTCGTGGTGAACGGCGAGCTCTTCTGGGGCAACGACCGCCTGGAGGACGCGATCGCCTGGGCGACGAGGCGCCACCGAGCCTGAGACCCTCGGAGAGCCCGCGCGGTACTCGCACTCCGCGGCGGCGGGCGCGCGGCTCGCCCGGCGCGTCCCGGCCGAACCTGAGCAGACGCACCCGTCACGGGTCCGGCGATCGAGCCGATCCCCTTTCGGTGCGGTCCTGAAGGGTTTCTCGCCCCTTCGCGCGACCGGCCATGCGCAGGCGAACGCGAGCAGCGCGAAGCATGAGCGATCCCTCATATTCAAAGACGCCGCTTCGGCCGCCCGGTGCGGGGAGAGATTCCGGCACCGTACGGCGACGAGACCCCGGGGCGCCCGCACCGCGGGACAGACGGGAGAGGACGCCATGAAGCTTTCGCGACGGTCGTTTCTCCGCAACGTCGGGATCGGCGCCGCCACGCTGACCCTCGCGAACCTCCGGATCGGCCATGCAGACGAAGCAGCAGCCGCGGAGACGACGCGGGCGGCCGAGACCGCCGCGTCCGCAGGCGCTCCGCCGGACTATCGCGGCCCGGAAGACGTGTGGCGAAGGCAGTGGAAGTGGGACAAGGTCGTCTTCTCCAGCCACCTGCGCGCCAACTGCATCTCCGCCTGCTCGTGGAACGTCTTCGTGAAGGACGGGCTCGTGTGGCGTGAGGAGCAGAACGCCGTCTACGAGCCGCCGAATGCGGGCGTTCCCGACATGAACCCGCGCGGCTGCCAGAAGGGCGGCTGCTACAGCGCGCTCATGTACGAGCCGTCGGGGATCACGCATCCGTTGACGCGCGCCGGCGCGGGCGGCGACGCGCGCTGGACGCGACTCGAGTGGGACGCCGCGCTCACGGAGCTCGCCGACGAGCTGATCGACGTCGCCCTCGAGAGCGGCCCGGATGCCGTGGTGTACGACAATGGAAGCACCCAGATCGACTTCGGACCCAGCACCGCGAGCGAGATCCGCTTCTTCAGCTTCTTCGGCGCAACCATCGTCGACTCGTGGGCCGGTGTCGGCGATCTGCCCATGGGCGCCCTGCAGACCTGGGGCAACTTCGCCGCCGACGGCACGTCGGACGACTGGTTCCATTCGGACTACCTGCTGATCTGGATCGCCAATCCCGTCTCGACGCGCATTCCCGACGCGCACTTCTTCTGGGAGGCGCGGTACAAGGGCGCCACGGTGGTCACGATCGCGCCCGACTACAGTCCGAGCGCGATCCACGCGGACGTCTGGCTCAATCCGAAGGTCGGCACCGATGCGGCGCTCGGCCTCGCGATGGCGAACGTCATTCTCGGAGAACGCCTCTTCAAGGCGGACTACGTGCGCGAGCAGACGGATCTGCCGTTCCTGGTCCGAACGGATACGGGGCGCTACCTGCGCGAGAGCGACCTCGCGAGGGGAGGAAAAGACGATGTCTTCTACGTGTGGGACGAGCGCGCCGGAGCCGTGGCGAAGGCGCCCGGGAGCCAGGGCCACGGGACGCAGAGCCTCGCCCTCGGCAGCGTGGTGCCGGCGCTCGAAGGCACCTTCTCGGTGCAGCTCTCCGACGGGCGCTCGGTCTCGGTGCGCCCGCTGCTCGAGATCCTGAGGGAGCATCTCGCGAGCTACACACCCGAGAAGGCGGCGCCCATCTGCGGCGTCGGCGCGAACACCATTCGGCGCATCGCCCGCGATATGGCGCGGGCGAAGTCGGCGTTGATCTATGCCTCGTGGGGGAGCTGCAAGCACTACCACTCGGACCTCATGCAGCGAACCATGTGCCTGCTGATGGCGCTCACCGGCAATCAGGGAAGGCGCGGCGGCGGAGTTCGCCCGGGCGCCTGGTGGACCATCGACGCGATGGAAGAGCTGTCGGGCGCGCTCGACATCCCCCTCTACCTTCGCGTGCTCACGAAGTTCGTGACGCCGACCGCTCGCCAGTCCGAAGCGTACATGGACCAGATCACCCGGGAGCACCCGTTCACCGCGACGATTCCGTTCCTGTACGTCCATGGCGGCCTGAAGGAGGTCGCGGATCGACCGGACTTCAACGACCCGGCGTTGCCGCGCGGGACCGCGGACTACGTGCGCGAAGCCACGGAGAAAGGATGGCTTCGCGTGTGCCCGCCGGCCGATCAGCCGCCGCGCGTCTACTTCTACACGGGCGGGAACCCGCTGCGGCGCTGGCCGGCGCCGCAGATCGTCCGCAAGACGCTCTGGCCGAAGCTCGACCTCATCGTGGGCGTGAACCCGCGCATGTCGTCCACCGGGCTCGAGTCCGATTTCCTGCTGCCGGCGTCCGCGTACTACGAGCGGATCGGTCTCAAGTACGCACAGAGCATGGTCCCCTACATCATCTTCGGCGATCAGGCCGTCGATCCGCTCGGGAAGTCGAAGTGCGAATGGGAGATCTTCGGCCTGCTCGCCCGGAAGGTGCAGGAGCGTGCGCGCGCACGCGGGGTGAAGCCCTTCCGAGACCGGTACGGCACCGAGCGCGACTACGGCCGGCTCTACGACAACTGGAGCAAGGACGGCGCGTTCCACGAGGACGACGAGGCGTCTGCCATGGACTACATCATCCAGGAGTCGCCGGCGACGAAGGGATTCACGTGGAAGGACGCGAGAGAGAAGGGCCTTCTCCCCGTACAGTCGACCGGGCACTACGCGCCGCACAGCCAGATCTGCAGCGACTGGAAGCCCGGTGAGACGCTGTACCCGCAGCGCTGGTTCGTCGAGGGCAAGCAGCCGTGGCCGACGCTCACCGGGCGACAGCAGTTCCTGATCGACCACCCGTGGTACGCGGAGGCGGGAGAAGCACTCCCGGTCCACAAGGATCCGCCGACTGCGGGCGGGAAGTATCCGCTGCGCCTCACCGGCGGCCACACGCGCTGGTCGATCCATGCGCTGTGGCGCACCCAGCGCGACCTGCTGCGCTTGCAGCGCGGGCAGCCGATCATGTGGATCAACGCCGACGACGCCCGCGCGCGAGGCCTGCGAGACAACGACGAAGCGCGCGTGTACAACGACGTGGGCTCGTTCGTCATCCACGTGCGGCCTTCCCCTGCGGTTCGGCCGGGCCAGGTGATCGTGTACCACGCGTGGGAGAACTTCCAGTTCCGCAACTGGATGTCGAGCCAGGTCGCGGTGCCGTCGCCGTGGAAGCCGCTGCACCTGCTCGGCGGCTACGGACACCTCCGCTACCGCTGCTACGGAGCTGCGCCGAGTCACGGGCCGCGCGGAACGACGGTCGAGGTCGAGCGCGCAGACCGCCACGCGGTGACCGCTTCCCGTGCGCCGGGGCAGCGACCGACGAGCTGAGGAATCCTTCCCGACGCGCTGGCATACTGGCCGCTCGCATCTTGCCCGAGGACCTTCGCGTGCGCGCAGGGAGCTCGAAACCCCGTCGCAGAACGCCGAAGCAGGAGCGTTCGGAAGCGACCGTCGCATGCATCCTCACGGCCGCCTCGCAGGTCTTGCTGCGCGAGGGCTATGCCCGCGCCACGACCAACCGCATCGCCGAGCGCGCCGGCATCAGCGTCGGCAGCCTGTACCAGTACTTCGACGACAAGGACGCGATCTTCGACGCTGTGCTGAAGGACTACTTCGATCGGCTGGTCGAGGCCGTCCGCGAAGATCCCATCGATCCGTCGAGGCCTCTCGAGGAGACCTTTCGGCGGCTCGCATCGCTCGGCCTTCGCGCGTGGCCGAAAGGGCTCGAAGTGCTCCATCAGCTGCAGCAGGTCGGCAGCGGGGCCGTGCGCACGCGTGCGCGCCGCGCCAAGGCCGAGCTTCTCGCGGTGCTGCGGACGGTGGCGCAGGCCCACCGAGCGAAGCTCCGGCTGCGGGGCGCCGACCTCGACGAGGCACTCGCGCTCGTGATCGGCGCGGCCGAAGGGATGTTCTACGACCTTCCGCGCGAACTCGACGCCGATCGCGTCGCGCAGGAGATCGCCACGATGTTCGCGCGCTATCTCACGAAGGACCCATAGCCCGGCACGAAGATTCGGCGCCCGCGGGCGCCCCGGGCAGGATTCGAACCTGCGACCCGTCGCTTAGAAGGCGACCGCTCTAGTCCACTGAGCTACCGGGGCACGGCGCCGAGGGTAGAACGTTCTCGAACGGGATCGATGCCGGCGAGAGGCCTCGCGACAGCGCTCTCGCGCAGCACCTGCGGCTGCCGGCGAGCGGCGCGTCTGCTCGGGACGCGGCGGCCCGGACACTGCCGGCGTTCGCGCCCGCTCCGCCCCTGCGTTGAGCCGCCGACTCCGCCCCGCTAGGCTCCCGTCCTCTCTGGTGGGCGTAGCTCAGCTGGTTAGAGCGCCAGGTTGTGGCCCTGGAGGTCGCGGGTTCGATCCCCGTCGCTCACCCCACCCGATCCCTCGGTTCGCGGTCAGCTCGCGGCGTCTTCGTCGATGCCCTGCTTCATGTCGCGCGCGGGGAGAGCGCCCGCGCAGTGGCCGACGGTGACGGCCGGGACGCCCGCGACGGTGCACCCGGCGGGAACGCTCTTCAGCACCACGCTGCCCGCCGCGACCCGCGCGCGCGCGCCGATCTCGACGTTGCCGAGGATCTTCGCACCGGCGCCGATCATCACCTCGCTGCGCACCTTGGGGTGCCGATCGCCGCTCTCCTTGCCGGTGCCGCCGAGCGTGACGCCGTGGAGCATCGAGACGTTGTCCTCGACGACGGCCGTCTCGCCGATCACGACGCCCGTGCCGTGATCGATGAACAGGCCCGAGCCGAGCCGCGCTGCGGGATGGACGTCCATCGCGAAGAGCTCGGAGATGCGGTTCTGCAGGTGCCGCGCGAGCGAGCGCCGCCCCTGCTGCCAGAGCCAGTGCCCGATGCGGTACGACTCGAGCGCGTGGAAGCCCTTGTAGTAGAGGAGCGTCGCGAGGTAGCCGGGGCACGCCGGATCGCGCTCGCTCACGGCCTGGACGTCGGCGCGCACGGCGCGTCCGATCTCGGGGCTCTTCGTGAGCGCCTCGTCGATGACGTCGCGGATCAGCATCCCGGGAAGGTTCTCGCACGCGAGCTTTCCGGCGAGATGGAAGCTGAGCGCCTCCTCGAGCGTCGCGTGGTTGAGCACCGTCGCGTGCAGAAAGCTCGCGAGCACGGGCTCGGCCTGCGCCTCGCGCGCGGCCTCGTCACGAATCGCCTGCCACAGCCAGTCGGCCGGGCCCTCGGGCTTCTTCGGCTCGGGCATCGGCATCTCCCCCCGGGCCGAGCGTACCGCCGCGGGCGCGCCGCCGGGAGCGCTCGGGTCGCGGCTCTGCGGGCGAAGCCGCCCTCGCCCTTCACGGAACTTTCACTTGCCGTCCCGACCGAGCGGTTGGTACGCTGTCGACATCATTGTCAGAAGCGCGCCCGCCCCGAGGTCCCATGCCCCGCAGCGCCGTCGGCATCGCCAGCAAGGTCATCCGCCGCACCGTCGCCACGTCGCTGGCCGCCCGCTTCGGGCGGTTCCGGTCGTGGCCCGACGAGCGGCTGCTGCTCTCGGAGCCTCTCGCCATGGCCGAGGAGCGAACGAGCCGGCTCCGGCGCATCTACGCCAACTCCCTTCGCGACGCGTGGGACGGGCCGACGCTGTTCCGCGAGGCGATGACGCGGCGCGGCGGCATCCAGCTCGAAGCCGAGAAGCGCGCCCACCTCTCGTATCCCATCAGCATGCTGATGTGGGGCGAGCTCGCGGCGTGGATCGTCTCGGCCGCGCTCGCCGAGCGGCTCGAGGATCCCGACGCACGCATGGCGGCGTCGAGCCAGGTCTTCGACGAAGCGCGCCACTTCTACACGCTGCGCGACTACCTCGCCGCGCTGCACGTTCCCGTGCCGAAGCTCGACACCTACTTCGCGATCGCCGCGCGGCGGCTGCTGATGGCGAAGGATCTCGACCTGAAGCTCTTCGCGATGCAGATCCTCGCCGAGGGAACGGCGCAGGCGATCTTCCGCTTCCTCGCCGACGCGAAGATCGAGCCCGTGCTCACCGACTTGCTTCCGTACATCGAGCGCGACGAGGCGCGTCACGTGGGCCTCGGTGTGCTGCATCTTCCCGAGCGGCTCGCGAAGCGAACGCCGGCGCAGTGCCGCCGCCTCGCGAGCCACGTGGGCGCGATCGGAGACCTGTTCGGCGCGACGCAGATCCGGTACGTCGAGCACTACCGCGCGATCGGCGCCGAGCCTCGCGAGCTGTTCCGCAGCGCCGACAAGATGCTGCACGAGATCTCGCACAAGCTCGGCAACATCCCGGGGACGGACGAGCCGTACTTCCGAACGGCGAACACGGCCGATCCCGCGTACGACCGGCACCTCTCGGTGGTCGTTCCGCCGCCCGGAGCGCCGCTCGGCCGCGTGGCGCGCGCGGTCCGCGCCCTCGTCGACTTCGGTGCGCGGGCGCTGCCCGCGTAGCGGGGCCGGCGCGCTGCTGGCGCTCGGGCAGCGCCGCGAGGCGCCCGGTCACGCGGCGAGCAGGCTCGCCCCGCGCTGTGCTACCGAGCGCGGCACCGGGTGGGGGAAATGCGATGACGTGGTGGCAGGCGCTCGTCCTCGGCCTCGTCGAGGGCATCACCGAGTATCTTCCGGTGAGCTCGACGGGGCATCTGATCCTCGCGGCGGCCTTCCTCGGGCTCGATCGTCCCGAGATCAAGCCCGCCGTCGATGCGTTCCTCATCGTGGTGCAGGGCGGCGCGATCCTCGCGGTCCTCGGCCTCTACTGGCCGCGGGTCGTGCAGATCCTGCAGGGCCTCGCGGGGCGTGACGAGGCGGGGCGGCGCCTGCTCGTGAACCTCGTCGCCGCGTTCGTCCCCGCCGCAGCGCTCGGGCCGGTGCTCGACGATTTCATCGACGAGCACCTGTTCCGCGTGGCGCCCGTTCTCGCCGCGCTCTTTCTCGGCGGCGTCTGGATGCTGTGGCTCGGGCGGGCGGGCGGGCCGGCGGCGGGCGACGCA
>JAYRMX010000097.1:0-18692 GCA_041912475.1 Myxococcota bacterium
AAGGAGATGCCCATGCGGTCGCTCGTCGCTGCCCTGTGCCTGCTCGCCGTTCCGGCTGCCGCCCACGCCGTGCCGGACTTCAGCTACTCGTACGGCGACCCCTACCTCGCCACGAGCCAGACGTACATCGTCTCGACGAGCAACGCGGTCCTCTACACCGAAGGCGTCGTTCATGCGTGGAAGCCGAACGTGGGGGGAAGCACGTTCGCGAACACCACGCCGGGAAGGATCACCTACCACTTCACGTTCCCGAGCCCGACGGCCGAGATCAGCCTCTGGATGAACATGCCCACGTTCTACTGGTCCTACAGCCAGGGGCACAACTTCCTGTTCGGGTCGACCGACGGCAGCCACTGGACGCAGCTCGCCGACGTGCTGCCGCCGGCTTTCGGCAGTGCTCGCGACCTGGGGACGGTCGCGATCCCGGCCAGCCTGCTCGGCGCGAACGACCTCTGGCTGCGGGCCGACCTCTACTCCTACGGCGGGTACGCTCCCCAGGGCGGCGTGTACACCAACACCTCGCAGCTCTCGCGCTGGGCGACGAGCAACCCGTCGGCGAAGTCGTTCCGGCTCGACGTGACCTACGTCCCGGAGCCCGCGACGGCCCTGCTCGTCTCGGGCGGCCTCGCCGCGCTCGCCGCGCGCGCGAGACGCCGCGCCTGAATCTCGCACCGGACACCGCGGATCGGCGAGACGCCGCGCCTGACCGCCGCGTCGGCCCTCCGGGAGCGGCGTGAGGCGCATCGCGGGCGCGCGGTCTCGCGCCGCCCGCCGCGCGCTACGGCTCGCGCGCGGCGTACATCCTCGTCGCGTACTCGCGCACCATCCGTTCGGCGCCGAAACGCGGAATGAAGCGGCGCATCGAGCTCTTCACGCGAGCGATCCAGCGCTCGGGAATCCCGGCGGCGTTCCGCTCGTGGAAGAGCGGGATCACCTCGCCCTCGAGCAGGTTGAACAGTGCCGCGGCGTCGACCTCGTCCTGCGCGTGCGCCTCGCCGTCGCCTGAGCAGATCGCCCAGCCGCTCTCGCCGTCGTAGGCCTCGGCCCACCAGCCGTCGAGCACGCTCAGGTTGAGGCCGCCGTTCACGACGACCTTCATCCCGCTCGTTCCGCTCGCCTCGAGCGGCGGCCGCGGGAGGTTCAGCCACAGGTCGACTCCCGAGACGATGCTCGGCGCGACGTGCAGGTCGTAGTCCTCGAGGAAGACGATGCGCCCCGCGACGTTCGGCGCGCGGCGGAACTCGAGCAGCCGCCGCAGCGTGAGCTTCGCCTCGTCGTCGGCCGGATGCGCCTTGCCGGCGATCACGAGCTGGATCCCGCGCCTGGGGTCGCCGAGGAGCCGCAGGCCGCGCTCGAGCTGGTAGGTCAGCAGGTGGAGGCGCTTGTACGTCGCGACGCGACGCGCGAAACCGATCGTCAGCGAGTCGGCATCGAACAGGCGCATGGCGGCGCCGACGTAGTCGGGCGGCTCGCCCCGCGAGAGACGCATGCCGACCGACCGCTCGCGCGCATCGTCGACGAGGCGCTGGCGAAGCGTCTGCCGCACCTCCCAGATCTCGGCGTCGGGGATGGCCGAGACGGCGTCCCAGACCGCGGGGTCGGAGGTCCGCCGCCGCCAGTCGGCGGGCAGGTGGCGGTCGAGGAGCGCCTGCATCGGCCCGGCCATCCAGGTCGTCGTGTGAACCCCGTTCGTGACGCTGCCGATCGGAACGTCGGCGACGGCGCGGTCCGGCCAGAGCGGCTGCCACATCGCGCGCGACACCTCTCCGTGTCGCTTCGAAACGGCGTTCGCAGCCCGGCTCGTCCGCAATGCGAGGGGCGTCAGCGCGACCGCCTCCTGCTGACTCCCCGCGTGCAGCCGTCCGATGTCGTAGAAGACGGCCGCGGGAACGCCGAGACGCTCGCGCAGCGAGCCGAGCACCGGCTCGACCTCCTCGGGCGGGAACCACTCGTTGCCCGCAGCCACCGGCGTGTGCGTCGTGAAGACGGTCTCGCTACGCACCTTCGCGAGCGCATCGTCGAACGAAGCGCCCGCTGCCATGAGCGCGCCGATTCTCTCGAACGCGCCGAGAGCGGCGTGCCCTTCGTTGAGGTGGACGAGGCCGGGCTCGATGCCGAGCGCGGCGAGCGCCCGCACGCCGCCGCAGCCGAGCGTCGCGTACTGCGCGAGGCGCGTGTGGCGATCGCCAACGTAGAGCCGCGCCGTCATCCAGCGGTCGATGGGGTGGTTGTCGGGACGGTCCGTGTCGAGCAGATAGACCGGCACGCGGCCGAAGTCGGCGCGCCAGACCTGGATCTGGACGGTTCGGCCCCGCAGCTCGAGCGGAATCGCGAGCGGCCGGCCGTCGCTCCCCGTCACGAGCGCTGCGGGCAGCCGCTCGAAGTCGGTCGTCGTCCAGTACTCGACCTGACGGCCCCGGTGATCGAGGCGCTGGTGGAAGTAGCCCTGGCGGTAGAACAGGCTCACGCACACGAGCGGCAGCGCGACGTCCGACGCCGCCTTCACGAGGTCGCCCGCGAGCACGCCGAGGCCGCCGCCGTAGAGCGGGAGCGAGCAGTGCCCGCCGAACTCGGAGCAGAAGTAGGCGACCGGGCGCTCGGACGTGAGAGCTCCGGGCGCGCCGGGACGTGCCAGGTCGGAGTCGATCGCTGCGGCGGCTCGCGCGACGGACGCGACGTAGGCCGCATCCTCGGCGAGCTGCCTCAGCCGGCGCGGCGGAACGGCCTCGATGATCGAGCGCGGATTGCAGCCGCAGCGGCGCCAGAGCGCCGCGTCCACGTCCCGAAACAGATCGGCGCCGCCGGGAAGCCACGTCCAGCGGTAGTTGTAGGCGATGCGAGCGAGCGGAGCGATCGGTGAAGGGAGCCGCTCGGAGAGCTCATCGATCGCGCGCTCGAGATCCCGACCGCCCGGGCCGCGCACGGCGCTTCGTCGCCCCATCGCCCTCCCCTTCGCTCCGCTCGCTCGCGCCGTACCCGGCGCCGCCGGGATGGTACGACGTCGCCAGCGGGCCATCCCCTCACAGTCGCTTTCGGAAGCTCACCGTCGCGACCAGCAGGCCGCCCGCGAGGAAAGCCCCGATCGCCGCCACCTCGCCGGCGAGGCTCTCGAGCGTCGCGCCCTTGAGCAGCACGCCGCGTGCGATGCGCAGAAAGTGGGTGAGCGGAAAGACGAGGCCGATCCACTGCGCGGGCCGCGGCATTGCGTCGAACGGGAACATGAAGCCCGAGAGCATCATCGACGGCAGGAAGAAGAAGAACGCCATCTGCATGGCCTGGAACTGCGTCCGCGCCGCGGCCGAGATCACGAGCCCCATCGAGAGCATTGCGGCGATGAAGACCGCTGCGCCGACGCCGAGATCGAGGAGCGACCCGTGCAGCGGGACGTCGAACAGCAGCGCGCCGAGCGTGAGGATGAGCGCCACCTGCACGTGCCCCACCACGATGTACGGCAGGATCTTGCCGAGCATGAGCTCGCCGCGCCGCACCGGCGTCGCGATCAGGAACTCGAGCGTCCCGCGCTCGCGCTCGCGGACGATCGCGAGCGCAGTCATCAGCATCATCGTCATGGTGAGGATCACGCCGACCAGCCCCGGGACGATGAACACCGGCGTTCGCCGCTCGGGGTTGTAGAACGGAAGCACGGCGACGCGGATCGGATCGGGCCGCACGAGCTCCGCGCCCGCGGCGAGCGCCGTCCGGCCTTCGGGCAGCGACCGGACGGCGGGGGCTCCCGCTCCGGCCGCGAACGGCCGGAAGCGCGCACCGAGCGAGTGGCCGAGGCCCTCGCCGCCGAGCAGCGCGGCGGCGGCCGTCGTCGGGTTGGTGGCGTCGACGAGCAGCGAGATCTCCGCGCCTCGCCCGCGCTCGATCCGCCGCTCGAGATCGGCGGGGATCACGATTACGGCGCCCACCTCGCTGCGCTCGAGGAGCCGCTCGGCCGCCGCTTCGCTCGCGACCTCCGTGCGAATGCGGAAGGTCTGCGTCGCCTCGAGCTCTCCGAGCATTCGCCGCGAGAGAGCGCTTCGCGAGCGATCGAGAACGGCCGTCGGGATGTCGCGGACGTCGAGGTTGATCGCGTAGCCGAAGAGCATGAGCTGGAGCGTCGGGATCCCGGCGATCATCGCGAGCGTGAGGCGGTCGCGCACGAGCTGGCGAAGCTCCTTGCGAGCGATCGCGAGGATGCGGCGCAGCGAGCGTACGGGGGCCAGGAGCGCGTCCGTCATCCCGCTTCTCCGGCGCGCGGCGCGAGGCTCTCGCCGAGCAGCAGCGCGACGAAGACGTCCTCGAGGTTCGCTTCGGCGACGCGCGCCGCGGCGCCCGGGAGGCCCGCCGCGTCGAGGCCGCGCACCAGCTCGGACGCGGCGCCCTCCGGATCGAGGCCTCCCGCAGCGAGCAGCGCGTGCACCGTGTCGCCGAGCTGCGTCATGCTCGCGACGAGCGCCGAGCCGGAGAGCGCCGCGATCGCGGCCTCCGGGACAACGCCGCGCAGCTCGACGACGCGCCCCGCGAGCGATGCCGCGAGCGCGCGCGGCGAACCGAGCGCTGCGCGGCGGCCGTCGCGCAGCATGCACAGACGATGGCAGCGAACGGCTTCGTCCATGTAATGCGTCGAGACGAGCACCGTCGTTCCGGCGGCCGCGAGCCCGAAGAGCCGCTCCCAGAACTCGCGGCGGCTCTGCGGATCGACGCCCGCCGTGGGCTCGTCGAGCACGAGCAGCGCCGGCGCGTGGATCGTCGACGCCGCGAGCGCGAGGCGCTGCTTCCAGCCGCCCGAGAGCGCGGCTGCGCGCTGACTGCGCCACGGGCCGAGCCCGTGACCCGCGAGCGCGGCTTCGACGCTCTCGCGCCGGCGGCGGCGCGAGAGCCCGAAGATCTCGGCGGCGAAGTCGAGGTTCTCCTTCACCGACAGGTCGTCGTAGAGAGAGAAGCGCTGCGTCATGTACCCGACCGACGGACGCAGCCGCTCGGCGTCGCGCGGAATCTCGCAGCCCAGCACGGTCGCCACGCCGGCCGAGGGCTCGAGCAGGCCGAGCAGCATGCGCATGAGCGTCGATTTTCCCGAGCCGTTGGGGCCGAGGCAGCCGAAGATCTCTCCGGTTCGCACCTCGAGGTCGACGCCGTCGACGGCCGTGAGATCGCCGAAGCGGCGCGTGAGGCCGCGCGTCGAGATCGCGATTCCCGCTGCCTCGTGCGGACTCATCGCTTCCCCTCGCGCCGGGCGCCGAGCTCGATTCGCACGGTCGCGGGAATCCCCGGCCGAAGCGCCGCCAGCGCCGGGTCTTCGAGCACGATGCGCGTCTCGTAGACGAGGTGACCGCGCTCGCGCTCGGTGAGCGCGAGGTGCGGCGTGAACTCGGGCTCGCGGCTCACGTCGAGAACGCGGCCGGCGGCGCTCTCCGGAACGCCGTCGATGTGCACCTGCGCGGGCGTTCCCGGAGCGACGGACGCGAGCGCGCGCTCGGGAAGCCACACGCGCACCCAGGGCGGGCCGTCGGCGAGCAGAACCGCGAGCACGGCGCCCGCCGGCACGCGCTCGCCGGCGTCGAACGGGATCTGGTCGACCACGCCCGGAACCGGCGCCACCACGCGAAGGTCCGCGAGCCGCTTGCTCGCCGCCTCGAGCCGGGCCTCGGCCTCGCGCAGCAGCGCCGCCGCCTGGTCGTGCTCGGCGCGCGCGCGATCGAGCGCCTGCCGCGACGCCACGCTCTCGCGTTCGAGCCTTCGCGCCCGCTCGAGCTCCTCGCCGGCGATACGCGTGCGCGCCGTCGCGCCGGCGATCGCAGCCTGCGTCGCGGCGACCTCGGCGCGCGCGAGCGCATCGTCGAGACGGGCGATCTCGTCGCCCGCGGCGACGTGCTGCCCGCGCGTCACACCGACGCTCACGAGCAGCTCGGGGACGGGCGCCGCGACCTCGACCAGCGTGCGCTCCACCGTCCCGACGAGGACGGCATCGCCGTCGTCGCCCCGGCACGCGGCCGCGAGCAGCCCCGCAACGAGCGCGAGCCGCCGCGAGCCGCGGAAGCGGACGCTCGCGCGCACCTTCGGCTCCTACGGAGTCGCGAGCCTGCGGATGTACTCGCGCAGGGCCGAGACGACGAGCGGCTTGCTCGCGAGATCGGGATGCGGGGGCATCGATGCGCTCTTGCCGACGGCTTCGCCGCCCTGGACGACGATCTTCTCGATGTACGCGTCCGTCACCGACGCCTGCCATCCCGGATCCTGGAAGTTGCGGGGCGGCGGAACGAACGTGTCCGAGCGCGTCCCGTTCCCGGCGCCGCTCACGCCGTGGCACGGGCTGCACGTCGTTGCGAAGACCTGCTTCGCCTCCTCCCTCGCCGCGACCTTCTCGGGGTCGGGCGCGGCCGCCTTCTTCGCGGCCGTGCTCGGCGCCGCCGGCGGCGGCGAGCTCTCCTTCGAACACGCCGCCGCACCGGCGAGCAGGGCGCACAGAACGAGAGCCGATCGACCGAACGCGGAGCGCATCGCGGACCTCCCGGCCTTCCCGGCAGCCGCATCCGGCGCCGAGCCCTCGGCGCCGGCGAGCGGGGCCGGGCGACCAGGCCCCGAGAGTTCAAGCCGCGTGCCGCCCCGAGCGCGGGGCAAAATCGGCCGCAGATCACGGAGTTGAGGCCGCCGGGAGCGGCGCGTCGCGCGCCGGTCCGGGGCACTTCGCCGCAGATACGAGCGGTTTCGTGGCGATTCGTCTCGGAGCGCGACATCACTGCCCGGTCGGCCGAAGCCGGGACCGCCGCAGCCGCGAAGGCCGCTCCTCCGCCGCACCTCTCGCGCGGCCGCGGCCTCCGGGTGCCTCTACGGGCCCGGGCGCGCGCCCGGATCACGCGCCCCGCGAGAGAACCCCGGTCTGGCACCCGCCGCAGACGAGATCGTCGTCGAGCCGGGGCGCGGGGGCGGGCGCCGCGCCGTCGATCGGCGGAAGGCCCATGCGAGCGCTCTCCGCGGCGAGGAGCAGCGAGAGAGAGCGTGCGCTCGCGGCGTAGAATGCCGCCACCCGTGCTTGCTGAACACACGCCGCAAGACGCGGGAGCCAGCGCAGCAGGTGATCGCGAAACAGAGCCACATAGGCCTCGCGCGCGACCCGCGCGCGCTCCTCCCAGCCCTGCGCCAGCGCCCAGGCCTCCTTCATCGCGAGCGCGGACGCGACCTCGCACTCCGTCGCGACGTGATCGGCGAGCTCGCCGTTCTCCTGCATCGCGAAGGCGCGCAAGAAGCCGCGCATGTCGGCGAGCTCGGCGGGAGCGATGACTCGCGCGTCTGCCCAGGCGCTCTCACGCGGCGGCAACGACCCTCCGGCCCCGAACAGCGCATCGTACGCGGCAGCGAGGCCCTCGGCGCGCTCGCCCGCCAGCGCGCCGAGCGCAGTCGCGAGCGCCTCTTCGAGCGCATCGCGCGCGCGGCTCCGAAGCGCCGCGAGGTCGTCGCGAAGCGCGGCCAGGTCGCGCGGCGGCGCGAACGCGCGGGCCATCGTGCGCCACGCCTGCGCCCGCTCGAGCGCCTCGCGCACCGCATCTTCGGCCGGCGCGCGGTCCCCGGCCTCCGGCGCTTCGCCGCGCCGTCTCGGCGCACGGCGAAGCCCGCTCATTTCGCCACCGCGAGCGGCACCCACGCGGCCCACGCCTTGCGCGCTCCCACCTCGCGGTGCGAGCCGTTCCAGACTGCGAACGAGACGTGCGTGCTCGTTCCGGGCGCGAGGCTCGCTGCCGACTCACCGCGCGGCTCGAGCGGCCGCGTGATCACGACGTGCCAGCGCTTGCCGTCGTGCGACGCGGCACCGAGCGCGGCCTGCGTCGGCCGGGGCGTGAGCGATCCGAACCCCTCCGCCATCAGGTCCTGCACGCTCGACGTGCGCTGGCGGTCGCTCATGGGATTGCCGAGCGAGACCGCGCCGCGGTACGCCGCCGCCTCGGCGGCCGGGAGGTGGTCTTCGTGGTGGAAGTCGGCCGCGTAGGCGTTCGGGTAGAGCTCGCGCATCGTGACCGCGCCCTTGTCGACGTCGGTCTGCCAGTCGGCGCGCCACTGCAGGATCTGCACGCGGCCGCCCTTGTTTCCCATGAACGGCGCCGGCGGAAGGCCGGCCGCCACCGGGAGCTCGACCGCGACCATGTCGCCGAAGGCGTCGATCGTCGCGCGGACGTCGGGGCTGTCGTCGTCCCACTCGAGGAGGAACGCCGCGTGATCGTCGTTGCGGACCGCACGCACGTCGAGCGACGCGGTGGCCGGCGCGGGATTGCGTGGCGTCGTCGCCACCTGCGGCAGGAGCGCGACCTTCAACGCCGGCGCCTGCGCGAACGCGGCGGGGTCGGCGATCGGGCCCTTCCCGGTCACCGCGACCATCGACACTCCGGCCGGCGCGGCGGCCTCGTCGGCGACGGAAGCAGCCGGAAGAGCGAGCGCAACGAGAGCGAGAGCGAACGGCGTCCTTCGCATGAGCGACCTCACGTGGTGTTGTGCCGGTAGGCGCCGCGTGCGGCGTCGTGGAACGGCCGGATGATCGACGGCTCGTAGAGCGGGACACGCGCCACCTCGGCGCCGCCCTCGTCGAAGCCGATCGCCACGTCGCCCTCGCGGCGGAAGCGATGGATCAGCACCGGACACGCGCCGAAGAGCGTGAGCACCGCCAGCAGGTCCTTGTCCTCGGATGCGCCGCGGTACGCCTTCACGGCCGCACCGGCGCCGTGCCCGAACATCTGGGCGAGGAACGCCGGCGGCACGTGAATCGGCGGGACGTAGTAGACGTTGGGCTCCGTGCCGAACTGCGGATAGAGCGGTCTTGCGATCTTCCGCACGTGGACGAGATAGTCGATCGGGTTGTCCTCGCGCGCGTTCTCGGGCGTCGAAACGAAGCCCTGCAGGCGGATCTTCCCGATGCACGCCGCCATGCAGGTCGAGATCCTTCCTTCCTCGATCCGCGGGTAGCAGGCGATGCACTTCTCCGAGACCTTCGTCACCGGGTTGAAGAACGTCTTCTTGTACGGGCAGCCCTTCACGCACTCGCGGTAGCCGCGGCAGCGCGTCTGGTCGATCAGCACGACGCCGTCCTCGGGCCTCTTGTAGATCGACTGCCGCGGACACGACGCGAGGCACGCCGGGTACGTGCAGTGATTGCAGATGCGCGCGAGGTAGAACATCCACTGCATGTGCGGGATCTCGAAGAAGGCTCCGCGGTCGATCCCGACTCCCGTCGAGTCGTCCTCACCGACGTTCACGAACGTCCAATCGGACTCGTCGGGCAGGTAGCCGAGGACTCGCTCTCCGTCGGGCGCGGCCTCGAAGAGCGTTCGGCCTTCGTACACGGGCCCCGTCTGGTCGCGAACGCCGAGCTTCTCGAGGATGTTCACGTCCCAGCCCAGCGGGAAGAAGCCGTACGGCTTCGACTCCACGTTGTTCCAGAACATGTACTCCTGTCCGCGACCGCTGGTCCACGCGCCCTTGCACGCGAGCGAGCAGCTCTGACACGCGATGCACTTGTTGGTGTCGAAGACGGCGGCGAACTGGCGTTTCGGGCGCGCGCCCTCGTACGGGTACTCCATCTCGCGGCCGATCTGCCAGTTGTGAACTCGCGGCATCGAGAGCTCTCCCTCAGGCCTTCCGGGTGCGGACGAATCCGCCCTGGAGGTACTGCTTCAGCGCATCGTTCTCGTTCGCCGGGCGCAGCCCGAGCGCGACCGGGCGCCACTTGCCCTGCCCGCCGATGCCGCCGTCCTCGGCCTTCGTGATGCGGACGAAGGCTTCGCGCGGCGCGCCGGTCGTGCAGTGGATGTCGGCCGCGAAGCCCTTGCCGATCGTCTGCCCGTACGCGTCCCGCCGAACGAGCGTCTCGGTCATGAGCGTGGGCTTGAGCCACGCGCGCGTCGCGCTCTGGTGCGAGCCGCGCCGGTACATCGACTGGTATCCGGTGTCGGGGCTCTTCGCGAGGCCGTCCTCGCGCTCCTTCGTCCCCTTCACCGACCCGATCGTCGAGCCGTACATGTTGTGGAAGGTCCGCAGCACGCCGCGCGGCGTCCCGGGGTAGTAGCGTGCGCGCAGGATGACGCGCGCAACTTCGGCGAACGCCGGATCGTTCTGCCAGCCGCGGAACGGCCGCTCGGCCGGATCGCCGTCGATCCACACGTAGTCGCCGTCCTCGATGCCGAGCGCCCTCGCATCCTCGGGGTTGATGTCGACGTAGCCCTCGGTCACGAACGGAAGACGCTTGTCGTGGCGCATCAGGTCGCCGAAGGGCCCGAGGAAGACCGCGACCATGTCGGTGTCGGCCGGCGTCGTGTGGACGCCGTGCCGGTACTTCGGCGTGTGATAGACGAACGAGCAGCCGCTCGCGACGAGCGGGTGCTGCGTCTTCTCGACCTCGGACCAGGGCATCACGACGTGCCGCACCTGCCGCACCGTCGCCCGCCGGTCGCCGCGATCGAGCCCGTACTTCTCGGGGCCGACCGGACGGATCGCGGGGTGCGGCTTCGCGACGAGGACGTTGGGCTCGTAGAACGTCGAGTCGACCGGCTCGCGGTACACCGGCAGGCTCTCGCCCGAATCGGCCCACTCGGGCTCGCCGCGGTAGAGCTCGATCCGCCCCGACTTGGTGTACCACGGCCGGTTCTCGTGGCTCTGCTCCCAGCCCGTCGTCCGCGGGTACGTTCGCGTCATCATGAGGGCCGGGATCCCCTCCGCGCAGCTCCGCTCGAGCTCTTCGATCCGGTAGCCGCGCGTCGGCGGGCTCTCGTCGAGGATGCGCTGCAGGTAGACCTCGGGCCGCCCTTGGTGGATGAACTCGAAGGCGTCGACGAACCGCGAATCGCCGGTGAGACCCCCCAGCGCCTTCGCCACGCCCGCGAGGATCTCGACGTCGGGCCGCGTGTCGAACAGCCGCGCGAGCGGCGTCCGCGGAAAGACCTGCAGGAACGGGTTCGTGCACGACGCCGTCACGTCGGGCACCTTGGCTTCGGCCCACGAGTCGACGCCGTAGACGACGTCCGAATACTCGCACGACGCCGTCCACCACCAGTCGGCAAAGGCGACGCACTCGACCTTCGGCAGCGTGTTGTGGACCACGTCGTAGTGCCACTTCGTGTTGCCGAGGATCGAGTTCGAGTTCGAGAGGAACATCGACTTCGTCGGGCACGGCATGTGGCTCGCGCCGGTGAACAGGTGGCTGCCCTCGCGCAGCGGAGCGTCGCCGTAGTTGAAGTAGTGCGCCGACTCGAAGCGCAGGCAGTAGCGCTTGTGCGGGTGGCCGTCGGGATCGAGCTGGAGATCGAACGGGTCTTCGACCGCCCAGAGCGGGACGCCCGAGAACAGCGAGAGCTTGTAGTTGCCGGCGTACGAGCCGACGTTGCCGCCGAGGAAGCCGATGTTCCGGGTGAGCGCCGCGACGAGGAAGACGGCGCGGTCCTTCAAGTCGTTGTTGAAGAACTGGTTCGGCCCCATGCCGAGCGCGAACAGCACGTGCTCCGGGTTCTTCGCGATGTCCCGCGCGAGCGATACGATCGCCTTCTGCGGCGCCCACGTGATCTGCGAGGTCGTCGCCGGATCGAAGTTGTCGAAGAGGTACTGCCGAACCAGATCGAAGACGGGCCGAACGGCGACCTTCTCGCCCGATGCGAGCGTCACCTCGAAGCTGCCCTCGAGGGCAGGGTCGACTCCGCGAGCGTCGAAGCGCTCGCCGACCTCGTCGCGCGTCACGACCGCCGGAGCCTTCGTCTCGAGGTCCCAGACCACGAAGTCGCCCCACTCCTTCCGGAGCGCCGCGGAGACGAACTGCCCGGCCTGCTCGGTCGGCGACGGCGGCTTCTGCCCGGGCTCGAGGAGCGTCACGCCATCGAGCGCCGCGGGCGCGGCATCGGCCCGCAGGTCCTGCGCCGTGAGCGGCGCGAGCGTGTCCATCCGGACGAGGAGCGGCAGATCGGTGCTGCGCCGAACGAACGCGGGGTCGTAGCGCTTCTCCTTCAGAATCACCTGCGCGAGGCCGAGCGCGAGCGCGGGCGTCGTACCCGGCCGCACCACGATCACCTCGTCACCCTTGTTCGCCGTCGCGCTGTATTCGGCGGCGACCACGACGACCTTCGTTCCGCGCTGGCGCGCCTCGGTGAGCCAATGGCCGTCCGGCATCTTGGTCGTGATCCAGTTCATTCCCCAGACCACGAGCAGCTTCGAGCGCTCGGCGGAGAAGAGGTCGAACTCGACCGTCTGCTCGCCCGTCACCATCGGATGCCCGGGCGGAAGGTCGGTGTGCCAGGAATACGAGTCCCAGTTCGTTCCGCCCTTTGCCTGGTCGGCGCCGACGCCGCGGATCTTCGCGTCGAGCAGCGCGAGCGTGTTGGTGAAGCGCGCGAGCCCGTAGATGCGCAGCGGACCGAGGAAGGGCATGCCGCCGCGGTGCTTGAGCGATCGCGTCCCGGCCCCTCCCATCGTCTCGATCATCGCCGGGTCGTATCCCTGCGACCGGAGCCGCTCGGCGCCCTCCTGGCCCGAATACGTCTGCGCGATGTTCACGAGCGCCCGCGCGTGCAGGTCGAACGCCGTCTCGAACGCAACGCTCTCCCAGGCATCCTCACCGCGGCGGAACATCTCGGCGGGCGGACGACCGTCCGCTCCGCGCGGAAAGCCCTGCTCGACCCACTGCCGGAACCCACGTCGCACGCGGGCGCCCTTCACGCGCCGGTCTCCGTAGATCCGCCGGCCGAGCGCGATCCCCTTCTGGCACGCGCGCGGATCCCAGCGCGACGACGCGCCGTTGCCGTCGAGGTCCTTCGCCTTGCCGTAGCCATAGCTCGGCTCGACGCGAACGATCACGCCGTTCTTGGTGTGGGCCTTGAGCAGGCAGTTGTGCGTGTCGTTCGGCGCACACAGGAAGTGGAACGAGCCGTCGGTCTGGTAGAGATTGCGGTACTGCTTCTCCCAGTCGCGGTTCGGATACGCCGCGAGCGGGTTCTCGACGGAGACCGGCGCGACGAACTCGTACGCCGCGAACAGGTCGCGCGGCATCGCGACCGTCCCGAGGCCGACGACGCCCGCCATCCGAAGGAAGTTCCGACGAGAGACGCAACCCTTCCTGCTCATCCGCTCCTCCGCAGCTCTTCGCTCGACGCGCGCTCGACGATCCGGCGCGTCCGGCCATCGACTTCCGCCTCGGCGCGACGCGAACGATCGATCGGCGACACCGAACGTTGCACATCGCACACTGCGTCAAGATGCGCGGCGTCATACACCTTTGAGTGTTGACTGCGACGCTTTGCAGGACCAATGGGTCGACATTCGATCGGAACTCTCACGACCAGTCGGTCGACATTGAACGCGTGCTGCTCGCGACGTGCGATGACTCGCGGTCACTCGCGCGAATGACTCGGGGTCAGCGACCTGCGCTCGCTTCGCATGACTCGAAGTCCGAGCTGCGCGCGCGGCGCGTCGCCGAAGGGCTCGCGCCGGCCTGGCCGCACGTGACACACCTTTGGGACGGGCCGCAGCGCGCCCTCGTGCGAACGCCGCGCCGCACCACCCCGCGACGGCGCGCGGCGCGTGCGGAGCGAGAAGTCGATCGATCGGTCCACGGCCCGAAGTCGCCCGATCGGTTGGGATTCGGGGCCGCCGGGGCGCCCGCCGAGCCGGCCCGGGACGCCATGACCGTGGTCATACGCCCCAACTCTTGGATCTGCGATACTGACTTTGCCGTTCGCAGGACTCGAGGCGCCGGAAGGTTGCTGGCTGGCTCATCCTCGGCACGAAGCTGCGCGCGTCTTGCACGGCGGCCCGTCGCGGCCCTCGAGAGCGTGAGCCGCGCGCTCTCCCGGCTCGGCCGGCGCGTCGTCCTCGCGCGCGCCGGCGACTTCGTCTTCGTGACGTTCGGGGCCTTGGCCGGTCTCGGAACGCTGCTCGGCTTCGGCTGGATGTCGATGCTCTGGGTCGGCCAGGGCCTCGCGCCCGCGCACCTCTCCGGCCTCGGCCTCACCGGAGCCGTCGGCATCGTCGGCGGCTCGTGGATCGCCGCGCTCGCGCTCGATCACCGCACGCTCCTCGAGCGCCCGCTCGAGACGCTGCGCCGCCCCGCGTTCGTGTCGTGGGGAGGTCTCGCGGGAGCGTTCGCAGCGATCGCGCTCTGCGCGGCGATCTCGCACTTCGGCGTGCTGCTCCTCCTCGACGGCTTCGCGCGCGGCGCTCCGCTCGGGCATCTGCTCGGCCGCGTCGGCTGCCTCACCTACGGCTGCTGCTTCGGGCGGCAAACCTCCAGCCCGCTCTCGATCACGTACACGCATCCCGAATCGAAGGCCGTCCGCGTCGCCGGCTTGCACGGGGTTCCGCTGCATCCGGCGGCATTCTACGAAGCCGTTCTCGACGGCGTGCTGTTCTTGACACTGAACGCCGTCGCAATTGCGGGCGCGCCGCAGGGCGTCCCGGCCGCGCTGTGCCTCGCGGGCTACGGCATCGGCCGCTTCGGCATCGAGTTCCTGCGCGACAACGGCGGGCGCATGCTGCCGGTCGGGCTCGCCGTCAACCAGGTCGTCTCGCTCGCCCTCGCCGCGGTGGGTCTGCTCTCGCTGGTCCCGCTCTACTGGCTCGCTCCGCCCGCGCCGGCCATCTCGTGGATGGCCGTGCTCCGCGCCTCGCCGGCGGTTCTGCTCGCGCTCGTCCCCTGCGCCGCCCTCGTCGGCTTCGGCTTCTCGCTCCACCGCGGGCGTGTCGGGTCGTGGTAGCCGCCGCGTGCGAAGCTCGCGGCCTCCAGCGCTCGCGATCGGCGTTGCACCGCGCCCCGCGGCGCAAAGTGGGCGACCGGCACGTTCGCGTACGAGATTTCCGCGAGGAGTCGGCGCCTGGCGCGCGATCTCCGAGTCACAGCGCCGATCCGTCTCGGAGGTGTGCATGGCTCCGGCCTCGCGGCTGCGATTCGCCATGATCGGTGCGGGGATGTCGGGCATCCTCGCCGCGATCGGGCTGCGGCGAGCGTTCGCGATCGCGCTCGCCGCGCTGCTCGCGCTCGCGGGCTTCACCGTCTGGGCGCTCGAATCGAGCGGCGTCGCGGTCGTCGAGACCGTGCGCCCCGACGGCTCCGAGCGCGCCACGCACGTGTGGTACGCGCAGCGCGACGGTGGGCTCTGGCTCGAGGCGGGAACGCCCGAGAACGGCTGGTTCGAAGACGCGAAGGCGCGCCCGGAGGTCGTGCTGCGGATCGGCGGCGTCGCAAAGCCCTACCGCGCCGAGCCGATCGCCGATCCCTCGGGCCACGCGACGATCCGCGCGCTGCTCCGCGAGAAGTACGGCCTGCGCGACGCGTGGATTACCCTGCTCTTCGACACCTCGCGCTCGGTGGCGGTGCGGCTGGTGCCACGTTCCTGACCCGTCTCTCCGGCGGCGCCGGCCTCGCGCGCGAGGCCGAGGCACCGCCCGCCGTCTGCAGCGCACACACGCCCGCCGGCGCAGGCTACCGCGACCACGTCGACGTGTACGCGATGCCGAGGTGTCGCTGCGTGGAGACCTCTGCGAAGCCGGCCGCGCGCATCTCTCGCCGGAGCGTCGCGAGCGTAACGAAATCGGGATCCGGAAGCTGCTCGCACACCGACATTCGCCCCCCGGGTCGCAGGATCCCGTGCAGCTCGCGAAGCGCGGACGAACGGTCCGGGATCTCGCCGAGCACGGTGATGAGGAACGTTCGATCGAACGTGCCCGGGCGGAACGGAAGCGCCTGCGCACTCGCACGAACGAAGTGCGCCTCCTGCGCCCGCGCTCGCAGGCGACGGCGCGTCTCGCGCAGCATCTCGTGCTGCACGTCGAGGCAGACGAGACGCCCCGCCGCGCCGACGCGAGCTGCCGCTTCGAGCGAGTAGTAGCCGATGCCGGGCCCCACCTCGAGGACGCGCTCTCCGGCGCCGATCCCGAATGCGCCGAGGATCCGGCGCGGGCTCGCGAAGAGCCCGCGCGCCCAGGACTCGAGGACGGCTGCGTCCGAGTACGGACACGGCCGCGGCTCGAGCCGGCCGCGAAGCCGCTGCCACCACGTTCGGAGAAGACCGCCTTCCGCCACGAAGAGCCTCCGATTCAGGCTCCGTCGCCGCCGTCTTCGCCATCGGCGAGTACGCTGCGCCCGCCGGGCTCCGCCGTCAGCGACGGGGTTCGCCGAACGGATGCCTCCCGCTTCGCCCCGCCTCGCCACGGCTCGACGCGCCGGCACTCCGTCCGCCCGCGAGCTTACCGTTCGGCGCCGCCCCCGCGCCTGCCCCGCTCAGCGCCGGCGGCCGAGCCTCGGAAGCCAGCGCGGGACGCTCGTGCAGCACTCCGCGTAGGCGGGCCCGAAGCGCCTGCGAAGCTCCGGCTCTTCGACGTACACGATCGCGAGGTGCGCCGCGATCGAGATCGCAGCCGCGTAGAGCACGGCGCTCGCGCTCACGAGATGCAGCGCCACGGCCCAGATCACCGCGATCTCCGCCGCCATGATCGGATTGCGCGTCAAGCCGAACAGGCCCGTCGTCACGAGATGTCGCGGGGCGTCGGAGGGCAGCGGCGTGCCACGACCTTCGCGGCTGAAGGTGTCGAGACACGCGATCCACGCCGCGATGCCGCCCAGCGCGAGAACGCCCGCTCCCCACGAGCGCAGGCCCGCGGGAATCGGAAGCGCGGCGGGAGCCAGACGATCCGCCAGCCCGGGAAGCGCGACCATGAAGATTCCGAAGAACAGCACGGCGTTGAGGAGCGACTTCGCCCACAGAGCCGCCGTGCTCTGCGTCCGGCTCGGCCGGATCGCGTGCTGGAGCGCATCGCGCAGCGGCGTGCGCGGCTCGTCCCTCATGCCGGTGCCCTGCGAGAACACCTTCCGAGCGTGCGGGCGCGTGCGGTCCGCGAAGCCCGGGCCCGGCTCATCGGCGTGCAACCTCGATCAACCGGAGGATCGCGGCGCGGAGAATGGACGCAGTGGCATCGAACGTCGCCAGCCGGTCGCCCGATGCCTCGTCCATGTACAGCGCCCGGTTCACTTCGATCATGATCGCTTGGACACGCTCGTCGCGCCGGTACTGCGCCGCCGGGACGAGTGCGCCGGAAAACGGCCGGTCGATCCCGACCTCGAAGCCGGCATCTGCGAACAGCGCGGCCGCCGTACGCACGAGCATCGCGGGCGTATGGAATGCATCCGTGCCGATGCAGATCTCCGGACGGTCGGGCGACTGATCCAGCTCGTAAGGGAGCGGCGAAGAAGGAAAGCTGTGGCAGTCGACGACGAGGCAGGCGTCCCAGCGCGTAATCGCCGCCGCGACTGCTTCGCTCAGGCGGCGGTGGTGCGGGTGATAGTAGGTCTTCAGCAGATCTCGTCGTTCTTCATCCTTGGGCGGGCTCCGCAGCGCGAATCCGTCCGCAGTTCGCGTGTAGATGGCACCCATCCCGCGAGTCGACATCGGCTCAGCCTCGTCGTCGAGAAAGCGCTCCGGATCGACCACGAGGCGACTCACGGGGAAGACGATCGACCGTGCGGCTTGGGCGCCGAGCGAGAAGAGCTCATCCGTGAAGCTGTCCGTCATCCTCCGAAGCTCCGCGGCGAGAGCCTCGTCCGTGAGCAGGAGCGAGGATCTCACCCGCGCCGGTACGACCCGCGATGCGTGCGGAACGTGGAGCACCGCGAACGACGGGTCTCGGTCTGCGTCGCGCGTGGTGGCGCCTGTGGCACTCTCGACGGAGGTCTCAGCAGCGGGAGGAGTTGATCTTCGACGCCGCACCACGCTTGGAAGCGACGATCTGACGAGAACACCAACGGGCTCGTTCGTCAGCAGCGGATGAGCACAGGTCGGGTGAGCCACTTCATCTTCGAAGCTAGGCCCGTCTCGGCTCATCGGGTCTCTCTTCTCGCGTGAAGCCGGGGAATCGCGTCCGGATGTACTCGTGCGCGCTGTCGGGGGGCAGCTTCACCGACCCGGGCCCGCTCCGCACGAAGAAGTCACCCTCGGGGCTCGCCTCCCTGCCCTTCCACTTCAGGCGTACCGGCTCGGGGCTCCGCTGGCAGCTCACGACGCACACGGTCCTGCCCTGCACGACCTGGCACTTCGGGTCGATGCAGGTCCCGGCTCGGTCACCGAGCCCGTTGCGGACGACCTGGGCGAGGTGGCGCATGAACTTGTCGTCGCTCTCGAGCCGGTCGCGCTCGATGCCGACGATCGCACCATCGTCCGCCACACCGATCAGGAGATCCCCGCCCTCGGTGTTGAGGAACGCAGCGATCGTCTTGAGCACGGCGTGGGTTACACCCTTGTCGTCCTGCCGGTCGTCCTCGAGGCTCCAGCGCAGCGTGGACTTGAACTCCAGCGTCTTCGACTCGCCAGCCTTGATCAGCTCCTCGGCATTGCGATGTGCCCGCAGGTACTGGTCGAAGAGGAGGTTCTTGACGGTCTCGCCGAACGCCCGGTCGTCGGTGATGCGCTTGTAGAGGGTGAAGTTCGAGTCGACGATCTCCTGGATCACGTGCTCGACCTTCTGGTCGAAGGCGAGGCGCACGTTCTCGCGCGTGTTGACCCGGGCCGCCGCGTCGAGCGCCGCGTCCTCGTCGAGCTTCTCCATCATCTGTCCGAGCGTCACCCGGTGCTCCGGGCCGAGGTTGAGCCCGAAGCGCTCGTTCAGCTCGGCGATGATGCGGGAGAGCGATTCCAGCTCCTCCGGCGTCACAGCGTGGCCCTGCCTGGTGCCGACTGGCTCCAGCACGCCGGGCC
>JAYRMX010000098.1:0-8286 GCA_041912475.1 Myxococcota bacterium
CCGGGCGATGCTCGACCTCATGAACAACGCGCGGCTCGGCGTCGCCGCGCAGGCGCTCGGCCTCGCCGAGGCCGCCTTCCACGACGCGAGCGTCTACGCGCACCAGCGCGAGCAGTTCGGGCAGCCGATCGTGAAGCAGCCGCTCGTCGCGACGATGCTCGCCAAGATGGCCGTCAACATCGAGGCCGTCCGTGCGCTCTGCTACCACACCTACGAGCTCGTCGACACGAACGTCTCGCGCGAGCACGCGCTCGCCGGGAGCGCGCTCTCCGAGGCCGAGCGCGCTGCGCACGCCGCGACGCTCGAACGCGACGTGGTCCGCGCGCGGCTCCTCACCCCGCTGTGCAAGTACTTCGCGACCGAAGTCTGCCACGACATCACCCGCGACGCGATGCAGATCCTCGGCGGCGTCGGCTACACGATGGATTCGGACGTCCCGAAGCTCCACGCCGACAGCCTCATCATGACGGTGTACGAGGGGACGAGCGAGATCCAGGCGTCGTTCGCGCTCAAAGAGATGGGCAAGGGAGCGCTCGGCGTCGTCTTCGAGAAGGCGCGCGCCGAGCTCGGCGCGATGGCGGGCGACCCGAAGCGCGCCGGGCTCGCAAAGCGCGTACTCGGGATGATCTCGCGCGTCGAGGAGTCGACGAAGGCGCTCTTCTCCGACATCTCGTACGCGCTGCTGCGCGCGAAGCTCCTCGCCGAGATGGTGATCGACGTCCTCGCGTCGACCGAGCTGCTGCGCCAGGCGGGCGCCGCTCCTGCCCGCATCGACGTCGCGGAGTCGTTCATCCTGCGCCGCGAGGTCGAGGGCGACGCGATGGCGCGGCGCATCGAGGAGAACGCCGCAGGCCGCACCGACCGCGACGCGCGCGTGCTCGCGCTGCTCGGCGCACGCCCGTCCTGAGCGCGGCCGCGGCGGGCATGGCCTTCCGGCGGGCACGATGAAGATCCGGGTGCTCGGGAGCAGCGCCGGCGGCGGACTGCCGCAGTGGAACTGCGGCTGCGCGCTGTGCGTTCGCGCGCGGGCGGGAGACCCGGACGTTCCGCCGCGGTCGCAGCCGTCGATCGCGGTCTCGGCCGATGGCGTGCGCTGGTCGCTCGTGAACGCGAGCCCCGACGTGCGCGAACAGCTCGCGCGCGCACCCGGCCTTCATCCGCGCCCGGGTACGCGCGACGTCCCGATCGACACCGTGCTGCTCACCAACGCCGACCTCGATCACGTCCTCGGCCTGCTCGTGATGCGCGAGGCTCTGCCCCATCGCATCGTCTCGACGCGCTGGGTCCGCGACGCCCTGCTCTCGAACAACGCCGTCTTCCGGCGGCTCGAGCCCGCGTGGGGCGCCGTGAAGCTCGACGAGCCGGTGCGGCTCGACCGTGCGGGCCGGCTCGAGGCGCGGCTGTTCCCGGTGCCGGGCAAGGTGCCGCTGCACCTCGAAGGCCTCGCGGCGAACCACGCCGAGGCGACCGCCGGCGCCCGCATCACCGACCTCGAGACGGGCCGCCGGCTCGTCTACGCGCCCGGCGTGAAGGCGCTCGACGGCGGAGCGAAGGCCGAGCTCGAGGCGGCGTCGGTCTGCTTCGTCGACGGAACCTTCTTCACCGAAGGCGAGCTCGCCGCGACGCGCCCGGGCGCTCCCGGGTCGCGCGCGATGGGGCACGTCCCGGTGAGCGGCGAGGGAGGCAGCCTCGCGTTTCTCGCGTCGCTCGCGGGCCGCCGCTTCTACACGCACCTCAACAACACGAACCCGCTCCTCGACGCCGCGGCGAAGGAGCGGGAGTGGGTGCGCGCCGCCGGCGTCGAGATCGCCCGCGACGGCCTCGAGCTCGAGCTGTGACCGGGCCGTTCGAGGCGCGGCTTCGCGCGGTGCTCGCCGAGCGCTACCACGACCGCCATCCGTTCAACGTCCGAATGCACGCCGGGACGCTGGCGCCCGCCGAGCTTCGAACGTGGGTCCGCAACCGCTACTACTACCAGACGCGGATCCCGATCAAGGACGGCGTCATCCTCGCGAAGGCCGAGTCGCCCGAGTTTCGGCGCGAATGGGTCCGCCGCATTCACGATCACGACGGCGAGCGCGCCGGCGAAGGCGGCCTCGCGCAGTGGCTGGCTCTCGCCGAGGCCGTGGGCCTCGGCCGCGAGGAGGTCGAGAGCCTCCGCCTCGTCCTTCCCGGCGTTCGCGCGGCGTGCGACGACTACGTCCGCCTCGTCACGGAGAGCGATCTGCTCGAGAGCGTCGCAGCGTCGCTCACGGAGATGTCGGCCGCGACGATCATGGCCGACCGCATCGCCGCGTTCGAGCGGCACTACCCGTGGGTGGACGAACGCGGGCTGCGCTACTTCCGCTCACGCACCACGCTCGCGCGCCGCGACGGTGAGAGCGGCCTGCGCTTCGTGACCGAGAACGCGCGCAGCGCCGCCGAGCAGGACCGCTGCGTCCGCGTGCTCGAGCGCAAGTGCGAGATCCTCTGGCGCCTGCTCGACGCGGTCGAGCAGGCGAACGCGCGGCCGCGGTTGGCGCGCGCTGCGGCGCTGCGGTTCGACGCGGCGTCGGGCTCGGACCTCGCCGTCCTTCCCGAGCGGGCGGTGCGGATGAACGCCGGCGCGCGCGAGATCCTCGACCTGTGCGACGGCGTGCGGAGCTGCGAGGAGATCGCCGCGGCGCTGCGCGCAAAGCACCCGGAGGCCGGCGCGCTCGAGTCCGACGTCCACGAGTTTCTCGGCCACATGCTTCGCCTCGGCGTGCTCGAGGCGGCGGCGTGAGGGCGTGCGCCGCGAGCGGCCGCCTCGTTCTCTCGGTGCGCGGAGCGGCCGCCCGGTGAGCGCGGCGCCGCGTCCGTGGAACCTCGTCGCCGAGCTCACGTACCGCTGCCCGCTGCGCTGCGCCTACTGCTCGAACCCGGTCGGCTGGCGAGGCGTCGCCGAGCGACTCGACACGAACGACTGGGCGCGCGTCGTCGCCGAGGCGGCCGAGCTCGGCGCCGTTCACGTCGGGCTCACGGGCGGCGAGCCCACGCTGCGCGACGACCTCGAGGAGATCGTCGCCGCAGCAGCGCGCGCGGGCCTGCATCCGCACCTCGTCACCGCGGGGACGACGCTTCCGCGAAGCCGGCTCGAAGCGCTGTGCGAGCGCGGCCTGCGAAGCATCCAGGTCTCGATCCAGGACGTCACGGCCGAGGCGTCCGACGCCGTTGCGGGCCGCGCCTTCTTCGACCGCAAGCTCGCATGCGCGCGCGATGCCCGCGCGCTCGGCGTTCACCTCACGCTGAATGTCGTCCTCCAGCGCCGCAACATCGGGCGCGTCCGCGAGATCGCCGCGCTCGCGCGCTCGCTCGGCGCCGACCGGCTCGAGCTCGCGAACGTCCAGCTCCACGGCTGGGCGCTTCGCAACCGCGCGGCGCTGCTACCGGCGCGCACCGAGATCGAAGCGGCGGCACAGGCTGCGCGCGACGAGCGGCGCGCGGGCGCGCGCCCCGAGATCGTCTTCGTCCTGCCCGATCACTTCTCCGGGCGGCCGAAGCCGTGCATGGGCGGCTGGGGCGCGCGAACGATCGTCGTCGATCCGTCGGGCCGCGTTCTGCCGTGCCACGGCGCGGCGGAGCTTCCGGGGCTCGAACTCTGGTCGGTGCCCGAGCGGACGCTCCGCGCGTGCTGGAGCGACGCTCCCGGTATGAATGCTTTCCGCGGAGACGCGTGGATGCGCGAGCCGTGCCGCTCCTGCCCCGAGCGCGCACGCGACTTCGGCGGATGCCGCTGCCAGGCCTTCGCGCTCGCGGGCGACGCGGCCGCGACCGATCCGGCGTGCGACCGATCTCCCCGGCACGACGTCGTGCTCGGCGCCGTTCACGAAGCCGAGAGCGAGCCCCCGCCGGCGCTCGTGCTCCGCGACGCGCTCGCGCCGCCGTAAGATCAGCTACGCGGCGCGCCGCCGCCGCTTCCGTTGCCGTTTCCGTTGCCGTTTCCGTTGCCGGGCCCGGGGCGCCCGGGCTCGGGAGCGATCGGCACGCCGTCGGGCCCGAGCGGAACCGGGCGCACGGAGAGCCGCACGCGCGACGGCTTCACGTCGACCAGCGAGAACCCTGCCGGCATCTCGAGGTCTTCGCGGTCGAGCTCGAAGCTTCGGCGGCCCGTCCCGATCGGCGACCCGTCGATCCGCACCTCGACGCTTCGCGGGTCGAGCAGGAAGAAGTCGCGGCGCGTTCCCGAGAGCTTGATCTGCGCCTCGGTCGGATCGATGCGATCGAGCGCGAACCCGGGCGGAACGTTCTCGACCTGGATCGGCACGGTGAGCGACTGCTCGAGCACCTGCGCGCCCGGGACGAACGCAGCCCACAAGCCGGCCGCGAGGACGACTGCCGCGATTCGCTCGACCCAGTGCTGGCGAAGCCCGCGAAGCCAGCGCTGGCGCCGCGGAAGGCCCGGCCGGTTCAGCTCGCCGAACTCGCGCAGCTCGGCCTCGAGCGCCTCGTGTCCCGCGATCTCGCGCAGCACGCCGTCGCGCGCCACGGAGATCGTTCCCCGCTCCTCCGAGACCACGATGCACAGCGCGTCGCTGCGCTCGGCGAGCCCGAGCGCGGCGCTGTGCCGCGTCCCGCGGCTCCCGATCTGCGCAAAGTCGTTCGAGAGCGGGAGCTGCGCCGAGAACGCGACGATCCGGTCGCCGCTCACGACGACCGCGCCGTCGTGCCCGACCGAGTGCGGATCGAACAGGCTCGCGAGCAGCGCGTCGCTGATCCTCCCGTCGAGCGCGACGCCGCCTTCGAGATGCCGGTCGACCGGCTCCCGGCCGCACAGGACGATGAGCGCGCCGATCCCCTGGCGCTGGAACTCGAGGGCCGCGCGAACCAGGCACGCCTGCACGTCCGTCGACGTCTCCGTGCCGTTTCGCCTCAGCAGGCCGAAGACCGCGATGCGCTCGAAGAGCTGGCGCAGCTCGCGCTGGAAGATGACGACGAGGATGATGACGAAGATCGCGAAGAAGCCCTGGAAGATCCACGCCGTGAGGTGCAGATCGAGCTGGCGCGCCGCGAGATAGACGCCGCCGAGGATCGCGATTCCGACGAGCGGCAGCCCCGCCCTCGCCTGCCGCATCCAGACGATGACCAGATAGAGGAAGACCGAGACGAGCGCGACGTCGAGCACGTCGACCGGTCTCACCTCGATCCAGGACCCCGGCATCGCCCCTCCTCGCGCGGCCTCGCCCGCTTTCCTAGCGCACACCGGGCCCGAGTTCCGGCGGCGCACTTGAACTCGCCCCTCGGGGTCTGCTTTTCTCTGGGGGTTCGAGTCGCGCGAGGGGATGGCGCGGCTCGCGGGAGGTGACCGTGCGCCGCTGCGTCTCGCTGGTGCTGGCCGGCGGAGAGGGCCGCAGGCTCTACCCGCTCACGCGCCAGCGGAGCAAGCCGGCCGTCTACTTCGGCGGCTGCCACCGCCTCGTCGACTTCGTCCTCTCGAACCTCGTCAACAGCGGGTTCGACCGCATCAAGGTGCTGACGCAGTACCGCTCGAGCTCGCTCGTCCGGCACCTCTCGCGCGCGTGGCCGGTGTCGTCGTCGCTGCTCGACCAGTTCGTCGAGGTCGTTCCTGCCGCGATGAACCTCGGGCCGACGTGGTTTCGCGGAACGGCCGACGCGATCTGGCAGAACCTCGACCTGCTGCGCGACATCTCGCCCGAGGACGTTCTCATCTTCGGGTCGGACCACGTCTACAAGATGGACGTCGGGCTCATGCTCGCGTTCCACCGCCAGCGGCAGGCCGACCTCACCGTCGCGACGATTCCCGTTCCGCGGTCGCAGGCGAAGTCCTTCGGCTGCGTCGACGTCGACTCGCGCGGCCGCGTGATCGCGTTCGTCGAGAAGCCCGACGACCCGCCCGGGATGCCGGGCGACCCGAAGATGACGCTGGTCTCGATGGGGAACTACGTCTTCCGAACGCAGTCGCTCCTCGGAGAGCTGCGGCGAAACGCGTCGCTCGAGGTGACGAGCCACGACTTCGGCAAGGACATCCTCTCGTCCGCGCACGAGCGGATGAACGTCTTCGCGTACGACTTCGCGACGCAGCTCTGCCCCGGCGAGAGCGAGCGCGCGCGCGGCTACTGGCGGGACGTCGGAACGATCGACTCGTATTTCGAGGCGAGCATGGACCTCGTCTCGGTCGATCCGCACCTCAACCTCTACAACCCGCGCTGGCCGATTCGGGGCGTTCAGCCGTGGGCGGGGCCGGCGAAGTTCGTCTTCGCCGACCGCAGCTCGGGTCGCGTCGGAATGGCGCAGGACTCGATCGTCGGCCCGGGCGTCATCATCTCGGGCGGCCGTCTCGAGCGCAGCGTTCTGTTCCACCGCGTGCGGATCAACAGCTTCAGCCACGTGAGCGACAGCGTGCTCTTCCCCGAGGTCGACGTCGGGCGCGGCGCGCGCCTGCGCCGCTGCATCGTCGACAAGGGCGTTCGCATCCCGCCGGGCGAGATCATCGGCGAGGACCTCGAGAGCGACCGCAAGCGCTTCACGGTGAGCGAGGGCGGCGTCGCGGTCGTGACGCGAGAGGCCTTCGGTCAAACCGACCAGTTCGACGTGTAGGCCGGAGCGGGCGTGCGCATCCATTTCGCGGCCGCGGAGCTCGCTCCGCTCGTGCAGGCGGGCGGTCTCGGAGACGCCGTCACCGGGCTCGCGCGCGCGCTCGCCGCGCGGGGCCACGCGCTCACGTGCGCGCTGCCGGCCTACCGCCGTGCGCTCGCGAGCCCGGCGTGCCCGCCGCTCGCGCCCGCCGGCGAGGTACGGATCGCGATGCCCGGCGGCGACCTCGAGGGCCGCTGGCTCGAAGGCGAGCTCTCGCCGGGCGTGCGCCTGCGGCTGCTCGACCTGCCCCGGCTCTACGACCGGCCCGGTCTCTACGGCGAGCAGGGGCGCGACTACCCCGACAACCCCCTGCGCTACATCGCCCTCGCTCGCGCGGTGGCCGCGCTCTGCGAGGACGAGCGCCCGGATGCGCTGGTCGTCCACGACTGGCACGCGGCGCTGGCCGTCGCGACGCTGCGGACGGTCTTCTCGGGCGGCAGGAGCCGCTCGGCGGCGACGGTGCAGGTCGTACACAACAACGCGTACCAGGGACGCTGCGCGCCGGAGCTCTACGCATCGACCGGGCTCCCGCCCGGCCTCTATCACCCCGACGGCGTCGAGGCGTGGGGATCGCTGTGTCTGCTCAAGGCCGGGATCATGTTCGCCGACCGAATCGTCGCGGTCTCGCCCGGCTACGCGCGCGAGATCCAGCGCGCGCCGGCGGGCGAGGGCCTCGAGGGTGCGTACACCTTCCTCGAACACCGCCTCTCGGGCATCGCGAACGGAATCGACATCGAGCGCTTCGATCCGGCGACCGATCCGGCGCTGCCGGCGCGCTATTCGGCGGAGAAGCCCGACGGGAAGGCGCGCTGCCGCACGGCGCTGCTCACCGAGCTCGGTCTTCCGCCCGCGCGCCCGGGGCGGCTGCTCGTGATGATCGGCCGCTTCGCGCAGCAGAAGGGCTGGGACGTGCTCGCCGACGCCGCCGACGATCTCGTCGAAGGCGGAGCGACGCTGGCGCTGCTCGGCGCCGGCGACGCCGCGATCGCAACGCGCATCCGCGCTGCGGCCGCCCGTCACCCGCAGCGCATCGCGCTGCGCGCCGGCTTCGACGATGCGCTCGCGCGGCGCATGTACTCCGGCGCCGACGCGGTGCTGATCCCGTCGCGATTCGAGCCGTGCGGGCTCGTTCAGATGATCGCGCAGCGCTACGGCGCGGTGCCGGTGGCGCACCGCGTGGGCGGCCTCTCCGACACCATCGTCGAGCCGCGCCGCCGCGCACGAAGCCTCGACTGGAGCCGCGCGAGCGGCGTGCTGTTCTCGCCGCTCTCTCCCGAGACGCTCGCCTCCGCGGCGTCGATGGTCGGCGCGCTCGCCGACACGGGAGGGCTTCCGGCGCTGCAGCAGCGCCTGCTGGGGCTCGACGTCTCGTGGCGCGCCCCGGCGCTCCGCTGGGAGCAGCTCCTGCGCGCGGCGGTCCGCGACGCGCGAGGACGCGCATGACGCGCCCGTGGCCCGGGCGCCCGGACCCGCTCGGCGCCGCGTGGGACGGCGCAGGCGTCAACTTCGCGCTCTTCTCCGAGAACGCCGCGGCCGTCGAGCTCTGCCTCTTCGACGACGAGGCGACCGAACGCGAGCGCGTTCCGATCGTGCAGCGCTCGGGCGACGTGTGGCACGCGTACGTTCCGGGCCTTCGCCCCGGGCAGCGCTACGGCTACCGCGTTCACGGCG
>JAYRMX010000099.1:0-3468 GCA_041912475.1 Myxococcota bacterium
CATGGTGCAGTTCAAGCGCCTGTTCCTCGGCGAGGAGACGCGCGGCTACGTTCGCGCGACGACGTCGCAGAAGTGCATGCGCGTCTCGGGCAAGCACAACGACCTCGAGAACGTCGGGCGAACGCCGCGGCACCACACCTTCTTCGAGATGCTCGGCAACTTCTCGTTCGGCGACTACTTCAAGCAGGAGGCGATCGAATACGCCTGGGAGCTCGTGACGGGCCCCCTCGGCCTCTCGCCCGAGCGGCTGGTCGTGACGGTCTTCCGCGACGACGATCAGGCGCACCGCATCTGGCGCGACGGCATCGGCCTGCCGGCCGAGCGCGTCTTCCACCTCGGCGAGGACGACAACTTCTGGGCGATGGGAGACACGGGCCCCTGCGGGCCGTGCTCGGAGATCTACGTCGACTACGGGAGGAAGCCGCACTGCACGAACGCCGACTGCAACCCGTCGTGCGACTGCGGCCGCTATCTCGAGTTCTGGAACCTCGTCTTCATGCAGTTCAACCGTGACGCGTCGGGCAGGATGACGCCGCTGCCGAAGCCGTCGATCGACACCGGCGCCGGCCTCGAGCGCCTCGCCGCCGTGGTGCAGGGCGTCGGGTCGAACTACGAGACCGACCTGTTCCGCGGGATCCTCGAGCGCGCGCAGGAGCTCTCGGGAGTCGCGCTCGGGAGCGACCCCGAGAAGGACGTCTCGCTGCGCGTCGTCGCCGACCACGCGCGCGCGGTCGCGTTCCTGATCGGCGACGGCGTCCTGCCGTCGAACGACGGCCGCGGCTACGTGCTGCGGCGAATCCTGCGCCGCGCGGCGCGCCACGGCGTGCTGCTCGGCGTCGAGCGCCCGTTCCTGTACGGCGTCGCCGCCGCGGTGATCGACGAGATGGGCGATGCGTACCCCGACCTCGTCGAGCGCCGCGCGTACGTCACCGACCGCATCGCGCGCGAGGAGGAGCGCTTCCTCGAGACGCTGTCGAAGGGCCTCACGCTGCTCGAGGACGAGATCCGCGAGGTGCGCGCGCACGGCGGCCGCACGCTTCCCGGAGACGTGGTGTTCCGGCTCTACGACACGTTCGGGTTTCCGCTCGACCTCACCGAGGACATCCTCCGCGGCCACGGCCTCGCCGCCGACCAGGCCGGCTTCGACGCCGCGATGGAGGAGCAGCGCGAGCGTGCGCGCGCCGCGTGGAAGGGAAGCGGCGAGAAGGCCGTCGGCGAGGTCTACGGGCGGCTCGCGAGCGTGCACGCGACGCGCTTTCTCGGCTACGACGCGCTCGCGCTCGACGCGGAGCTGCGCGCGCTGGTGAAGGGCGGGGTCGAGGTCGAGTCGGCGGCCGAGGGCGACGCGGTCGAGGTCGTGACCGAGGAGACGCCCTTCTACGCCGAGAGCGGCGGTCAGGTCGGAGACCGCGGCGAGATCCGCACCGCGGGCGGCCGCATCGTCGTCGAGGACACGCAGCGGCCGGTCGAGGGGCTCGTCGTCCACCGCGGCCGCGTCGCGGCCGGCGAGGTCCGCGTCGGCGAGACGGCGCGGCTCGCGGTCGATCTCGACGCGCGCGCCGCGACCGTGCGGAACCACTCGGGGACGCACCTGCTGCACGCTGCGCTGAGGCGCGTCCTCGGGCCGCAGGCGATGCAGAAGGGATCGCTGGTCTCTCCCGATCGGCTTCGCTTCGACTTCACGCACGACGCGCCGCTCGGCGAGCGCGAGATCGAGCGGATCGAGGACTTCGCGAACGCGTGGATCGAGGCGAACGCGCCGGCGCAGATCCGCGTGCTCCCGTACAAGCAGGCGATCGCCGAAGGCGCGATCGCGATCTTCGAGGAGAAGTACGGCGACGAGGTGCGCGTCATCTCGTTCGGCGACTTCTCGACCGAGCTGTGCGGCGGAACGCACGCGCGCGCGACGGGGGAGATCGGCCTGATCAAGATCGTCGCCGAGACGGGAATCGCGTCGGGCGTCCGCCGCATCGAGGCGCTCACCGGCGCCGGTGCGCTCGCGCACATGCGCGAGCAGGAGCGTGCGCTCGACCGTGTCGCGGCGCTGCTGAAAGCGCCGGTCGGCGAGGTGCCCGCGCGAATCGAGAAGCTCCTCGACGAGCGGCGCGCCCTCGAGCGCGAGATCGAAAAGCTGCGGGCCGAGCGCCGCGGCGCGGCGTCGGGCGACCTCGTCTCGCAGGCGCGCGACGTGGGCGGCGTGAAGGTGCTCGCGGTGCGCGCCGACGGGGCGCAGGCCGGCGAGCTGCGCGCAATGGTCGACGAGCTGCGCCAGAAGCTGCGGAGCGGCGTCGTGCTGCTCGCGGCCGAGGACGACGGCCGCGTGACGCTCGCGCTCGGCGTGACGCCCGACCTCGTCGGGCGCTTCCAGGCCGGAGCGCTGATCCGCGAGGTGGCCGCGGTCGTCGGAGGCAAGGGCGGCGGAAAGCCCGATTTCGCGCAGGCCGGCGGGCGCGATGCGGCGCGGATTCCCGAGGCGCTCGAGAAGCTCGTTGCGCTCGTCGGGCAGGGTGCGTGAGCCGGCTGCGCTTCACCGCGAATCCGTACTGGCCCGTCCGGCGAGCGACGCGCGAGGTGCGGGCCGGCGACGTCGGCATCGGCGGGCGAAATCCGATCCGCATCCAGTCGATGACCACCACCGACACGCAGGACACGAAGGCGTCGGCCGACGAGATCGAGCGCCTCGCCGCGGCCGGCTGCGAGATCGTGCGGCTCACGGCGCCGTCGATCCGCGACGCCGCGAACCTGCGCGAGATCGCGGCCGAGCTCGCACGACGGCGCGTTCGCGTTCCGCTCGTCGCCGACATCCACTTCACGCCGAACGCGGCGATGATCGCCGCCGAGAACGTCGAGAAGGTCCGGATCAACCCCGGAAACTTCGCCGACAAGAAGAAGTTCGAGGTCCGCGAGTACGACGACGCGGCGTGGGCCGAGGAGGTGGCGCGCGTGGCCGAGCGCTTCCGGCCGCTCGTTCGCCGCTGCAAGGAGCTCGGGCGCGCGATGCGCATCGGGACGAATCACGGCTCGCTCTCCGACCGGATCCTCAACCGTTACGGCGACACGCCGGCCGGAATGGTCGCGTCGGCGCTCGAGTTTCTCGACGTTTGCGAGGACGAAGGCTTCTTCGACGTCGTCTTCAGCATGAAGGCGAGCAACACGCAGGTTGCGATCCAGGCCTACCGGCTGCTCGCGGATCGGCTCGCCGAGCGCGCGCCGGGGCGGCCCGGATACCCGTTCCACGTCGGCGTCACCGAGGCGGGAGACGGCGAGGACGGCCGCATCAAGAGCGCGATCGGAATCGGCGCACTGCTCGAGGACGGCATCGGCGACACGATCCGCGTCTCGCTCACCGAAGACCCGGTTCGTGAGATTCCGGTCGCACGCGCGCTGGCCGCGCGCTACGACGCGCGCGGCGCCGCGCTCGCCGCGCTCCCGGTCGAGCCCTGCGATCCCGGCGCGCCCTTCGTCGAC
>JAYRMX010000100.1:0-20767 GCA_041912475.1 Myxococcota bacterium
CGCTTCGCGGTCCCGCGCTCGCGGCCGCGGCGAGGGGCCTCGCGATGGACGTCGCACTCTGGGACCAGCTCGGCTGTCTCTCCCCGGTGTCGGTGTTCGTGCTCGGTGAGGCGCGAGCGGCGGCCGAGGCGATCGCCGGCGAGCTGGAGGCGCTCGCCACGCGCCTTCCGCGCGGCCGCATGGCGCGCGAGGACGAGGTCGCGTTCGCGCACGCGAGGGACGAGGCGCAGATGCGCGAGGCGGCGGGGCAAGACGTCACCGTCCACGGAGGCGCGGGCTGGGCGGTCGTCTGCGAAGCGGACGCCGCGCTGCGGCCCGCTCCGCTGCACCGCTTCCTGCGCGTGCACCCGGTCGCGAGCGACGCCGCGCTGCACGCGGCGCTGCGCCCGCTCGGCCCGCACCTCGCGGGCGTCGCGCTCGCGGGCTTCGGCAGCGACACGGCCGCCGCGTGCGCCGCGCTCGCTGCGCTCGGCGCCTCGCGACTCTGCGCTCCCGGCCGTCTGCAGGCGCCTCCCCTCGGCTGGCATCACGACGGACGGGACGTCCTGCTCCCGCTCGCGCGCTTCACCGACGTCGAGATCGCGTAGGCGAGCGCGAGCCGCGCCGCAGCGCGGCGCCGCACCTGCCTACTCGTCTTCCTCGGCGGCGGGCGCGCTCGCGTCGAGCTCCTGGAAGGCGTCGCGCACCTCGGTCTCGACCTCGTTCAGCTTCTGGCCGAGCTCGCGGATGAGCTGCGCGCCCTCTTTCACGTCGCGCGCGAGCTCGTCGATCGGCGTCGCCGAATCGTCGAGGCGCTCGAGGATCTCGTCGAGGCGCTTCGCCTTCTCCTCGTAGCCCGCCGTCTTCTTCTCAGCCACCGCCGTCCCTCCGCGTCGCGCGGACGACGCTCGTGATGCTTCCGTCGGCGAGCCGCGTCGCGATCTCGTCGCCCGCCTCGACGCCGCCGACCGAGCGCAGCAGCGTGCCGTCGCCGAGCGTCGTGAGCGAGAAGCCGCGGAGCAGCGCGGTCGCGGGGTCGGCGGCGCGAACGAGCTGCTCGCGCCTCGCGAGGCGCTCGCGCTCGTTCGCGATCCGCTGCTCGATCCTGCGACGCGAGAGCCGGCGGCGCTGCAGGAGCAGGCGCTCGCGCGCGACGCGCAGCGAGAGGCGGCCGCCGCGCGCGAGATCGATCGCCGTCTGGCGCACACGCTGCCTGCGCTCGCGCAGCGAAGCGCGCGTACGCGCGCGCAGAGACGCCGCAGCACCCACGAGATGGCTGCGCTCCCGGCCGAGCCGCTGCAGCACCTCGGCGCGGACTCGCTCGGCCACCTGCCGCAGCTCGCTGCGGCGCTGGTCGAGGAGCTTGCGACTGCCCTGCCGCAGGCCCGTCCGCGCGCGATCGAGACGCTCTCGCGAAACGTCGCGCGCGCGCTGCCAGGCGTTGCGAAGCCTCGCCGTCGCCTCGTCGAGGCGCAGCGAGAGCGTCTCGAAGCGAGCCGCGATGGCTTCCGCGACGGCGGTGGGCGTCTTGAAGTGCGCCCCGGCGACCGCGTCGAGCACGCTGGTGTCGGTCTCGTGCCCGATCGCGGTCCAGACCGGGAGTGGATGGCCGGCGATGCGCCGCGCGACGGCCTCGTCGTCGAGCCATGCGAGGTCCGTCTTGCTCCCGCCGCCGCGCGTGATCACGACGAGGTCGAGCGGAAGCCGCGCGAGCGCGTCGAGCGCAGCGAGCACGCTGCGGCCCGTGTCCGCCCCCTGCATCACCGCGTCGGCGACGACGATCCGAAAGCCGTACCCCGACTCGCGCAGCGTCTTCGTGAAGTCCTGGAAGGCGGCGCTGCTCCGGCTCGTCACGAGGCCGATGCGATTCGGGAGCAGCGGCACGGCGTGCCGCGCGTTCTTCCCGAACAGGCCGTCACGCTCGAGGGCTTCGAGGATTCGCCGGCGCCGCAGCTCGATCTCGCCGAGCGCGAACGCCGGGTCCATGTCGCGGCCGGCGAGCGAGAGGCCGTAGCGCGCGTCCCATCGCAGCTCGCACTCGATCCCGACCTGCGTGCCGTTCTCGAGGACGAGGTCGAGCCCCGCGGCCTTGAAGCTCGCCCGGATGCGAGCGAGATCCGAAGCCCAGATCTGGCAGCGCATCCGCGCCACGACACCGCCGCGCCCGTCCGCCTCGACCAGGTCGCAGAAAAAGTGGCCGCGCTCCGTGCCCGAGCTGATCTCGGCCTTCACCCAGAAGGCCTTGCCGAACGCCGGCCGCAGCAGCTCGCCAACGCGGTCGGTGATCGCGGAGAGCGCGAAGAAGCGCCGGGACATCCCGGTAGCGGAGGGTACCACGGGGGACGTTTCTTCCGAGGTTCGATCTTCGTGCAGGAAGTCCAGACGATGGAGCGGGTCGCAGCGGAGCCTTCCGGCCGGGCACGCAATGCGGCGGGTGGCTCGGAGGTCGCGCCGAGCGACTGCGCTCGGACCGAGCCTCAGGGGACGAACCAGATCGGGGAGGTCCAGGCGCGCTCTTGCAGGGTGCGGGGGATTCGCGGGTCCGAACAGCCGTCGGGACGCCCGTCCGGCGGCATCGAGAGACACCGCCAGGTCGACCAGCGACAGCTCGGCCCTTCGAGGATGCGTGCGTAGTAGACGGCGGCGCGCGTGCCGTCGAAGTCGGGGTCCGACCAGGTGGCGCAGAGGACGTCGGCGCCCGTGCCCTCGATCTCGCACGTCTCGACGTCGACGCTCGATCCCGCGCTCGCCCTCGCGACCTCGTGCACCGCCTCGTGGAACTTCCCGTCGCGGCCGTACCAGGCCTTCACGACCTCGATCCGCTCGAGCGGGGCGCTGCGAGGGTCGCGGCGCGCCTCGACCACGAAGCGGAGCGTCGCCTCGCCGGGCCGTGCGGACAGCGTCCCTCCCATCGGAACGCCCCCCGAATCAGCGCGGGCGACGAGGTCGCCTCGTGCGCAGAGATCGGCGGGCAGATCCCAGCCCGCGAAGAAGCGCGGAGCGATCCGCGTGCCGCTGGTCGCGAACGCCTCACGGCGCGCGAGCGCGTCGAAGATGGCTTCGCGGGAGTTCTCCTCGGCCCAGACCCCGGCGAGCCCGCCCGCACTCCGAAAGGCGTCGGCCCTCGCGTCGTCGCCGATCGTGAGCTGCTCGCGCAGCGGTGCAGCGCTCGCTCCCCTGAACTCCCGCTCGGCGACGGCTCCGGGCGTGCCGAGGTGCGTATCGGTGCTTCCGACGAATCCCACGACGTACGGGTTCACTCCGATGCGCTCGGCCTCGCGCAGGCCCTCGATGAGCGCGTAGCGCGCGTAGTCGAGTCGCGACACGCAGCCGCGCCCGCGCTGAGCGCCCTTTCCCACGCCTTCCTCGCAATCCTCGAGCGGCGCTCCCGGCATGTCGCGGATCTTCTCGAAGCCGCACAGCTCGTCGGGGCCGCCGATCACTCCGTACATCCCGCTCCGGCACTCCGACTCTCCCTTCACCTGCACGATCTCGACGAGCGGCTCGAGACCGGCCCGAAGCCGTGCCTGCTCCCGCTGCTCCTCGAGAGGAAGATCGCGGTACCAGATCGCGAAGAGCTGCCCGTTCGAGAGGTTCGGGTTGTGGGGGATCGCGATCGCGTCGCAGCCCGAGTCGGTGTCGACGCACTGCGAGCGGAGCTTTCGCCAGAACTCGGGCTCGCTCGGCGTGTCGATCCACGAGATCGGAAGCTCGGGGACGATCTCGTTCCTGAAGATCACGTTGCGGTGGACCTTCGTCGACGACGGCGAGCGGCTGTACTCGTAGCCGTGGAACGTCGTGAAGCGGCATTCGGAGCTCCGATCGTACCAGCGCTCCGTCGCCTCCTGGTTCTTCTGCCACGCGGAGCGCGTCTGTTCTCGGCAGCGAACGGATCCCTCGCCGCAGATCTCGCGGTTGCGACCCCGAAGCGAGACCGCCCCGACGAGCTGTCTGCGAAAGCCACGAAGGCCGAGGATTCGAGCGAGCAGAGACTGCTCCTCTCCTCGGAAGATCCGACACGACGAGGTGTCGTAGGAGCGGGACTCCGGATCGGTGCAGAGTCGGAGCTCGCCGAGCCATTCGGCATGATCGGTGACGGCGGCGAAGTCGAGGGGCCGTTCGATCTGCGCGACGACCGCCGGACGACCGGCGGCATCGTAGGGCGGGAGTCCGATCGCCTCGCCGCGCGCGAAGCGGTACGCGTCGTCCGGTGTGGCGAGCGTCCCCATGAGCCACGCGTCCATCGAGGCTCCGGTGTGGACGTGGAGGTCGCCGTAGAGGGCGCGGCGCCGGGGGTCGCGGTCGGCGCACGGAGTCCGCGATGCGGGCGCTCTCTTCGCGGCGGGCGCCGACTCGGGAACCCACGGCTCTTTGCCGGGGTCGAGGTCGCAGGCGAGGCCCTGGAGCCCGGCCGCGCACGCGGCGGCGAACGCAAGGCGGCGGTACGCGCTCGCGTGTCCGAGGTGGGGTCCGCTTCGCACGTCCTTCGCTCCGCTGCGCCGGCGCGGGCGCCGGCGGGCCGGAAGGGCCGCGCGGCCGGCAGCGCCCGCACAGACTAACCCGAGACCGCCCTCGCCGGGCGCCAAACGAGCTGCGACCGGGCGGGCCGCCGCAACGCGCACTCGGCATCGCCCGCAAAGGTGCCCCGGGGACGTCCTCGCCCGCGGGTCGGATCGAGACACACGGGCGCCACGCCGGCGGCCCGTACCGCGGCGCGCGACGGGACGGCCGCGGGGTCGAGCCGGGGGAGGCACGCTGCGTGCATCGACCCGCGCGTTCGCTCTCGAGCTGCTCGATGCCGAGCTGGATCCTCGACGCGAGGAGCAGGCTCTTTCCGAGGATCGAGAGAGTCGGCATCGAAGGACCGCCGCGCAGGATGCGGATGACGCACGAGATGCTGCGCCGTGCCAGGCGCTCCCTCGCGGAGCAGACGAAGAGTGACGAGCCCGCCGGCGGGGCCGTCGTCGCACGGCTCTGCAGGACCACCAGGACGTCCCCTGGCCGCTTTCACGGAACTTTGACGGGGAGGTCGGCAGGGGCGAGCGACAGTGAGGGCAGCGCGAATGCGCGGGAGGTGCCGTGCGGATCCATCTCGTCACGCCGAAGAACCCGCCGAGCTTCTGGACTTACGATCAGATTCTGTCGACGCTCGGCAAGCGGTGCATCTTCCCGAACCTCTCGATGCCGACCGTGGCGGGCCTCACGCCGCGCGAGCACGAGGTGACGCTCTGCGACGAGAACGTCGACGAGATCGATTTCGACGTCGAGGCCGACGTCGTCGGCGTCACGGGCTTCATCGTCCACAAGCAGCGCATGCTCGAGATCATCGAAGAGTTTCGCGCGCGCGGCCGCTTCGTCGTGGTCGGCGGGCCGTTCGCATCGCTGTGCCCCGAAGAGCTGCGCGGTCGCTGCGACGTCCTCTTCGTCGACGAGGCCGAGGAGACCTGGCCGCAGTTCCTGCGCGAGTTCGAGGCCGGCTGCTGGAAGACCGAGTACCGGCCCGACGAGAAGCCCGATCTCACGACGTCGCCGATGCCGCGCTTCGACCTGCTGAAGGTCGACCGCTACCACGCGCTCACGATCCAGTTCGCGCGCGGCTGCCCGTTCAACTGCGAGTTCTGCGACATCATCGTGATGTACGGCCGGCGGCCGCGCGCCAAGAGCGTCGAACAGATGATGGCCGAGATCGAAGAGTGCCGGCGGCTCGGCGCGGCGCAGGTCTTCCTCGTCGACGACAACTTCATCGGCAACAAGAAGCACGCCAAGGAGCTCCTGCGCGCGATGGCGGCGTGGGGCGAGAAGCACGGCCACCCCATCTCGTTCAACACCGAGGTGTCTCTGAACGTCGCGCAGGACGACGAGCTCCTCGAGCTGCTTCGCGCCGCGCACTTCACCACCGTCTTCATCGGCATCGAGAGCCCGCGCCGGGAGTCGCTGCAGGAGACGCACAAGACGCAGAACATGCGCGGCAGCCTCGTCGACAGCGTGCGGAAGATCCACGCCTACGGCATTCAGGTGCAGGCCGGGATGATCGTCGGCTTCGATCACGACGACGTCACGATCTTCGACGAGCAGCTCCGCTTCATCCAGGAGGCGCGGATCCCGGTCTCGATGACGGGCATGCTGCAGGCGATGCCGAAGACGCCGCTTCACGAGCGCGTCGTCGCCGAGGGGAGGCTCGTCGCCGCGTCGACGGGCGATCAGTTCGTGTTCTCGAACATCCTGCCGAAATCGATGAGCCGGCTCGAGCTGTACAAGGGCTACCGGCGCCTGCTCGAGCAGCTCTACGACTTCCGTCATTTCAAGCGACGAACGCTCGACTTCGTCCTGCACCGCGGCGCGCAGGTGAAGGGCGCGACCGGCGTGAGCGTGAACTCGAGCGAGAGCCGGATGTTCTTCCGGATCATGAAGGAGACCGTCCTGCGCGGCGGGCCGCGCCGCGCCTGGTTCACGCTCTCGCTGCTCGCGGCAACGCTGCTGCGCCGCCCGAGCGCGTTCAAGGAGGCCGTCTCCTTCGCGATCGTCCACAAGGCGTTCCAGGAGTACATGGCGACGCTCTGCGAGCACCTCGACTACGCGATCGCGCAGATCGAGCGACAGGGCGGGATGGAGTCGCGCGAGCTCGACATCGCGTAGCGACCAGCCGCCCGGGCGGCGGCCCGCTCCGGTCTTCACGCACGCGGGCACGGCTCGCGACGCGATGGAGCGGCGAAGCCGGTAGGCCCGGGCGGAGCCGGCAGGCAGATCGGCGGCCGAGGCGAGCGCAGGGCGCCCTCTCGGACGTGGATCAGCCCCGCGCGGCGCCGCCCTGGCCGCTTTCGCCCCACCCGCTCACCGCCCGGGATGATCCCTGTCATACGGGCCCGCGCCCTCCGCGCTTAGACTGACCGAACGGTCGGGGGCACGGTGGCGGACGCAACGTACGACGCGGTGATCATCGGAGCGGGCCACAACGGCCTCGCCCTCGGCACCTATCTCGCGCGCGCCGGCTTCGAGGTCGGCATCTTCGAGAAGCGGGCCGAGGAAGGCGGCGGCCTGTGCACCGAGGAGCTGACGCGCCCCGGCTTCCTGCACAACGTCCACTGCAACTACCACACGCTCGTCGGCGTGTGCCCGGTCTACGAGCACCTCGGCCTCGAGGAGCACGGGCTTCGCTACGTGCGCCCGCCCGTCCAGATGGCGTCGGTCTTCCGCGACGGAACCGCGCTCACCGTCCACACCGACCTCGACAGGACCTGCGCCTCGCTCGCCCGCTTCTCGCGCAAGGACGCCGACACGTTCCGGCGTCTGTACGAGGAGACCAAGGGCTACCTCGACATGATCCTGCTGACGCTCATGTACTCGCCGCCCATCTCGATGAAGGACATCACGAAGGCGCTCGTCGCGTGGGGCGTCGAGGAGAAGGCGGAGTTCCTGAGCGTCCACCTGCGGCGCCTGTCCATCGACCAGTTCCTCGACCAGCACTTCGAGAACGCGAAGGTGAAGGCGCATCTCGCGTTCCACGCCGCGTGTGCGGGCTACTCGACCGACCGCAAGGGCCTCGCGGTCTCGTTCCCGCTGCTCGCCGGCAAGATCGACAACTGGCACCTGTGCATCGGCGGCTCGCACGCCCTCGCGCACGCGCTGTGGGAGGCCTTCGCGCACGCGGGCGGGCGCGTCTTCCTGCAGCACGGCGTGCGAAGGATCCTCGTCGAAGACGGGCGCGCCGCCGGCGTCGAGCTCGAGGACGGAAGCCTCGTTCGCGCGCGCCGCATCGTCGCGAGCTCGATCGACCTCGAGCAGACGCTCCTCGCGATGCTTCCTTCGGAGGCGCTGCCGGACGCAGTTCGCGACGACGTCGCGCGATTCCCGCACATGGACTGGTCGTTCTTCAGCGTCCACCTCGCGATGAACCGCCCGCCGCAGTACGCGGCCGCCGAGTTCGATCCCGACGTCGACCAGGCCTGGGTCGTCAACCTCGGCTACGAGAGCCCGGGCGAGATCGACCGGCACTGGCAGGAGGTGCGCGCGGGGCGCCTCGCCGACCCGCGGCCCAACGCCGCGGTGAACTCGCTCTTCGATCCGACCGACGCACCCGCGGGCGGCTACACCGGACTGCTGCGTCACTTCGCTCCGTACGCGCTCGCCGACGGCGGCCCCGAGGCGTGGGACCGCGTCGCGCGCGAGTACGGCCGTCGCTGCATCGACCAGTGGCGCGCGTTCGCGCCGAACCTCACCGACGACGCGATCCTGCAGTGGGAGACCTATACGCCGCTCGACATCGCGCGCCGCATCCCGAACATGGTGCGCGGCGACTGGATGGGCGGCCTCATCGATCTCGAGAACATGCTCGACCGGCGGCCCTCCGCCGCGCTCTCGCAATACCGAACCCCCGTCGCCGGCCTCTACCTGTGCGGCGCGACGCAGCACCCGCACGGCTTCGTGACCTTCGCGCCGGCGTTCAATGCGCTGCAGGCCATCGCCGAAGATCACGGCGTCGAGCGGTGGTGGAGATGACGCCGTGGCGGCCGGGCCGATCCGCGTTCGGCTGGACGAGGGCGCAGCGAGCGGCCTCGCCCACATCGTCCAGCAGTACCTCGAGCAGGATCTCGCCGAGTTCGAGCGCAAACGCCGGATCGCGGCGCGGCTTCGCGGGCGGATCGCGATGACGGCGTCGGACCACGACGTCACGGTGACGCTCGCCTTCGGCGGCGGCGAGATCGCCATCTTCGACGGCGAGCGGCACCCCGTCGACGCATCGATCTCCGGGCCGCACGCCTCGCTCGTGCGGCTGCTGCAGGGCGAGACGAATCCGCTCGTCGAGCACCTGCGCGGGCGGCTTCGCGTGCGCGCGCGCTTTGCGCGCCTGTTCCTGCCGCTGCGGCTTCACCGCCTCGTGAGGCTCGAGCCGGGAGGTTCTCGTGGCGCCCAGTAGGTACGACGCCGTCGTGGTCGGCGGCGGGCACAACGGCCTGTGCGCCGCCGCGTATCTCGCGCGCGCCGGGCAGAAGGTGGGGGTGTTCGAGAGCCGCCACGAAGAGGCGGGCGCCGTCCACACCTCCGAAGCCACCGTCCCCGGCTTCTGGCACAACCTCCATGCGCAGTACATGGAGTTCATCGACTACATGCCCTTCTACCACGACTTCGATCTGCCGGGCTTCGGCGCGCGCATGATCAAGCCGCAGTGTCAGGTGGGGATGACGTTCGAGGATGGCAGGCCGCCGCTCCTCATCTACACGCCCGACCTCGCCGAGAAGACGCACCGCAGCATCGCGCGCTTCTCGCGGCACGACGCCGACGTCTTCGACGACATCCGGCGCAAGGTGATGGCGAAGGACCGCGCGATCGCCGCGATGCTCTACGGCCCGCGCGAGCCCGAGGCGGTGGTCGGCGAGCTCGGGCGGCTGTGGGCGGACCTCGGAATGACGCCGGCGGACTTCGGAAAGCCTGCGAAGGAGCTGATCGACCGCCTCTTCGAATCGACCGAGCTGCGCGCCGTTCTCTACCGGCAGTGCCTCGAGTGGGGCGCCGATCCGCACCACGGGACCGGCTTCGCGTTCGTGATCTGCTGCATCTGGCTGTGCGGGATCCACTACCTCGTGATCGGCGGCACGCACATGCTCGGCCATGCGATGGCGAGCGCATGCCTTCGCGAGGGCGTGCACCTGCGATACAACCACCGCGTTCGCGAGATCACGACGCAGGGCGGCCGCGCCACCGGCATCGTCCTCGCCGACGGCCGCGCGATCGAGGCGAAGATCGTCGTCTCGAATCTCGACATCCGGACCACCTACCGCGGTCTGGTCGGCGAAGAGAACTGCACGCCCGAGATGCGCGCCGCGGTCGAAGGCTGGCGCTTCGGGCCCGAGCACTGCCTCGGAACGCCGTCGTTCGCGCTGCACGCCCCGCCCGACTACAAGTCGGCGCGGCACGATCCCGACATCAATCGCTGCTTCTACACCATCGTCGGCTACGAGACCGCGGAGCAGGTCTCGGAGTACATCCTGCAGGCCTTCGCCGGCCGTCCGCCCGAGCGGCCGGCCGCGGGCACCTGGGTCAACACGCTCTGGGACCCGAGCCAGGCGCCGCCCGGCAAGCACGCGATGAACGGCTGGTTCTTCTTCCCGAAGGCGTCGGACCTGACGCCCGCCGAGTGGGACGACGTTCGCTCGACGTACAACGCGCGCTTCCTCGAGCTCTGGCAGCGCCACGCTCCGAACATGACGCGCGACAACGTGATCGCCGACGCGCTCTACACGCCGCTCGACATCGAGCGCGAGATGGGGATGCCCGAGGGCGACTTCGGGCACGGCCGGCCGACGTCGCTCACGTCGCTCGCAATGGGCGAGTCGCCCGTGCGGCGGCAGGGCCGAACGGGAATCGCCGGCCTTTACCTGTGCCCCGGCAACGGCGTGAGCGCGGCGCCCGGGTACACCGCCTTCAAGTCGGTCGCCGAGGACTTCGGGCTTCCCGCGGTCTGGAAGCGCGACGACCGCGGCTACTGAGGGACGCATGGCCGACATCTACACGACGCAGTGGTACGACGCGCTCCAGGCGCTGCTCAACCGGAACCCCGAGGTGGAGAAGAACGCGCCGCGCGGGCCGCTCAAGGTGCTCGCCGAGATCCGCGGCGACGGGCCTTCGCCGTACGTCGCCGGCGGCGAGCGGCTCTGGTTCGTCGTCGAGCTCAACGACGGCAAGTGCACGCAGTACCAGCAGGTCGCCGAGCCTCCGCCCCGGCGCGAGTTCGACTTCCTGTTCGACGTGCCCGCGTCGGTGTTCGAGGGGGTCGCCGCGGGGACGGTCGACCCCGTCGGCGCCGGGCTCAAGGGCACGATCCGGATCACCGGCGACATGCGGATCCTGATCCGCCACGCCGACCTCGTGAACGTCCTGCACCGCGTCTATGCGCGCGAAGTCGAGACGGCCTGGCCGAAGGGAAAGCCGCCGTACGCTGGAGGAAGCCAATGAAGATGAACCGCCGAGAATTCCTTTCCGGGAGCGCCGCGCTCGCGCTCTCGCTCGGCCTGCTCCGAGTCGCGCCCGCGAGCGCGGCCGACGCCGGCACGACGCCGCCCGCTTCGGCCACGCCCGCGTACTCCGACTGGCAGGACCTCTACCGCAAGCGCTGGAAGTGGGACCGCATCGTCTACTCGTCGCACGGCCGCGCGAACTGCATGTCCGCCTGCTCGTGGAGCGTGTTCGTCAAGGACGGCCTCGTCTGGCGCGAGGAGCAGAACGCGGTCTACGGCGCCGCCGAGGGCGCTCCCGACTTCAACCCGCGCGGCTGCCAGAAGGGCGGCTGCTACTCGCACCTCATGTACGAGCCGTCGCGGCTGCTGCACCCGATCCGCCGCGCGGGCGAGCGCGGCGCGGGCAAGTGGAAGCGGATCTCGTGGGACGACGCGCTCGGCGAGATCGCCGATGCGATGATCGACGCCGCGGTCGCGAACGGAACCGGAACGATCGTCTACGACAACGGAACGACGAACCTCGACTTCGGACCCGATCACACCGGCGAGGCCGAGCTGTTCCGCCTGCTCGGCTGCACGAACATCGAGTCGTGGGCGGGCGTCGGCGACATGCCGCACGGTGCGACGCAGACGTGGGGCATGTACAACTGCGAGGGAACGTCGGACGACTGGTTCAAGTCCGACTTCATCATGGTCTGGGTCGGCAACCCGAGCTACACGCGAATCCCCGACATGCACTTCATGCACGAGGCGCGGTACCGCGGCGCGAAGCTCGTCGTGATCGCGCCCGACTACAACGCGAGCTCCGTCCACGCCGACTACTGGGTGAACCCGCGGATCGGCAGCGACGCCGCGCTCGCGCTCTCGATGGCGCAGGTGATCATCGAGGAGAACCTGTTCAAGCCCGACTACGTCCGCGAGCAGACCGACCTCGCGATCCTCGTCCGCGAGGACACGAAGCGCTACCTGCGCGCCAGCGACCTGTCGGCGTCCGGCGGAAAGGACGTTCTCCAGTTCTGGGACGAGGCCAGGGGCGGCCTCGCGACGGTGCCGGGCTGCGAGGGCGAGGGTTCGACCTCGCTCGCGCTCGGCGCGCTGCGCCCGGCGCTGGCGGGCCGCCACGAGGTGACGCTCGCCGACGGCAAGAAGGTGGGCGTGCGCCCGCTGTTCGAGCTGCTTCGCGAGCACCTCGATACGGGCTACAAGCCCGAGAAGGCCGCGGGAATCACGGGCGTCGCGCCGGGAACGATCCGCCGCATCGCGCGCGAGCTCGCGCAGGCGGGCTCGGCGATGATCTTCTCGTCGTGGGGCGCGTGCAAGCACTACCACAGCGACCTCGTGCAGCGCTCCGAGATCCTGCTGATGGCGCTCACCGGCAATCAGGGCAAGTCGGGCGGCGGCCTTCGCGTCGCGGCCTGGTGGGAGGTCGACGGGCAGCGCGCGCTGTGGAACCGCTCGGGGCCGGCGTGGATGTCGGCGAGCGACAAGCTGAAGCTCCTCTACAAGACGAAGGTCGGCGAGGGCCTGTCGTGGCGCGAGTTCGAAGAGCTCGCGGTCAAGTCGAAGGAGTTCACCGGCAGCCTCCCGACGATGTCGTTCCTCTACGCGCACGCCGGGTACAAGGAGATCTGGGACAAGCCCGAGTTCCACGACCCCGACCAGCCGCGGCCGACGGCGGCCTACATGCAGGAGGCGGTCGAGAAGGGCTGGATCCCCGTGCGCCCGCTGCCCGGCATCGATCCGAAGGTCTACTACTTCACCGGGATGAACCCGCTGCGGCGCTGGCCCGCGCCGCAGATCGCCGAGAAGGTGCTCTGGCCGAAGCTCTCGCTGATCGCGAGCGTCAACACCAAGATGAGTACGTCGTCGCTGATGGGCGACATCGTCCTGCCGGCCGCCGGCTGGTACGAGCGCGACCTCATCAAGTACACCGAGGCGTACCTCCCGTACGTCGTTCTCAACCAGAAGGTGGTCGAGCCGCTCGGCGAGTCGAAGTCCGAGTGGGAGATCACCGGGCTGCTCGCGAAGAAGATCCAGGAGCGCGCGAAGGCGCGCGGCGTCACGAAGGTTCGCGACGCCGCGATGAAGGGCGAGGTCGATCTCACGACGGTCTACGACACGTGGACCGCCGACGGCAAGCACAGCGAGACCGACCCGCGCGCCGCGCTCGACGAGATCCTCAAGAACAACAAGCTCACCGGGAACAAGGGCTACGACGAGGCCGCGAAGACGGGCGTTCTGCCCGTCGTGCACGCGGAAGGAAAGCCCGCAGCGCTCTGGGCGCTCGGAACGCGCTACCAGCCCGGGAAGACCGTCTTCCCGCACGAGCGCTTCGTCAAGGAGAAGGAGGCGTGGCCGACCTTCTCGGGCCGCCAGCAGTTCCTGATCGAGCATCCGTGGTACGAGGAGGCGGGCGAGAGCCTGCCCGTGCACAAGGAGCCGCCGAAGGCGGGCGGCGACCATCCGCTGCTGCTGACGGGCGGACACACGCGCTGGTCGATCCACGCCATCTGGCGCGACTCGTCGCTCATGCTCCAGCTCCAGCGCGGCGAGCCCGCGGTGTTCGTCGCGGTGAAGGACGCGAAGGCGCGCGGCGTCTCGGACGGCGACCGGATCCGCGTCTTCAGCGACCTCGGCGAGTTCGAGGCGGTCGCGAAGGTCTCGGCCGCCGTGCGTCCGGGGCAGGTGATCGTGTACCACGCGTGGGAGCCGTATCAGTTCAAGGGCTGGAAGGGGCAGCAGGAGCCCGTCGCGGCACCGTTCAAGCCGCTTCACCTCGCGGGCGACTACGGACAGATCCACTACCGCGGCATCTACAGCGGCCCCGGCCACCACCCGCGCGCGCAGCGCGTCGACTTCGCGCGGGCCGGCTGACGCACGTCGCGAGGCGCGGCGCGCGGCCGGGCCCGGGCCCCGGGAGGCTGCGTGGCGCGGGCTCGCTGCGGGGTCGAAGCGACGAGCGCGATCGCGCGTCAAAATGAGGCCGAGGCGGCCGGCGCGACGCGCCGGCCGCCGGGAGCCGTCCGCTGGGCACCCCCGTCTTCTACGACCCGACGGCCCGCCGCTGGAAGCGCGTGCGGGCGGCGGCCGCCCTTCTGGGCGGCGCGCTGGCGATCGCGTTCGGGATGCTCCTCGTCGCGATCGTCGTGAACCCTGCCCTTCCGGCCCTCGGACTGCGCCCCGTGCCCCACCTGCCGCAGGCGCATGCCCTCGCGGCGCCGCCACGCGGCGCGAGCGAGCGCGCCTTTCGCAGGGCGGCTTCGGCCCTGCACCACGACGTGGCGGTCGCGAAGCCGTCGGCCGTCGTCCACGCGACGCCTGCACGCTTCGAGCGGATCGCCTTCTTCGTCAACTGGGACGACAACAGCCTCGTCTCGCTGCGGCACAACCTCGCCGACGTCGACACGCTCGTCCCCGAGTGGCTCCATCTCGCCGGCGCCGACGGTGCGATCCGCGAGGACGATCCGCCTCGCACGGCGGCCGCCGAGTCGCTCGTCCGCACCGAGCGGCCCGGCCTCTCGATCGTCCCGCTCATCAACAACTTCGACGGGACGAAGTGGCGCAGCGACTGGGTCGCCGGCTCTCTTCGCGCGCCCGCGACACGCAGCGCGATGGTCGAGCGCCTGCACGACTACGTGCGCGGGAACGGCTTTGCGGGCGTCAGCATCGACTTCGAGGCGGTGCCTGCCTCGAGCCAGCACGATCTCGTCGCGTTCGTTCGCGAGCTCGCCGCTCGCTTTCACCGCGAGGGCCTCGTCGTCTCGCAGTCGGTCCCCGCCGACGATCGCGCGTTCGATTTTCGCGCCCTCGCCGCCGCCGCCGACTATCTCATCCTCATGGCCTACGACGAGCACGCGGCCGACACCGATCCCGGCCCGGTCGCGTCGCAGCGCTGGTTCACCCGCGCTATCGAAGCGCGCTTCGCCGAGGTGCCGCGCGAGCGGCTGGTCGTCGGGATCGGGAGCTACGGCTACGACTGGATGCACGGCGAGGCCGAAGCGAACGAGCTGTCGTTTCAGGCCGCGCTGCAGACGGCGGCCGAGTCGGAGGCAAGCGTCGCGCTCCGCGGCGACTCCGGAAACCCGGGCTACGCGTACGAGGACGAGCAGGGGCGGCGCCACGACGTCTGGTTCCTCGACGCCGTGACCGCGTTCAACCAGGTCCGCGCCGCTGCGCCGCGCGGGCCGCGCGGCTTCGCGCTCTGGCGCCTCGGCTCCGAGGATCCCGACGTGTGGAGCGTGATGCGCCACGCGGCGTCTCTCGATGCCGCGACCGCGCAGTCGCTCTCTCCGCTGCGTGCCGGCTACGACGTCGACTACGAAGCCGACGGCGAGGTGCTCCGGGTGACCGGAACGCCGCGAGAAGGCGCTCGCAGCGTGCAGATCGACCCGGCGACGGGGCTCATCCGCGCGGCGACGGTCGAGACGTTTCCGTCGGGCTACCAGATCACGCGCTGGGGCGGCGCGCCGGGGAAGCGAATCGCCCTCACCTTCGACGACGGACCCGATCCGCGCTGGACGCCGAAGATCCTCGACATCCTCGCTGCGAAGCACGCGCCGGCGACGTTCTTCATCGTCGGCGCGAACGCCGTCACGTCGCCCGAGATCCTCGCACGGATCGCGCGCGAAGGGCACGAGATCGGCAACCACACCTACACGCACCCGAACATCGCCGAGGTGGGAGGCGAGCGCCTCGAGCTCGAGGTGAACGCCGTGCAGCGGCTTCTCGAGAGCCGGATCGGCCGCAGCTCGCTGCTCTTCCGCCCGCCGTACGCCGAGGACGTCGAGCCCGAGACGCCCGACCAGGTGCGGCCGCTGCTCGCAACGAGCGCGCTCGGCTACTACACCGTCGGCATGGGGATCGACCCGAGCGACTGGGCGCGCCCCGGCACCGACGCAATCGTCGAGCGCGTCGTCGCGGGGGCGCACGCGGGCGACGGCCACGTGGTCCTGCTCCACGACAGCGGGGGCGACCGCTCCGAGACGATCGCGGCCCTTCCGCGCGTGATCGACGCGCTGCGCGCGGAGGGCTTCGAGCTCGTTCCCGTCTCCTCGCTCTTCGGCCTCCCACCCGACGCCGTGATGCCGCCCGTTCCTGCCGGCGAGCGCGTCGAGGCCGGTCTCACGGGAGCGGGCTTCACGATCATCACGTGGGCCGAGCGCTGCATGGGACTGCTCTTCGGACTCGGGATCGCGCTCGCGATCGTCCGCCTCGCAACGATCGTCGTGCTCGCTTCGCTGCACCGGCGCCGGTCCGCGAGCACGGCCGAACGCTTCGCGTCGCCAAGAGTCGCGGTCGTGATCCCGGCCTGGAACGAACGCGCGGTGATCTGTCAGACCGTGCGATCGATCCTCGCGTCCGACGCCGGTGACTTCGAGATCCTCGTCGTGGACGACGGCTCGGCCGACGGAACGGCCGAGCTCGTCGGCGAGACGTTCGCCGGCGTGCCTCGGGTGCGCGTCATCACGCAACAGAACGCCGGGAAGTGGGCCGCGCTCAACCGCGGCCTTGCGAGCACCGACGCCGAGGTCGTCGTGGCGCTCGACGCCGACACGCAGTTCGAACGCGACACGGTGCGCCGTCTCGCGGCGCACTTCTCCGATCCTGCCGTCGGGGCCGTCGCCGGCAACGCGCGCGTCGGAAACGTCCGCAATCTGCTCACGCGCTGGCAGGCGCTCGAATACGTGACGAGCCAGAACCTCGATCGCCGGGCGCTCGCGCGGCTCGGCTGCATCACGGTCGTCCCGGGCGCGGTGGGCGCCTGGCGGCGCGCCGCCGTTCTCGAGGCCGGCGGCTTCGCGGACGACACGCTCGCCGAGGATGCGGACCTCACGCTCCGGCTGCTCCGCCGCGGCTGGACCATCGCCTACGACGACCGTGCGATCGCGAGGACGGAAGCGCCGGAGACCGTCGCCGCGTTTCTCAAGCAGCGCTTCCGCTGGATGTACGGAACGCTGCAGGCCGCGTGGAAGCACCACGACGCGCTCTTCCGGCGCGAGCGGCCCGCGCTCGGCTGGGTCGCGCTCCCCAACCTCTTCGTCTTCGGCGAGCTGTTCCCGCTGATCTCCCCGGTGATGGACCTGCTGCTGCTCGCGAGCGCAGTCCACGCCGGCGTCGGGCTCGTGCAGCATCCGCTCCTGCCCGTCGACGAGGGCTTCCAGCGAACGCTCTACTTCTACGCGCTCTTCGTGCTGATCGACGGAATCACGGCGGGCCTCGCGTTCGCATTCGAGCGGAGCGCCGACCGGCGCCTGCTCTGGTGGGTGCTGCCGCAGCGCTTCTTCTACCGCCAGCTCATGTACTTCATCGCGATCAAATCGCTGATGACCGCGCTTCGCGGCCCGCGCGTCGGCTGGGGAAAGGTCGAGCGCAGGGCGTCGGTGCCGGGGACGTGATCGGGGCGGCACCGGGCCGCCCCGATCACGCGCGAAGTCGTCGTGCGCCGCCGCTCGGCTACCCTTGCCGCCCGTGCAACCGACCGGAGGCGCCGCCGTGTCCGAATCGCCGACCTGGATCCGCTGGGAGACGCTCACCAAGAAGCAGTTCGACGCGATCGACCGCGAGAGTGCCGTCGTCTTCGTGACGTGCTCCCCGCTCGAAGTGCACGGGCCGCATCTGCCGCTCGGAGCCGACTGCCTCGAAGGCGAAGGCCTCGCCGAGCGGACGATGCGCTTCCTTCCGGAGCGCCATCGCGCGCGCACCTTCCTGAAGCTCCCGTTCGTGTGGACCGCCTGCGACGGCGTCCCGCAGGCCGGCACCGTCGCGTTCCAGGCGTCGACGACGATCCGCGTGCTCGAAGACCTCGGCCGCTCGCTCGCCGCGCAGGGCTTCAGAAACGTGATGGTCTCGAACTTCCACGGCAGCCCGCGCCACTTTCTCGCGATCGAGACGGCATGCGACCGCATCTCGCGAAAGCACGGCATCCGCATGGTCTCGATCTTCTCGGTGATGATCTCGCGCCTCACGGGCGGCGGCTCCGAGCTCGGCGACGTTCTCGGCCACATCCCCGGTGTTTCGAAGCAAGACCTCGCCGGAGACACGCACGCGGGGCTCGTCGAGACCTCGCAGCTCCTCGCGCTGCACCCGCAGTGGGTCGACCCCGGCTACGGCAAGCTCCCGCGCCGAACGGTCGACCTCTGGCTCGACGAGACCGGCCGCCCACGCCCTCCCGCGCCGCGCGGCAAGCTCGCGTCGATCCCCAAGATGGTCGCGGGCTTCAAGGCCGGAATCCACTTCTTCAGCGAGGAGACCTACTCGGGCGCGCCCGCCGGCGCGTCGGCCGAGATCGGCGAGCAGATCCTCGACACCCTCGCGAGCCGCGCCGCCGAGGCCGTCGCCGAGATTCTCGACGGCACGCTGCCGCGCGACCAGTGGCACTCGCCCTTCTGGAAGCTGCGTCACGTCTTCGTCAACCCCGTCGCCGTCCGCTTCTTCAACTGGATAATGAGCGTTCCGAAGACGGTGGGGTGACCCGAGCGGACCTGCGCGCCGCGCCTACAGCGGGTCTTGCACGTAGGTGCAGTGCATGAAAAGCGCCGGGTCGAATACATCGATGCCGGCACCCGCGCCAACCAGGTGCATCCAATAGTCCCGCATGTTGACACCGTTCGGACCCGCTTCGTCGGCGTCGCCGTTCTGTGTACCGGCCGGGAACAGGCTCCAGATCTGCGCGAGCCAGGTCGACGTGTAGTCGGCGTCATCGGCGCCGGATCCTGCTCCCTTCACACTCACCCACCCGTCCGGTGGGATCGGAGCGCCGGGGACACCCGGCTTGGGGTGCCACACGATCTCGCGCGTGAAGTCGTCGAGATCCCAGACAGCCCAGTCGACCGCGCGGGGCGTCCGGCCACCGGTCGAACACGGAGTGTCGGCGCTCGGATAGCCATCTCCGCTACCCCAGATGACTGGGGCCTCGGGATCGTAGAGGGTGACCTCGCTCACGTAATCCGCGAATCCTTCCATCGTCGCGGCCATGTCGTACTCGGGCTCGTCAGCGCTCCAGCTCGGCCCGTTCAGGGAATAGTCCAACCCAGCCGGATAGTCCTGGTCCGGGTCGAGAGCGAGGTTCTGGAGCTGCATCGCGTGCCCGAGCTCGTGAGGCACGACCCACTGCGAGTAGAGGTCGCCCCCCATCCCGGCCGCGATCTCGACCCGCCCCCCAGACGCCGTATATGCGGGAGCGGGAGCGCCGCCTCCCCACTCGATCCCCGGGTAGTTGATCACGACGCCGTGCTCGAAGGCACCGGCGAACTCCTGAAGCATGTGCCGTGCGCTATCGAGGATGCCGATCCGGAGACCGGATGTAGTGAAGGGAAGCGTGGCGAGTAGCTTCTTCCCCGCTGCGATCATGCACGTCGCCCCTACCTGGCAGTTCATCGCGACGTAGCGATTCGGCTCCAAGATGGGTCCGTTGCGCCATGAGATCGGCGGAACAGGCGCATAGAGTGGCCAGGACTGTCCGGCGGCCACCGCGATGCTCGGTTCGTAGGTCCTCCGCACCTCGTTCACATACCGCACGTAGACGTCGGGATCCTTCTCCGGCCCACCCCACCAAAAATTCACGCACGTCAGGCCGGGCTTCGTCACGACCCATGATCCGATGTAGTCATCGTCGCTCGCCCAGTCTTTGTCCCAGAGCTCGACCACGTGGCCGACGATCGGCGTGAAGGTTCCGACGAGTCCGCAGCCCCACCTCTGCTCGAGGGATTCACCGGACTGGCATTCGAGACGCGTCTCTGAGAAGACGACTTCGAAGCAGACCTTCCTCACGTCGGCCGCGGCTTCGTGAGCGGCGAGAACCGAAGCCGCTCCGAGGATGAGCGCGCAGATACGACGCCTCACAGCGACCTCCAGAGGTGGCGAGCGACCTCTCCGCCGGTCGGTCCTCGCCGTGGAACGATGTTCCATCGCATGGGCACGAGCGACGGCGTGTGGGCCGGTACAGAGACCCGGGCCGATTGCCAGCCGCCGGCTTCGGGTGGTGACCGCGGCGGCCCTGTCACACCGTGACGCATTCTCTTTCTCTCATTCAACGCGCAGCCTTCAGCGACGACAATCTCTTGCGTCGCTCGTCTGCTCGCGCGCTCGTTCGATTCGATCGGCGTGTTTCCGGGCGTTACCTCCGCTGGATGCGGTGGCGGAGTGGCGATAGCGTGCGGAGCGGCGCGCTCGAACACTGCGATGAAAGAGCACCGAATGCAGACAACGATGAGATGCCATCTCTACGTACCGTGCCGAGTCGCAGTCTTCGCGGCGGAGCGGTCACGGGGTGGTGAGCGCACTGGAGGATCTCTCGATGCCGCCGAATGACCTCGCTCCGACTCGACACGGGTTCACGCAGCGAATTGCGGTGAGCCTCGCCGAGGCTGCGTTCCCCAGCGGCGATCGGCTCACGGCACCCGATCCGGCAAGGGTCGTCGACACGGTGGAGAGCTGGCTCCGCGCCAGCCCCGCGCTGCGCCGAGGTGTCCGGGGCCTCTTGTGGTGGCTCGAGTTCGACCATCTCTCACGGCACGGTACTCGGTTCTCCGCTGCAGGGATCGCCGCGCGGCGCGCGTTTCTCCGGCGACACGCACGGAACACTCTCCGCGGCGCGCTCCTGCGCGCCGTCTCCGCGCCATTCCGGGCGGCCTATCTCCTCGACGACGAGAACTTTCGGCGGATTGGAGCGGCCACCTCCCTGCCTGCACCCGCCGCGGCCCCCGAAGCACAGTGGCGGCGACAGGTCGTCACTCCCGACCAGGCTGCCACGAGCGGCGACATCGAGTGCGACGTCGTCGTGGTCGGCACGGGCGCGGGAGGCGCCGCCGCCGCGTACGAGCTGTCCGGCCGCGGCC
>JAYRMX010000101.1:0-5050 GCA_041912475.1 Myxococcota bacterium
CGTTCGCGCGCTCGACCGCCTGTGCGCGAGCCCGCCGGCGCGCGTCGGGCGCGCGCGCGTTCGCGCTGCGCTGTGCTGCGACGGCGTTCGTCTCGCCCTCGACGACGGCTTCGTGATGCTCCGGGCGTCCGGAACCGAGCCGCTGGTCCGCGTGTACGCCGACGCGCCCGACCCCGCCACGCTGCGCGAACGGCTGGGCGACGGGCGCAGGCTCCTCGAGCGAGCGGGCCGGCGCTGATGGACGCGGCCGGAGGCCGCCGGTACGCTCGCCGCAGGCCATCGCCTCGGAGCCGACCATGGAGCGAAGACGCGTGCTCGTCGCCGTGAGCGGCGGCATCGCGGCCTACAAGGTTCCGGAGCTGATTCGCTGCCTGGCCCGTGCCGGGCACGAGGTGCGCTGCATCGTCACGGCCGCGGCGACGCGGTTCGTCTCCCCGCTCGTGCTCCAGACGCTCTCCGGAAGCCCCGTGCGGTCCGACCTCTTCGACCCCGGCGAGGAGAGCGAGATCGGTCACGTCGCGCTCGCCGACTGGGCCGAGCTCGTCGTGCTGGCTCCGGCCACCGCACACACGCTCGCGCGGCTCGCCCACGGCCTCGCGGACGACCTCGTCTCGACCGTCCTGCTCGCGACGCGCGCTCCCGTGCTCGCCGCGCCGGCGATGAACGTCCAGATGTGGCGGCATCCCGCGACACGCGAGAACGTGGCGTGCCTGCGGCAGCGCGGTGTTCGCTTCATCGGCCCCGAATCCGGCCCGCTCGCGTGCGGCTGGGAAGGCGAGGGGAGGATGTCGGAGCCCGAGGCGATCGCGGCGCAGGTCGCGCTGTGCCTCGGCCCGCGCTCGCTCGGCGGCGCTCGCGTCGTCGTGACCGCCGGCGGGACGCGCGAGCCGATCGATTCGGTTCGCGCGCTCACGAACCGCTCGTCCGGGAAGATGGGCTTCGCGATCGCCGCCGAAGCGGCGCGGCGCGGCGCCGAGACGGTGCTCGTCGCGGGGCCCTGCGCGCTCGAGACACCGCCCGGCGTGCGGCGCGTGGACGTCGAGACCGCGCTCGAGATGCGATCCGCGGTCCTCGCCGAGCTGCCCGCGGTGTCGGCGGTCGTGATGGCGGCGGCGGTCGCGGACTTCCGCCCCGCGCGGCCGGCGGCTTCGAAGATCCGCAAGGAGGATCTGGGCGACGCTGCGCCGGCGATCGAGCTCGTCCGCAACCCCGACATCCTCGCCGAGATCTCGGCGCAGCCCCGCGACGGCCGGATCATCGTCGGATTCGCCGCCGAGGACCGCGACGTTCTCGAGACCGCGCGGCGCAAGCTGGCGCGGAAGGGATGCGATCTTCTCGTCGCGAACGACGTGTCGCGCACGGATGCGGGCTTCGACAGCGATCGCAACGCCGTGATCTTCGTGCGTCCGGGGGGCGAGGCCGAGGAGCTGCCCCTGCTGCCCAAGGCCGAGGTCGCAGCGCGGCTCTGGGATCTCATCGAGAAGCTGCGCGGGTCGGGCGCTTGAGCGCGAACGCAGGCCGGGCACGGCGCGCGGGGGCGCTGCTCGCGGCCGTGTGCATGCTGGCCGCATCGGCGGCCCTCGCGCAGGACGCCGCCCGGACGGGCGAGCGGCCGCGGCCCTTCGTGAACGTCGCGACGATCTCGGGGCCGATCAACCCGGCGTCTTCCGACTATCTGCAGAAGGTGATCGCCCGCAGCGCCGACGAGGGCGCCGCGGCCGTGCTCGTCGAGCTCGACACGCCCGGGGGCCTGCTCGCTTCGACCAAGGACATCATCCAGGCGATCCTCAACGCGCGCGTTCCCGTGATCGTCTACGTCTCGCCGCACGGCGCGTGGGCCGGGTCGGCCGGCACGTTCGTGACGCTCGCCGCGCACGTGGCGGCGATGGCGCCGGGAACGTCGATCGGCGCCGCGCACCCGGTCGGCGTCGGCGCGCCGCCGGGACCGCGCCCGGCCGACGAGAAGGGGCGCGACTACGCGGCCGAAAAGGCGGAGAACTTCACGGCCGCGTTCATCGAGTCGATCGCACGCGAGCGCAAGCGCAACGTCGAGTGGGCCGTGAAGGCGGTTCGCGAGTCGGTCGCGATCCCGCCCGACGAGGCGCTGCGGATCGGCGTGATCGACCTCGTTGCCGCAGACCGCGCCGAGCTGCTCGCGCGGATCGACGGCCGCGACCTCACGGTGGCGGGAAGCCCGCGCAGGCTCTCGGTTGCCGGGGCCGAGCTGCGCAGCATCGAGATGACACTCGTGACGCGGCTGTTCGACGTGCTCGCGAACCCCGACATCGCCGTGCTGCTGATCCTGGCCGGGATCCTCGGCCTCTACGTCGAGCTCACGACGCCGGGCGTGATCCTGCCCGGCGTCGCCGGCGCCGTGTGCCTCGTGCTCGGATTCATTTCGCTCCAGATCCTGCCGTTCTCGTGGCTCGGCCTCCTGCTGCTCTTCGGCGGCATCGCGCTGGTCGTGGCCGAGCTCTTCGTGACGTCGTTCGGCCTGCTGTTCGCGCTCGGCGTGGCGTGCTTCCTGCTGGGCGGCAGCATGCTCTTCGACCGGCCGCTCGAGAGCGACCTCAACGTCTCGTTCTGGAGCGTCCTCGTCCCGGCCGTCGCCGCCGTGACGATCTTCGCAGCGGTGGTGGTCTTCGCCGTGGGACGTACGCTCCGGCGCGCGCCGGTGGCCGGCGTCGACGAGCTGGTGGGGCGCATCGGCCGGGCCGTGACGGCGCTGGCGCCGGAAGGCACCGTCTTCGTGCGAGGCGAGCACTGGACCGCGCGGGCGGAGGGGCCCGTCACGGAGGGCTCGAGGGTCGAGATCGTGGCCGTGGAGGGCATGCGGCTTCGCGTGCGTCCGGCGCCGCCGGACGCGTAGCCGGAGAGGAGGGATCTTGTCGGCACCGCTCATTCTCGCGGCGATCCTGCTGGCGCTGTTCGCCGCAGGCGTCCGCATCCTCAACGAGTACGAGCGCGGCGTCCTGTTCCGGCTCGGCCGCTTCGCAGGCGTCAAGTCGGCGGGCTTCCGCTGGATCATCCCCGGCGTCGACCGAATGGTGAAGGTGAGCCTTCGCGAGATCGTGATGGACGTCCCGTCGCAGGAGGTGATCACGCGGGACAACGTCTCGGTCAAGGTGAACGCGGTGCTCTACTTCCGCGTCCTGCACCCGGAGAAGGCGGTGATCTCGGTCGAGAACTACCTCTATGGCACGTCGCAGCTCTCCCAGACTACACTGCGTAGCGTCTGCGGCCAGGCGGAGATGGACGAGCTGCTCGCCGAGCGCGAGACGCTGAACCGCAGGCTGCAGGAGATCATCGACGGCCAGACCGAGCCCTGGGGCGTGAAGGTGCGCGCCGTCGAGCTCAAGCAGATCGACCTGCCCGAGGAGATGCGGCGCGCGATGGCGAAGCAGGCGGAAGCGGAGCGCGAGAAGCGGGCGAAGCTCATCCACGCCGACGGCGAGCTCCAGGCGGCGCAGCGCCTCGCGGACGCCTCCGAGATCCTGTCGCGGCAATCCTCCGCGCTGCAGCTCCGCTACCTGCAGACGCTCACCGAGATCGCCACGGAGAAGAACTCGACGATCGTGTTCCCGCTGCCGATGGATCTGATCCGGCCCTTCCTCGAGGGCGCAGGCGCGCGCGGAGAGGGGAAGTAGGTGGCCGCGCAGGAGCAGCGGCCGCAGACGGCCGAGGCGGCCGTGCGCAGCAAGGTTCGCAGGACGCTGCTCACGATCGTCTCCTGGGTCGTCGCGCTCGGCGCCCTCGGCGCGTGGGCGAGCACCGGCGTCTACACGCTGCGACCGGGGCAGGAGGCCGTCATCCTGCGCTTCGGGAAGTACGCGCGGACCGTCGCGGACCCGGGTCCGCAGATCCATCTGCCGCCCCCGATCGAGTCGCACGCCATCGTCAACACGTCGGCGATCGAGCGGCAGGAGTTCGGCGCGCACGCCGAGCCGGGAGACGCGGCGCAGGCGCGCGCCGAAGCGCATCTCGAATCGGCGATGCAGACCAGCGACAACAACCTCGTGATCCTCGGCTTCGTCGTTCAGTACCGGATCCAGAACGCGTTCGACGCGCTCTACCGCGTTTCGAGCGCCGAAGCGATCCTGCGCGACGCGGCGCAGGCGGCGGTGCGCGAGGTGGTGGGGCGGACGACGATCGACGGCGTCCTCTCCGAGCAGCGAGGACGTGTCGAGGCGGAGGCCGAGGAGGCGCTGCAGGGCCTCATGGACCGCTACCGGACGGGTCTCGTGATCCTCGCGGTCCAGCTCCAGGAGGTGCAGCCGCCGCAGGAGGTGCGCGCGGCGTTCGACGACGTGATCGCCGCGAGCCAGGACAAGAACCGGACCGTGAACGAAGCGCAGGGCTTCGCGAACGAGGTGGTGCCGAAGGCGCGCGGCGAGGCGAGCGAGCTCCGCGCGCAGGCGGAGGGCTACAGAGCGGCACGGATCGCCGGCGCGACGGGAGGCGCGACGCGATTCCTCGCGCTCGCTGCCGAGTACGAGAAGGCGCCGGAGGTGACGAAGACGCGTCTGTACCTCGAGACGATGGAGGAGGTGCTGCCGACGGTCGACAAGTACGTGGTCGAGCCGGGCGCGGCGGGCGTCGTCCCGTACCTGCCGATCGGGCGCGACGGGCACGGCCGGCCGGCGCCGCGGAGCGCCGACCCGGCCGCCGAAGCCGCCGGGGGGCGGCCGTGAGGCGGCTGCCGCTCGCGATCGTTCTCGCCGCCGCCGTCTTCGCCGCGCTGGTCTGGGCCGGCGGCCGGGGCTACGGCCCGCTGGTCGTGACGCAGGTCGACGAGCAGAAGCTGATTCTCGTCTTCGGCCGGCCGGTGTCGGTCCTCACGGAGCCGGGTCTCTCGCTGCGCATGCCGTTCGTGAGCGACGTGCGGACCTTCGACAACCGGCTGCTCTACTTCAACGCCGAGCCGCTTCCGATCCAGACGCGCGACGAGGAGCGAATCGTCGTCGACAACTACGTCGTCTGGCGCATCGTCGACCCGCTCCAGTACTTCGAGGCGTTCCCCACCGGCCGCTCGCCGGCGGAGTCGCAGATC
>JAYRMX010000102.1:0-10213 GCA_041912475.1 Myxococcota bacterium
GCGCCGATCCCGCGTCCCATGAGCGTTGCGGTCCCGAGCTCGGCGAGCGCGGCGTCGGCGTCGGCCATGAGGATCTCGGCGGTGTAGCCGCCTCCGGCCGGGACGCTCGATTGCCCGTGCCCGGTGAAGTCGAGCGCGAGGACGGGGCCCGGCCAGACGTCGGCCTCGGGCGGCGGCTTCGCGGGCGAGCGCTCGCCGAGACCGTGCAGGAGCAGCAGCGCGCGGCCGCGGCCGCCGCGAAGCTCGTGCAGCGCGAGGCGCACCTTGCCGTGGATCAGCGTGCGCATGCGGACGCCAGAAAGCGCAGCACGAGGCCGGCGACCTCGTGAGGCTTCTCGATGTGCAGGAAGTGTCCGGTGTCCGCGAACTCGATGAGCTCGGCGCCGGGCGGAAGGAACGGCCGCACGGAGTCTGCCGTCGTTCCCCACCCCATCGCCTCGGGGATGAGCCCGAGAATGCCGAGCATCGGCGCGGCGAGCCCCGGGAGCCGCTCGAGGTACCAGTCGGGCCGCCACGGGCCGAAGCCGCCGAAGCGCAGCGCGGGGTCGATCTTCCAGCGCCAGCCATCGGCGTCGCGGCGCGCGCCGATCGTGACGAGGTAGCGCAGCCAGGCGGGCGTGAGGCGCGGATTCATGCGCCCGCGCCGCGCGGCGAGCTCGTGGAGCGTCCCGGCCTTGCGCTCGAGCGTCGCGGCGCGGCGGCGATGATCGAGCCAGCCCGTGATCTCGGCCGCGAGGAGCTTCGTTCGCTCGTGGTCGGCGACGTCGGGAGACGGCCGCCGCGACGGGAGGCCGTCGAGGTTCACGAGGCACGAGACGCGGTGCGGGCAGGCCTCGGTGAGGTGCGTGAGGAGCGAGCCCCCCTTCGAGTGCCCGACGAGCGGCGCGGGCTCGCGCGTCGTGGCGTCGAGCACCGCGAGCGCGTCGCGCGCGTCGGCCTCCCACGAGTAGAGCGCGGTGTGCGCGCTGTCGCCGTGCCCGCGCTGGTCCCACGCGATCACACGCCACCCGCCGGCCGCGAGCAGCGGCGCGAAGACGTCGAAGGTGCCGGCGAAGTCGAAGCCGCCGTGCGCGAGCAGGAGCGGCGGCGCGCCGGCGTCTCCCCATTCGTACACCGCGAGGCGAACGCCGTTCCGGTCGACGGTGCGCCGCCGCGCGGGGCGAACCGCCCCGGGAAATGCGGCGGCTTCCTCCGCCTCGCGTTGCGCCCGGGCGCTCTCGTGCATCCGTCTCCTCCGAAAGGGGCGCGGGATCGTGAAGGTAGTGTGAAAAGGCGCCCGCGAGCCAGCCGCCGCGCGCCGGAGCCGCCCGCCGGCCGGCGGCAAGGGCTAGCGTCCCGCCCTCGGGAGAGCTCGCTTGAAGCGCATCGTCGACTGGGTCTTCACGATTCCCTTCCTCGTCGCGTTCGGCGGCGTGCTCGCCGTTTTCGATCCGCTCCAGCGCATCGCGTACCGGTTCGGGCAGCGCCCGCAGGAGATCGTCGCCGGCTCGCTGCAGGTTGCGCTCGTCTGGGCGTTCCGCATCTGCGGGACGAAGCTCGAGGTCGAGCGCTCGCCGCGCGTGCGGCCGCGCTCGCCCTACGTGCTGATCGCGAACCACCAGAGCCTGTTCGACATCCCGATCTTCGGCTCGATCCTGTTCTCGAACTTCCCGAAGTACGTCTCGAAGCGCGAGCTCGCCAACTGGATCCCGAGCATCTCGTACAACCTGCGCCGCGGCGGCAATGCGGTGATCGACCGCAAGGACCGCGCGCAGGCGCTGGCCGAGATCCGCGCGCTCGGCGAGCGGCTCCGTGCCTGGAACGTCGCGGCCGTGATCTACCCGGAGGGGACGCGGTCCCGAAACGGCGAGCTCGGCCCGTTCAAGCCCGGGGGAACGCTGGAGCTGCTCGAGGCGGCGCCCGACGTCCCGGTGGTCCCCGTGACGATCGACGACGCGTGGAAGCTCCTGCGGCACAACCTGCTTCCCGTGCCGTTCGGGACACGCGTTCGGGTGCGCATCGGCGACCCCATCCCCCGGACGCCGGGCGAGGACCGCTTCGCGCTGCTGGCCCGCGCCCGCGAGGAGATCGCGGGGACCCTCGACGCCTGGCGCAAGACCGACGGCGACCCGGCGCGCTGATCGAACACGGGCGGGCCGGGCGGCGTCCAACTCCGGGCCGGCGGGCTACGGACGCCCGCGCCGCGTGCCGATGCGGGAGAGCGCCCGCCGCGGCCGGGACGGCCGGACCGCGCGGCGTTACGATGGAGTCTCATGGGACGCAATCTCCGCCCGTTCTCGCTCGCCCTCCTCCTCATTGCGCCGCTCGGCGTCGCAGGAAGCCCTGCGCCGGCCCGCGCCGCAGCGCTCACCTGCGAGGCGCTCCCGAACCTCGTCGACGCGATCCTCCAGAATCACGTCCGCTACCGGACGCTCGACGATGGGATCGAGGAGCGGGCGATCGACGCCTACGTGAGGCGGCTCGATCCGTCGCGGACGCTGCTGCTCGAGAAGGAGGCGGCCGAGCTGCGGCAGTCGCTGCGGCCGATCTTCGACGAGATCCATGAAGGCAAGTGCGACCGCCTCAAGAAGACGCAGCTCGCGCTCGTTACCCGCTACCACGACATGGAGAGCTACTTCCGCAGCCTCGTCGAGCGGCCCGGCTATCAGATCGACACGTCGGTCTCGCTGGTGACAGACCCCGAGAAGCGCGGCTACCCGAAGACGGTCGACGAGCGCAACGAGCTGTACCAGAAGCTCGCGCACTTCCAGATGTCGAACTACGTGAGTGCCGGGACGAGCCTCGACGAAGCGAAGAAGCAGCTCGTCCACCGCTACGAGGTGCTCGCGAAGCAGGCCGCCGAGCAGAAGACCGAAGACGTCTACACGGCGTTTCTCGACTCGTTCGCGAGCGCGCTCGACCCGCACTCGAACTACCTCTCGGCCGACGACGTCGAGGACTTCCAGATCGGGATGGGCCTCTCGCTCGAGGGCATCGGCCTCGCGCTCTCGTCGCGCGACGGCTACGTCGTGGTCGAGGAGGTGATCCCGGGAGGCGCGGCCGAGCGCCAGCAGACGATCAAGCGCAAGGACAAGATCATCGCCGTCGCGCAGGAAGGGACCGCGCCGGTGAACGTGATCGACATGCCGCTGCGTGACGTCGTGAAGATGATCCGCGGACGGAAGGGAACGCCGGTCGAGCTCACCGTGCTGCGCCAGGGCGAGACGACCGAGCGCTTCAACACGACGATCGTCCGCGACAAGGTGAATCTCGAAGAGCAGGCCGCGAAGCTGCGCTTCGAAACGCGCCAGGTCGACGGCAGGACGCTCGAGCTCGCGATCCTCGAGCTCCCGTCGTTCTACGGCGACCGCGACGCGAGCAAGCGGCAGTCGCTGAAGGACGTGCAGGACCTCATCGACCAGGCCGAGCGCGAGAAGGCCGACGGCCTGCTCCTCGACCTCTCGAGAAACGGCGGCGGCCTCCTCGAGCACGCCGTCGGCATCTCGGGGCTGTTCCTCAAGAAGGGCCCGATGGTCGCGGTGCAGCATTCGCCGTCGCAGACGCAGATGCTGCCCGACCCCGACGGCGGGATCCGCTGGGCGGGCCCGCTCGTAGTGCTGACCTCGCGCGCGAGCGCCTCCGCGTCGGAGATTCTCGCCGGCGCGCTCAAGGACTACCGGCGCGCCGTCATCGTCGGCGACGATCACACCTTCGGGAAGGGAACGGTGCAGAGCGTCGTGCCGCTGCGAGAAGGGCTCGGCGCGCTCAAGATCACGACGGCGCTCTTCTTCCGTCCGGGCGGAGAGTCGACGCAGCTCGCCGGCGTCCCGGCGGACGTCGTGATCCCGTCGCCCTTCGACGTCGCCGAGGTCGGCGAAGGCGCGCAGCCCTACTCGCTCCCCGGCCAGAAGATCGATCCCTTCGCGAGCGCGGCCGCCAACGGCCCGCCCGGCGAGGGGGACCACTTTCAGCCCGTCACGCCCGAGATGGTGCGCGTCCTCGCCGAGCGGTCGCAGGGCCGCGTCGCGCAGAGCCCGGAGTTCGCCGAGATGGCGAAGAAGCGCGAGGAGGCGAAGAAGAACGACGGCGTGGTTCGCCTCGACCTGATCGAGAAGGAGAAGAAGGACGAGGACGCCGCCGACGCGCGCGAGAGCAGCCCGTCGGCCCGCGCGGCCGCGCGCGAGAAGTCGCCGCAGGTACAGGAAGCGGTGGCGATCCTCGCCGACCTCGTCGCGCTCGAGCAGGGATCGGCGAGCGTCGCCGGCAAGACGCTCCGCCCGGCGCAGGCGCAGAACTGAGGGCCGGCGTGTCGCTCGACCTCGCCGACGCCCCCGACCGCGTGGCCGAGCGCATGCGCCGCGCGATCGAGGACGCGCTGCCGGGCGCGCACGCGGCCGTTCGCGCGTCGTCGCCCGGCCACTTCGAGGTGCGCGTGGTGTCGGAGGCCTTTCGCGGAAGGTCGCGGGTCGATCAGCAGCGCCTCGTGCTCGGCGCGCTCGCGCCGCTCATGCACGGAGACCGCGCTCCGGTTCACGCGATCGATCGGATCGAGGCGCTGCTGCCCTGAGGCCCCGCGCGCCGTCGCGCGCGGGGCGACCCTGCCCTACCGCGATCCGCCCGTGATCGCGGCGACCCCGGTGAGCACCAGCCGCACGAGATCGAGCTGGCTGTGCGTTCCCGTCCTGGCGAAGACCTGCTTCACGTAGCCCCGAAGCGTCATCGGGCGCAGCTTCCGCAGCTCGGAGTGCTCCGGCAGCGTTCCGCCGGCCGCGAGGGCCGCGGCCGTCCGTGCCTCGGCCGGCGTGAGGCCGAAGCGCTGGCGCAGAGCCTGCTCGTCGATCGGAACTCCCGCGTCGGGATCTCGGACGTACACGACCGCGTGATGCCCGCCGGGGTGCGTCGCGATGTTGTCCGGAAGCGGTGCGACGCGGATCGTCACCTCGTACGGGCGGCGACCCGAGCGCCGCGGAACGTAGAAGGGAGCGAGGCCGTCGCCCTCGGCGCTGCACCAGCCGCGCAGCACGCGCTGCAGGCGCGACTCGAGCGTCCGCCCGCCGCTCTCGCGCAGCACGCCGCCCGCGAGGCCGATTCCGTCGTCGGCCTCGAGGATGGCGCGCGCCGCCGGGTTGGCGAAGATCGGCCGCTGCCCGGGGTCGACGAGGAGAACGCCCACGGGCAGGAGCCCGAGCAGCGTCGCGTGCAGCCCGAGTGCGGCGCCCGGGCCGGGCGCCGGGCTCACCGGGAGCTGGATCGGAAGGCGCCTTGCGACGCCGGAGCCTCCAACCGTCGTTCGTGCCAGCATCGACGAGTCCTCCGCTCTCTTGCCGCATCGTGCCAGAGCGCGGAGAAGGCGTCTGTGAACCCGTTCACACGGCCGCGATCATTCCTCTTCACCCGCGGAGCGGTCGCCGGCCAGCCGCACGAGCTCGGGCCGCTCGACGATGGTGAGCGCGACCCGGTCGAGGCGAATGACTCCTTGCTCCTGCCACGCCCGCAGGTGCTTGTTCACGGCCTCCCGGGTCGTCCCGACCCATGCGGCGAGGTCCTGCTGCGAGATCCGGGCATCGATCCGGAGCCCCTCCGGGGTCGCCTGCCCGTAGATCTCGGCGAGGTCGAGCAGGCGGCGCGCGAGCCGGACGGGGAGCGCCCGGAGCGCGAAGTCCGAGAGCTGCTCGGTGAGCTCGGCGATGCGTGCCGAGAGCGCCTTCAGCAGGCCGACCGCGACGCGCGGGTGCTGCTCGATGAGGCCGAGGAAGGCGCTCCGGGCGAGCACGAGCAGCTCGCACGGCTCGGCCGCGACGACCGTCGCCGTCCGGTGCCCGCCGTGGAACATCGACAGCTCGCCGACGATCTCTCCGGCCTGCTGGATGCGCAGCACGACCTCGCGTCCATCCTCGACGGCCGACACCACGCGAAGGCGTCCCGCGAGAATCGCGTAGACGGCGTCGGACTCGTCACCCCGGTGGAAGAGCGTCTCTGCCTCGCGGAGCTTTCGCCGGCGCGCGAGCGCGACGACGCGGTCGAGATCCGCGGCCGAGAGCGCGGAGAAGAACGGGCTGGTCGCGAGCATGGCGCGGATCCGCGCCGGGGTGAGCTCGGGCACGAAGACAGTCTACCTCGCGGTCGACATGCCCGCGTGTAGGCGCATCGCATCGGCGGGCCGCCCGTGGGCTACGCTCGCGCGCATGTCGCTGCGCGCGGTGATCTTCGACCTCGGGGGAGTCGTTCTGGGCTCTCCTCTCCACGCGATCGCCCGCTTCGAGCGCGCGCACGCGCTGCCCGCGGGCGCCGTCAACCGGCGCGTCGCCGAGGGCGGCCCCGAGGGCGCGTGGGCGAGGCTCGAGCGCGGCGAGCTCTCGATGGAGGACTTCTTCCCCGCCTTCGAGGCGGAGTGCCGGGAGTCGGGGTTTTCCCTCGATGCGCGCCAGCTCTTCGCCCGGATGGCCGAGGAGTCGCGCCCGCGGCCGCAGATGCTCGAAGCGATTCGCCGCATCCGCTCGAGCGGCCTTCGCGCGGGCGCGCTCACCAACAACTGGGTCTCGGAGGGCGACGGCATGCGCCTGCTCGCGCCGCACTTCGACGCCTTCGTCGAATCGAGCGCGGTCGGCCTGCGAAAGCCCGACCCTCGCATCTACGAGCTCGCGTGCGCGCGGCTCGGCGTGCGCCCGCCCGAGGCGGCGTTTCTCGACGACATCGGGAGCAACTTGAAGGCCGCGCGCGCGCTCGGCATGGCCACGATCCGTGTCGCCGACCCCGACGCCGCCCTCCGCGAGCTCGAGGCGCTTCTCGGCTTCGCGCTCGGGTAGGGCCGCCAGCAGGCGCATCGGCCGGCGCTCGGGAGTCCGCGAGCCGGCCCGAGGCCCGCGGGCGAGCGACTGCGAGCGTGGCGAATGGAGCCGGCCGCCCCATCTGGTCTAGAGTTCCCCCTTCCCGCTGGAGGCTGCCATGTCCGACCGCGTGAGCGTCCGCATCGAAGACCACGTCGCCGACGTGCGGCTCGACCGGGCCGAGAAGATGAACGCCCTCGACGCCGCGATGTTCGATGCGCTCGTCGAGACGGGCCTCGAGCTCGCGTCCGAGCCGCAGGTGCGCGCCGTCGTGCTCTCGGGCGAAGGCCGCGCGTTCTGCGCCGGGCTCGACTTCACGAGCTTCATGGGCATGGCGGGCGGCGCCGCGAGCGGCGGCCAGGGCATTGGCCTGCTCCAGCGCGACGCGAGCAGCCCCGCGAACCGCGCGCAGCTCGCGGCGTGGGTCTGGCAGGAGCTGCCGGTTCCGGTGATCGCGGCGATCCACGGCGTCGCGTACGGAGGCGGCCTGCAGATCGCCCTCGGCGCCGACATCCGCTTCGTCGCTCCCGACGCGAAGCTCTCGGTGATGGAGATCAAGTGGGGCCTCGTTCCCGACATGAGCGGGACGCAGACGCTGCGCCACCTCGTCCGGCTCGACGTCGCGAAGGAGCTGACGTTCACGGGCCGAGTCGTCTCGGGCACCGAAGCCGTCGCGCTCGGCCTCGCGACACACGTGAGCGACGCCCCGCGCGAGGCGGCGCTCGCGATGGCGCGCGAGATCGCGGGGAAGTCGCCCGCGGCCGTCCGCGCCGGCAAGCAGCTCCTCAACGCGAGCGTCACCGCCAGCGTCGAGGACGGCCTTCGCCTCGAAGCGCGGCTCCAGACCTCGCTCATCGGAAAGCCCGAGCAGGTCGAGGCCGTGAAGGCGAATCTCGAGAAGCGCGCGCCACGCTTCGGCGATCCGGCGTAGCCGGCGCCGACCCGACCGCCGATGCCGGCCGGACCGATCCGCAAGCTCTCCGCGTCCGGAACCGACCCGGTGTCGTACGCGCTGCCGATCGGCAATGACGAGCTGCCGCTCGCGCCTCTGCTCGGCCGGACGCTGCGCCTCGCGTTCGCCGGCGAGATTCGCTGCATCCACTGCGCGCGCGCCACGAAGAAGAGCTTCGGACGGGGCTACTGCTACCCGTGCTACCGGAGCCTTGCGCGCTGCGACGGCTGCATCGTGAAGCCCGAGCTGTGCCACTTCGCGATGGGAACGTGCCGCGAGCCCGAGTGGGCGAAGTCGCACTGCATGATCCCGCACTTCGTGTATCTCGCGAATGCATCGGCGCTCAAGGTCGGGATCACGCGCGCGCACCAGGCGACGACGCGCTGGATCGACCAGGGCGCTGCGCAGGCGCTCCCGGTTCTTCGGGTTGCGACGCGCCTCGACTCGGGCCTCGCCGAGGTGGCGCTCAAGGCGCACGTCTCGGACCGCACCGACTGGCGCGCGATGCTGCGCGGCGAGCCCGAGCCGGTCGACCTCGCTGCAGCGCGCGATGCGCTCCTCGAGCGAGTCGAGGCGGGCGGCGCGCGGCTCCCGGGGGAGCGCCTTTCGGACGAGCGCCCGGTGCGAATTCGCTACCCGGTCCTCGCGTACCCGCGCACGGCGCTCTCGATCGACCTCGAGAAGACGCCGCGGGTGGAGGGCACGCTGACGGGCATCAAGGGCCAGTACCTGATCCTCGACACGGGCGTGGTGAACGTGCGCAAGTACGCGGGATACCGAATCGAAATTCCTGACTGAGCGTCCGGCCGGCGGCGCCGGCGCCGGCCTTGACTGCCTCGGGGGAGGCCCTATCCCTCCCCCCGTGATCCGTACCCTGCCCATGCAGCGCGCGGCGCTGCTCCTCGCCGCCGTCTGCGCGCTCGGCTTCCCGGCACGCCACGGCGCCGACCCGTCTGCGCTCGAGGTCGGGCCCGGCGAGCGGCTGCTCGTGATCTCGCCTCACCCGGACGACGAGACGCTCGGCGCGGGAGGCCTCATCCAGCGCACGCTCGCGAGCGGCGGACGCGCGCGCGTCGTCATCGTGACGGCGGGCGACGGCTTCGTCCGTGCGGTCGAGGGCGCGAGCGGACAGCCCGCGCGCCCCGCGCAGTACGTCGCGTACGGCGAGCGGCGAATCGACGAGGCCGAGCGCGCAGTCCGCGAGCTCGGCCACGGGCGCGTTCGGCTCGACGTCCTCGGCTTTCCCGACGCCGGCCTCTCACCGCTGCTGTCCGCGCACTGGAAGAAGAGCGAGCCCGAGCGTTCGGCGACGACGGGAGCGGTCGATCCGCCTTACGACGAGGCGTTCGCGCCGGACGTTCCGTACGCCGGATCGAGCCTGCGCGCGGAGCTGGTCCGCATCCTGCGAGCGACGAAGCCCACGCTCGTCGCGATCCCGGATCCGCTCGACGCGCACCCCGATCACCGCGCGGCCGGCCTCTTCGCCCTGCTCGCGCTCGACGAGTGGACACGCGAAGCGCAGGCAGGCGGCGTCGCCGCGCCGAAGGTGCTCGCGTACCTCGTCCACTGGCCGGGCTGGCCTCCCGGGTGGAGCCGGGCGCCAGGCGCGGAGACACGCCACGCGCTGCTCGGCTTCCCGGCAACGCTCCCGACGCGCGACCTCGACCGCGTCGAGCTCGTTCTCTCGCCGGCCGAGGTCGAGCGCAAGCAGGCCGCGCTGCGGCGCTACGAGACCCAGCGCGAGGTGATGGACTCGTTCATGCTGAACTTCGCGCGCGCGAGCGAGCCGTTCACGGTGCTCACTCCCCGGGAGCTGCGTGGCGAGGGCTGGGTGCGCGACCTTCTGCGAGCGACGACGACGTCGAAGGTCGCTCGCTCCCGCTAGCGTCCGCGGCTTCCGCGAGCTCGGCGCGAACGACCGGCGGCTCGCGGAGCGCGCGGGCGAAGGGCCGGCCGGAGAGCGTGAAGGCGCGCCCGCGCAGGAAGCCCTGCATCGCCACCTCGATCTCGATCGGTCCGGCCGGCCGGCCTGCGCCGAGGCCGAGCAGCGCGCGCGGGATCTCGATCACGGCGTCGAAGCGCGGCGCGATCGCTCGCAGCCGGCGCGCCCGGATCTGCGGCTCGCCCACCGCCGCGCCGCCGTCCTGCGACACGACCGCGCCCTGCGGAACGTAGACCTCGACGTCGTGCTCGCTCGGCGGGAAGTCGGGCGCCTGCTGCAGCCGCGCCGGGAGCAGCCGGATCACGACGTGCCGGAGCTCGCGCGCTCCGGCTTCCGCAGGCGCCGAGACGACGAGGTGGAGCGCGAGCGCGTCGTCCGCAGCGACCTCGCTCCGCTCGTAGAGGTCGAGGTCGAAGAAGTCCTGCCCGATCGCGGCGACGAGGAGCGAGTCGTTCGTCCACGCGAGATGGACATCGGCGAAGGGAACGTCGAGCCCCGGCGCGCCGCGCGCGA
>JAYRMX010000103.1:0-18821 GCA_041912475.1 Myxococcota bacterium
AGGCGTGGTACGCGACGTCCGCGACGAGCGGGCGGACGGGCTCGAGGCTGCCGGTGCAGCCGCGGAGCTCTCCGCCGACGTGAAGCGTCACGAAGCTCGCGCCCGGCGCGCGCAGTGCGGGATCGTGTGCCGCGAGATCGACGGCGAGCGGAGCGCCGGTGCGATGCCCGTCGGCGATCGAAGCGCGCGCGACCTCGAGCAGCGGCGCGTAGCGGGGATCAGGCGAAGGCATACGCCCCGTAGCCGACGACGGAGTCTCGCGACCCCGCGGTGTCGCCGGAGCTGCGCAGGTCGAGCGTGCGCGCGTGAAGGCCGCGCCGCCGGGCGCTCAGCAGGAGGCCCTGCACCGGAAGGCGGCCGCACGCCTGGTCGAAGCCGATCGCGGCCGGGTCGAGGCGCTCGATCGCCTGCGTCGTTTCGCGGTCGATGGCTCGCGCCTCCTCGTACGAGAGGTAGTGGCTGAGGTCGGAGCTCACGAGGACGACGGTCTCGTCGCCGCCCCAGAGCGTGTCGATCACTTCGGAGATCTCGTCGGGCGCCGCGTCGCCGACGACGATCGGCACGAGGCGGAGCTGCGAGAGCACGACCTGTAGGAACGGAAGCTGCACCTCGAGGCTGTGCTCGCGCGCGTGCGCGGCGTCGAGGCGCTGCACCTGCGGCAGCGCGAGCGCGCGAGCGACGCCGCCGGTGTCGATCTCGACGCGGCCGAGCGGCGTATCGAACGCGTCCGCGCCGGGGACGGCGAGGCCGTCGAAGGCGACGCGGTGCGAGGGGCCGAGGAGGACGACGCGGTGCACACGGTCGCGCACGGGGACGAGCCGCGCGTACGCGGTCGCTGCGACGGGGCCCGAGTAGACGTAGCCCGCGTGCGGCACCACCAGCGCCTTCGGCGCATCCGCCGCGCAGGCGACCGGGGCCTGCGCGAGCGCGTCCTCCACGCTGGCGCGCAGCGCGCGCGGGTCTGCCGGATAGAACGTCCCTGCCACCGCGGGGGGGCGTACGCGCATCGGTCCTCCGCGTCACAAAGCTGGGGCCTTCGAGGCCGGCCGCAAGGGCGCGGCGCTCCGCGCGCAGGACGGGCGCTGCGCTCGGCGCCGAGTCCGCGTGTCGCGGCCGCCACGCGGCTCGAGCCGGCGGTGCGGGCCGAGCCTCGGGTCGAGGTCTTCACGGCGAGCGCGCCGCGCGGCTCGGGCCGGCGGTGCGAGCCGGGTCTTGCGCTCCGCCCCCCGTCGCGGCCGCCACGCGGTTGACGCCTGCCCCCCGCGGTCGCATGTATGAAGCGTGTCCATGCGCCGCCCGCGGCGGCCGAGAAGCTCTTGCGTCCCGACGACAGCGCCACCGTCCCGACCACCTTCTGGCACCGCCTTCCCGACGGCCGCCTCGAGTGCGACGTGTGCCCGCGCGCTTGCCGGCTGCACGACGGGCAGCGGGGCCTGTGCTTCGTACGCGCTCGCGAGGGTGAGCAGGTGGTGCTCACGACGTATGGACGCTCGAGCGGCTACTGCGTCGATCCGATCGAGAAGAAGCCGCTCAACCACTTCCTGCCGGGAACGCCCGTGCTCTCGTTCGGGACGGCGGGCTGCAACCTCGCGTGCCGCTTCTGCCAGAACTGGGACATCAGCAAGTCGCGCGAGATCGACACGCTCGCCGACGAGGCGCCGCCCGAGCGCATCGCGCGCGCGGCGGCTGCGCTCGGCTGCCGAAGCGTCGCCTTCACGTACAACGATCCGGTGATCTTCCTCGAGTACGCGGTCGACACGGCGAAGGCGTGCCGCGAGCTCGGGATCCGAACGGTCGCCGTCACGGCCGGCTACGTGCGGCCGGGCGCGCGCCGCGAGCTGTTCGCCGGTATGGACGCAGCGAACGTGGATCTCAAAGCCTTCAGCGACCGCTTCTATCGCGAGCTGTGCGCGGGGCAGCTCGGCCCGGTGCTGGAGACGCTCGAGTACCTCGCGCGCGAGACGAGCGTCTGGCTCGAGGTGACGACGCTGCTGATCCCGGGCGAGAACGACTCGCCGGCCGAGATCGAGGCCGCGAGCCGCTGGTTCGCAGACCACCTCGGCCCGGACGTCCCGTGGCACTTCTCGGCGTTCCACCCCGACTACCGCCTCCTCGACCGCCCGCCCACACCGCCCGCAACGCTGCGCCGCGCGCGCGAGATCGCACGCGCGCACGGCATCCGGCACGTCTACACGGGAAACGTTCGTGACGAGGAAGGGCAGAGCACGTACTGCTCCGGGTGCGGCGCGCTGCTGATCGGCCGCGACGGGTACGAGATCACCGCCTGGCAGCTCGGTGCGGGCGGCCGCTGCCTCGCGTGCGGCGCGCGCTGCGCCGGCGTCTTCGAGGCCGAGCCCGGGCGCTGGGGACGGCGGCGCATGCCGGTTCGCCTCGCGGACTTTCGCGACGAGCGCGCGGGCGCCGAGGCGTAGGCGCGAAGCGGCGCGACCGGGAAGGCGCGGGCACGCGGCCGAAGGGTCGGCGCGGCGGAAGAGCCGGCCCGCGCCGGGCGGCGATCTTCGCGCTACACGCCGCCGAGGTGAGGCTGCACCAGCGCCCGCGTGTCGATGCGCGCGCGAAGCCGTGCGCACAGCAGGAACGAGCCGATGAGCTTGCGGTGCAGGAAGACGGTCTCGGGTGGCGGCGGATGCAGGAAGCCGCGGCGCAGCGCGAGGTCGAAGCCGAGGTCGCGAACGCGTGACGGCAGCGTCGAGCGGCCGAAGTCGTAGACGCCGCTGCCGCGGAAGGGCTCGCAGATCGTGAAGATGAGATCGACGACCGCCTGCGCGCGGTCCTCGCGCTCGCCGGCCGGGAGATACCCGATCGCGATGGCCGCCGCGCGAACGGCGTCGCGGTCGCTGGCGATCGCACCGCGAATGATGCGCGCGTACTGCTCGGCGAGCGCCTGCGGCACCTCGCGCGTCGATCCGAAGTCGAGGAGCACGATGCGGTCCGATCCGGGCTCGACGAAGTAGTTCGCGAAGTTGGGGTCGGTCTGGACGAAGCGGAACTCGAAGAGCTCGCGCATTACGAGGCGCTCGATCGTCCTTCCCGCCGCATCGCGCCGCGCCTGCGGCACGCCGGCTGCGGCGAGCGACTCGATCGGCTCGCCTTCCGCGAAGTCCATCGCGAGGACTCGCCGCGTCGTGAGGTCGTCGTGGACGTCCGGGACGAGCAGCGCGTCGTCGTCTGCGACGAGCGCGCGATAGCGCCGCAGGGCAGCCGCCTCCTGCACGTAGTCGGCCTCCTGCCGGAGCTGGCGCTTGGCCTCGGCGATGATGCCGGACAGATCGATGTCGACGGGCAGGAGCCGTGCGATCCGCAGCAGCGAGGCCACGTTGTCGACGTCGCTCTCGATGCTGCGCGCGACGCCGGGATACTGGATCTTGAGCGCGAGGCGCCGGCCGTCGGCGGCGACGGCCTCGTGCACCTGTCCGATCGACGCCGACGCGACGGGCTCGAGCGAGAAGCTCCGGAAGCGCGCCTCCCAGCCCTTGCCGTACTCGCGGCCGAGAACGCGCCGCACCTGCGACGACGGCATGGTGTCGGCCGACGCGCGCAGCAGCGCGAGCGCCTCGGCGAACTCGGGCGGCAGCACGTCGGCGCTCTCGAGCGAGAGGAGCTGGCCGAGCTTCATCGCGGCGCCGCGGAGCTGCGAGAGGCGCCGTGCGAGGCGCCGCGCGTTGGCGCCCGAGAGCAGCGCGCTGGCTCCTGCCGCGGCCTCGCCGCCGAACAGGCGCCGCGCGCCCTCGGCGAGCCCGCCTGCGGCGAGCTCGCCCGCCATCCAGCCAATTCGCGCGAGCCGCTCGATCCGGCTCGCGGGCACCCGCGACCGGCGCTTCTCCGTCACGCGGCCGGCAGGTCTGCGGCGACCTTCGCGCTCTTCCCGTAGGCGTCGGTCACCATGGCGACGCCCGCGCGCTCGATGAGGCCTCCGACGCCGAAGACCTTCACCTCGACCACGCCGTCGAGGATGCGAAGGCAGCGCTTCGCCCCCTTCGGCTCGACGCGAACGACGCCCTCGATTCGCGTCCGATCGGCCATCACCTTCGGCGTGATGCGCCAGCGCACCTCGCGCTTCGAGCGGCTTCGCCACTGCTCCTCGACGTAGCCGGGAGCCACGTTTCCGGCCACGCGCCGCACGAGCGACGCCAGCGGCTCGGGCAGCTCCGTCTCGACGCGGATCTTCCGGTAGATCACGTCCGGCTCCTCGCGGCGCTCGAGCTCCTGGTACGCATCGAGGCCGATCGCCTCGGCGCACTTCGTCTCGTAGTGAGGGGCGTGGATGACGCCCCAGAAGTCGTCGGCCGGGAGAGGGATCTCGTGCTCGCAGTAGAGCTTCATCGCGGCAGGACTCTACCGCGGCGCGCCGCCTCCCGGTGCTCCGAGGCCGGTCTCGTGCCAGGCGGCCCGGGCGAGCGGGAAGACGTCGAGCAGGACGACCACCTGCGAGCCTTCGGGGACGGCGGCTTCGGAAGGAATGGAGAGCCGCACGCCGGCGACGTTTCCGGCCTCGTCGGTGTCGGTTGCCGCCGCGTGCGCGTAGTCGAGCGGGATCGGCGTTCCGTCCGGGCCGAGCAGAAGAATCGACGGCCGGTGCTCGTCCGCGCCGTAGCGCGCACCTTCCGCGAGGCGCAGCCGTGCCGCGACCTCTCCGTCGCGGCCGCGTTCGGGCGCGCGCATCGAGAGCGAGGCGAGCGTGACTCCGGGTGGCCTGCGGCTCGCGCCGCCGCGCGCGTCGTACGGGCGCGTCACGTAGCTCCCGAGCACGACCAGCTTCTCGATCCAGCGATTCGCGAGGCCCGCGAGAACGAGGTATGGCCCGAAGTTCGGGATCGAGAGCACGCCGGACTCGGACCACGTCGCCGCTCCCGGCCGCACGACACCTCCGGGGCCGAGCTCGCCGCGCAGCTCGAAGCGCTCGAACGGAATCGGGATGCCGGTGACGCGCATCGTGAAGCTGCGGTTGCCGACGGCGAAGTCGGGACCGCGGTACGTCCCCGCGAGCGGGAGCGCGAAGTCGGACGCGGGGTCCGCGACGAGAAGGCCGTCGGTGCTGCGGTGCGCGCCGATCGCCCAGAGCAGCAGGCGCCCCGTGCCGTCCGCTCCCGGCGGCGCGACGTCGAGCGTTCCGACGATCCAGTCCATGTAGTCGAAGCCGATCTGGTTGAGGCTCGGCAGCATCGGCGGGATCGCGGCCGTGAGGCGCGTCCACTCGAAGGCCGAGACCTCGTCCCTCCCGACCGAGAGCGGAAGCGACGGCGTCGCGGGTGCCGCGACCGCGAGATCGAAGCGCTCCGCGAACCGACCCTCCCGGCGCCCGCCGATCGAGAGGTTCCCGATCCGCCAGCCGCCGGTCAGCCATGCGCCTTCGACCGAGAGCGCGAGCTTCGTCGCGGGAGCGAGGATTTCCTCGGGGACGATGTGCAGGTAGCGCCCGTCGGCCGAGGGTTCGCTGCGGAAGGCGATCGGCGGGTCGAAGCGAACGTGAAGATCGCTCTCGCGGCACACGATCGGCTGGCTGCAAAGGCGCGCGTCGACGCTGCGACCGTCGCGTCGCACGACGAGCCGGAGCGTGAGGATCGTCGACGCCGGGATCTCGGCCGGAGCTTCGGCGAAGGTGTTCCCGCCCGGTGTCACCCAGCGAAGCTCCGTGGCGTCTCGCGGCAGGTCCTCACCCGGACCGGTGCTGCAGCGCGCGTCGGCGGGCGCGCGCAGGCAGTAGTCGTACGGCACGTACCAGAGCCGGCCGTGCTCGCCGCCGATGAAGACGCCCGTCTCGCCGAGGGCGGGAGAGCCGTTGAGGTCGTTGCGGTCGCGAAGCTCGGGGTCGGCGGGCGTCGTGTCGAACGACCAGCGGCGCGCGCCGCTGTGCGCGTCGAGCGCGTAGAGCCGGCCGTTGCCGCTCCCGAAGTAGACGATGGCGTCGGGCTCGCCGCCGGCCCCTGCGCCGAGCGCGGCCGACGATCGGATCGGATCTCCGGTGTCGTACTGCCAGAGCAGGCTCCCGTCGGGGCGAAGCGCGTAGAAGACGCCGTCGGCCGATCCGAAGTAGAGCGCACGGGTGCGGCCCTGCGCGTCGGCGCCGAGCGCGACCGACGCGTAGACGTGCTCGCCGGTGCGGAACTTCCAGCGGGTCTGCCCCGTCGCGGGGTCGAGCGCGTAGAGGTGCGAATCGAACGAGCCGATGTAGACGGTGCCGTCGGATCCGATCGCGGCCGACGCCGCGATGAAGCCGAGCGTGCGCTTGGTCCACTTGCTCCGGCCGTCGGGAGCGACGGCGTGGACGAGGCCGTCGTTCGAGCCCCAGAAGATCGTTCCGTCGTCCGCGAAGGCGGCGACCGACCAGTTGTTGCTGCCGGTCGGATACGTCCAGCGGAGCTTTCCGTCGGGCGAGATCGCGTAGTAGTTGAAGTTGGTGTTGCCGGCGTAGATCGTTCCGTCGAAACCGATCGCGACGTTGCCCTCGAACCAGTCGTTGAAGCCGGCTCCGGGCGCGCTCCTCGCGTCGAAGCTCCAGACGAGCTGGCCGGCATTCGCCGCGTCGGTTCGAAGCCGGCGCATGATGCCGTCGCCCGCGATCATCGTGACGCTCGGCGGATCGCCGGGAAGGTCGGGGCCGAGCGCTCCGGCGGAGTCGATGATCTCGCCCGTCACCGTTCGCCAGCGCTCGCGTCCATCCGGACCGATCGCGTAGAAGACGTGATCGGCCGAGCCGACGTAGACCACGCCGCGCGCGTCGATGACGGGCGTCGAGAAGATCCCCTTGCCCGTCTCGAAGGCCCACGGCTGCTCGCGCGACGAGCGCGCAGGCAGCGGGCTGCTTCCGGTGTTGCGGTGGTCGCGCCGGAACGTCGGCCACGGGGAATCGGGCTCAACGGGAACGCGGTAGCCGAAGGGCCGGCTCGGCGGCGCCGGAGCCAGCACGGGGAAGGGGCCCTTCGCGGGGCCGTGCGCGAGCCAGAGGAGCAGGGCGGCGGCGAGCACGAGCCCGAGCGTCGCAGCGGCGAGAGTTCGCCTTCGCATCCGTTCATGCTCGCCGGAACGACCCCGCGCGCAAGGGGTGAGGATGCCGCAGCACCGCGGGCAGGCACGTCCTTCGGGCCGCTTTCGGCGTGCGGACGGCCGGATCTCGCCCCTGCGGATGCGCGCGCGGCGCGTTGTGGCAGGATCGCGGCGTGACGAGCGATCCCATCCTCACGCGACGCGGCCTGCTGGCGGCCGCCGGGGCGAGCCTTGCCGCAGGCGCAGCCGGCTGCGGCGGCGGCCGCGACTACACCGCGCAGGATCGCGACGGGCTCGAGCGCCAGCGCGAGGAGGAGGCGGCGCGATCGGGGCGCGGACCCTTCGGCGCGCTGCGCTTCGAAGGCTACCGCGGCCTCGCGAAGCTCCCGTGGTTCGAGATCGACCCGGCGGGGCGGCTTCGCGTTCGCGGCGACGTTCCGCGTGCGATCGATCTGCACTGTCACCTCGGGATGTCGCCCGGCTTCGCTTCGCCGGTCGACCTGCTGGCGACGACGCCGCGCGTCGAGTACGAGCTCGACTGCGACGCGAGCGAGCCGCCGTGCACGCTCGACCTCGACGTCTACGTGAACTCGAACTTCACGCCGGAGCTGATGAGCACGCTGCGCCGCGACTCGATTCGCGGTTTCGTCTTCGGCAGCCGCGCGGCGAAGACGCACACGATTCCGAACCTCCTCGCCGAGATGGACGCCGCGGGCGTCGAGCGTTCGGCGCTCCTCCCGATCGCCTTCGGGCTCCCGTTCGAGGCCGATCTCACGGCGAACGCGCTCGGCGCGATCGAGCGCTCGGGTGCGGCCGGCCGCTTCGTTCCCTTCGCGTCGGTCCATCCGCGCGACCCGGAAAAGCGCGAGAAGCTGCGCGCCTACGCCGCGCGCGGCGCGCGCGGCGTGAAGCTCCACCCCGAGTTCCAGCGCTTCTATCCGGATTCGCAGGAGGCGATGGAGGTCTACGAGGAGTGCGACCGGCTCGGTCTCCCCGTGATCTTCCACTGCGGCCGCTCGGGGATCGAGCCCGGCTTCCTGCGGGGCTACGCACTTCCGCGTCACTACGCCCGCGCGCTCGAGTCGTTCCCGCGCGTGCGCTTCATCCTCGGCCACTCCGGCGCCCGCGACGTCGCCGGCGCGCTCCCGATCGCGAAACGGCTCCCGAACGTGTGGCTCGAGATCTCGAGCCAGGGCGTGACCTCGATCGCGGGCCTCGTCGACGCGGCGGGCGAGCGCAAGGTCGTCTACGGGACGGACTGGCCGTTCTACCCGCTCGCCGTCAGCCTCGCGAAGGTCCTGATCGTGACCGAGGGCCGCCCCGACGCGCGCCGCGCGATCCTGCGCGAGAACGCCGAGCGGATCCTCAGCGGGTAGCGGCGCCCGCGCGCGCGAGAACGCGCCCCGGCCGCTCACCGGTGTGCGCGCCGTCGCGGACGACGAAGCGGCCGCCGACGAGGACGTGCGCGATGCCGGCCGGCGCGACCTCGGGGTTCTCGAAGCTCCCGCGCTCGCCGACCGTCGCGGGATCGAAGACGACGAGATCGGCGAACGCACCCTCGCGGATCGCGCCCCGGCCGTCGAGACCGAACTTCGCGGCCGAAAGGCCGGTCATGCGGTGCACCGCCTCCTCGAGCGAGAGCACTCCGAGCTCGCGCACGTAGCGGCCGAGAACGCGCGCGAACGTTCCCCACAGCCGCGGGTGCGGCCTTCTGCCGAGCGTCGGAATGCCGTCGGAGCCGATCATCGTGACGCCGTGGCGCATCACGGTCTGCACGTCGTCCTCGCACATCATGTGCGCGACGATCGTCGTCGCGGGGTCGTCGCCGGCGACGCGCTGCGCGGCGTCGAGGTCCGAAACGCCGAGGTCGCGCGCGATCGCCGCGATCGAGCGCCCCTCGCGCTCGGGGCGAGCGGGCGACGAGGCGACGACGACGTCGTCGCCCGTCATGCGGCCGAGTCCTCCGCCTTCGCTGCCGGAGATGGCTCCGGACGAGAGGACCGCCGAGAGCACGGTGCTTCCCGCGGTGTAGGGATACTGGTCGGCGGTCACGTCGACGCCGCGTGCGCGCGCCTCGTCGATCAGCCGGATCGACTCGCGGACGAGGCCCCACGCGCCGCGCCCGGACGCCTTGTGGTGAGAGATCTGCACCGCCGCCCCCGCGCGCTCGCCGATCTCGATCGCCTCGCGCACCGAGTCGAGCAGGCGCGTGCTCTCGTCGCGCATGTGCGTGGCGTAGAGCCCGCCGAAGGGCCGCAGCTCGCGTGCGAGCGCGACCAGCTCGTCCGTCGCCGCGTGGCGGCCCGGCTCGTAGATGAGCCCCGACGAGTAGCCGAGCGCGCCGGCCTCGAGTCCCTCGATCAGCAGGGCGCGCATCGCCTCGAGCTCGTCCGGCTGCGGAGCCCGCTTCTCGCCGCCCATCGTGGCCGCGCGCAGGCTCCCGTGTCCGACGAGGAAGCCGACGTTCACGGACGCCGGCTCGGCCTCGAGCCGTGCGCGGTAGCCTGCGTAGCCCTCCCACGCTCCGGGCAGGCCCTCGGGATGGAACAGGCGCGCCATCGCCGCCGCCGGCCCGAACGGAGCCGCTCCCATGCCGCAGTTGCCGACGACGCAGGTGGTGACACCGCCGAGCGTCTTGAACGTCATCTCGGGATGGAGCAGCACGGCGAAGTCGTCGTGCGTGTGGACGTCGATGAAGCCGGGAGCGAGCGCGAGGCCCTGCGCGTCGATCACGCGGCTCGCGGCCTGCTGCGCGAGGCCGCCCGGGGCCGTGACGGCGCAGATCCGGTCGCCCGCGACCCCGACGTCGCCGCGCCGGCCGGCCGCCCCGCTCCCGTCGAGGACGAGGGCGCCGCGGAAGACCACGTCGAAGGGGGCCGGCATGCACCGGGAATGTATCGCGCCGCGCGTGCGAGGCCGCGGCGCCCTGTGGCATCATGCGCGCGCCCGGCCGCCAGGGACGGGCCCCGGCTGCGCTTCGTCGCGGCCGGTCGACCGAGGAAGAGAGGGAGCATGCGCGCAGGGGCTCGGGTCGTTCTCGCTGCAACCCTGCTCGCCGCGCTCCCCGCGTCGGCGCAGGGCCCGTCGGTCCAGGAGCAGCAGCGACCGACGCAGAGCCTGCGCGAGACCGAGCGTGCCGAGCGCGCCGGCGCCGCCGCGGAGAAGCTGCGCCCGCTCGAACCGGGCGAGAAGGTCACCTACGCCGACATCCTCAAGAACCCGGACAACATCGAGCTCAACTACCTCTATGCGCAGTCGCAGGTGGCGGCCGGCGAGCTGCGCGGCGCGGCGGCGACGCTCGAGCGCATCCTGCTCCTCGCTCCGGATCTCGCGCGCGTTCGCCTGCTCTACGCGGTCGTGCTGTTCCGCCTCGACAACCTGAACGAGTCGGAGCGCGAATTCCAGACGGTGAGCAAGCTTCCGATGCCCGAGAGTCTGCGCGAGGAGGTCGACCACTATCTCGAAGAGATCGCCTCCAGACGCAAGGTGACGCGCGTTACCGGGAACGTCGGCCTCGGCATGCAGTGGGACAGCAACCGCAACGCGGGCCCCGACACCGGGCAGGTGCTCTTCCTCGATACGCCCTTCGACCTCGTGACGGGCAAGAAGCAGGGCGACTTCAGCGGCCTCATGCTCGCCGGCGCGCGCGTCCAGCACGATCTCGGCTACGACGCGGGCCACATGCTGCTCGGATCGCTGCAGCTCTTCGGGCAGAAGCAGGTCGACATCACGAGCCTCGACCTCGGGGCGCTCGCCGGGGAGTTCGGGGGTCTCATCCGCGCGCCCGGGGTCGACATCCAGCCGAGCGTGTACTCGACGTATCTGAACCTCGCCGGCGAGAGCTACGTCACGACGGCCGGGTTCGGAACGCGTCTGAGCCGTCGGATCTCTCAGGCGTTCGAGATCGCGGGGCGCGTACGGTACGACTACGAGTTCTTCGACAGCCTCGACACCAGCCCGATCACCGACCAGCGAACGGGCGGCCGCTGGGAGGGCGGCCTCGGGCTCGCCTGGAACCCGCTCCCGGCGCTGCGCGTCGACGTCGGTCTCGGCGGCGTCGACAAGGAGGCGCTGCAGGGATACTACGCGTACACCGGCCCGCAGGTCGCGATCGGAACCACGTGGCTTCTCGGCCGCGGGCAGTTTCTGCTCTCGACGTTCTTCTTCGAGTACGACGGATACGATGGGCCCGAGCCGTTCGTCTCGACGAAGACGCGCCGCGACGAGTGGTACCGGGGGCGCATCAGCTACGGCGTCCCGGTCGGCGTCCTGATCCCGTTTCTGTCGCCGCCGCGGCAAGTTCGGGATACTCTCATGACCGCCAACGTCGAGTATCTGAACGTGCAGTCGAACATCATCAACTACGCGTTCGACGACTGGCGGATCTCGATCCTGTTCACCAAGAACTTCGATTTCTGAACCGTTTCGAAGAGATCGGACTCGGAGGTGCTCATGATGCGGCGCTCGTTTCCTCCGCGCGTCAGGCTGCTGTCACCGCTCGCCGTCGGCCTCGCGCTCGGCGCGCTTCCGGCCACGGCCGCCGACCAGGCCGGCGTCTCGGCCGCCGTGCGGGGCGAGGTCGCGCTCAACCGCCCGCAGGCGGCCGTCGGACGCCAGGTCGTGAGCGGCGAGGCGATCCTCCTGCAGGATGCGATCCGGAGCGGACCGCGCTCGGGGATGCAGATCCTGCTGCTCGACGAGACGGTCTTCACGATCGGACCCGACAGCGAGATGGTGGTCGACGAGTTCGTCTACGACCCGCAGACGAGCGCGGGCCGGGTGAGCGCGCAGGTCTCGAAGGGCGTGTTCCGGTTCGTCACCGGACGTGTCGCGCACGAGAACCCGTCCAACATGAACGTTCGGCTGCCGTCGGGAACGCTCGGCGTTCGCGGAACGATCGTCGCCGGGCGCGTCGATCCGGCGAATCAGAGCTCACTCCTCGTGCTGCTCGGCGAGGGCCACGACAACGATACGGGGTCCCCGGCGAGCGCCTTCGAAGCGTGCAACGCGGGCGTGTGCAAGCAGGTGCGGCGTCCCGGGTACGGACTGCAGATCGACGGCCCCGACGCGCCGCCGTCGGATCCGTTTCAGGTCCCGCTGCCCGAGATCGACCGGCTCACGCAGGCGGTGTCGGACCCCGCGGGCTGGGTCGAGACGGCGAAGTCGGGGAGCGGCACGGACGTCGCGGCGGGCGGCGGAGGCGGCGGCGCGCAGGACGGCGACACGCGCTCGGCCACGGAGGTTTCGGGGCGATCCGACGCTGGAGGGATGGGCGCTGCGGAGCGGTCGGAGAGGCGCGGCAGCGCCGTCGACCTCCTCGACCGGGCGACCACGAACGCGCAGCAGGACCAGACCGAGGAGCAGAACGCGATCCCCGGCCTGCGCGAGCTGGCCTCCGAAGGCGAGCTTCCGGGATCCGCGCCGGAGCTGCCGCCCGACCTCTCGGGCCTGCCGATCGGCGGCCTGTCCGGCCTCGTGAGCGGAACGATCACGAGCTTCGCGGACGTCGCGACCCTCGGCGCGTCGGGGCTGGAGGCTTCGTTCCAGAGGAGCGGCGTCTTGCTCGACGACGGCGGGGCGTACGACTTCTACCTCGACGTCAACTTCCGAACGCAGACGGCCAGTATGTCGGTCCTCAACATCCACTCGCCGAGCCTCGGCCTCCAGGATGCGGAGTTCGGAGGAAGCTCGAGCCTGAACGAGTTCCAGGTCGGGATCCCGTTCGCCTTCGTCTCGAGCACGATCACCGACTCGTACAGCAGCGGCTGCGCGAGCGGGTGCGACGCGATCGCGGGCGCGCTGCTCGTGAACGGGCCGCACATGCTCGCGGAGCAGGCGGCGCACATCGTGGAGATCCTTCCCGGCTCGTCGTCCGCGAGCCCGGTCATGACGAGCCTCACGCCGCAGAACGTCCTGGTTCCGCGCGATTAGCCGGCGCGTGCGAGTCCGCGGCCCGCGCTGGCTCGTTCCGCTCGGAGCGCTCACGCTGGCCGCAGGGCTTCGAGTCGCGGCTCCCGCGCCGGTCCAGGATCTTCAGCTCCGCGTCTTCGACGAGCTGCAGCGCCTCTCGCCGCGCCCGTACGAAGAGGCGCCGGTCCGAATCGTCGACATCGACGACGCGACGCTCGAACGCGTCGGCCAGTGGCCATGGCCGCGAACGCTCGTGGCCGAGCTCGTCCGCAAGCTGTTCGAGGACGGCGCCAGCGTCGTCGCGTTCGACGCCGTCTTCGCCGAGCCCGACCGCACTTCGCCGGTGCGCGCGCTCGAAGGTCTCTCCGGCCTCTCGCTCAGCTCGAAGCTACGGCGCGAGATCGAGCAGCTCCCCGACCACGACGACGTGCTGGCGCAGGCCTTCGCCAGCGGAAGCGTCGTCACGGGCTTCGTCTTCACGAACGACGCCGGCGGGAGAGCGCCGAAGGCGAAGGTGGGGTTCAGCTACGGCGGCAACCCCTTCGCGCACCTCCTCGAACGGCGCGGCACGGTCGTGAACCTCCCGGTGCTGGAGGAGGCTGCAGCCGGAAACGGCTCGTTCACGGTCGATCCGGACGACGACGGCCTGCACCGGCGCGTTCCTCTGCTCTTCGCTCGCGACGGAACTCTCTACCCTTCGCTCGCCGCCGAGGCCGTTCGCGTCGCCACGGGCGGGAAGGCGTACGCCGTGAAGACGGCGGGAGCGAGCGGCGAGACGAGCTTCGGCGGGAGCACTGGCATCACGCAGCTCCGCATCGGGAAGCAGGTCTCGATTCCGACCAACGCGCTCGGCGAGATCTGGGTCTGGTACACGCAGCGCGTTCCGGAGCGCTACGTCCCCGCGTGGAAGGTGCTCGACGGGACGGCAGACCGCGCGAAGCTCGACGGGCACATCGTCCTCATCGGGACGACCGCCGCCGGCCTGCGTGACATCCGCGCGACGCCGCTCGATCCCGTCGCTCCCGGCGTCATGGTCCACGCGCAGATCATCGAGCAGATCCTGCTCGGCCGATACCTCGAGCGCCCCGACTGGGCGACCGGGGCCGAGCTCGTCTATCTCGTCGCGCTCGGCCTGCTGCTCGTCGTCCTCGTTCCGCGCTTCGGTGCGGTGGGGACGGCCCTCCTCGGCGCCGGCGGCATCGCCGCCGCCTTCGCGCTCTCGTGGTGGGCGTACCAAGCGTGGCACTGGCTCCTCGATCCGGTCTACCCGGCGCTCGCGGCGTTCGGCGTCTACCTCGTGGGGTCGCTCCAGAACTATCTGCAGAGCGAGGCGCAGCGCCGCCGCGTTCGCGGCGCGTTCAGCCGCTACCTCTCGCCGACGCTCGTCGACGAGCTCGCAGCCAACCCCGACAGGCTCCGCCTCGGCGGCGAGATGCGCGACATGACGCTGCTCTTCTCCGACGTGCGCGGCTTCACGACGATTTCGGAGCAGCTCGACCCGCAGGCGCTCACGCGGCTCATCAACCGCTTCCTCACGCCCATGACCGACGTCATCCTCGCGCGCCGCGGCTGCATCGACAAGTACATGGGCGACTGCGTGATGGCGTTCTGGAATGCGCCGCTCGACGATCCAGAGCACCCGCGGCACGCGTGCGATGCGGCGCTCGCGATGGTGAAGGCGCTCGCCGATCTGAACGCGAAGCTCGCGACGGATTTCTCCGAGTTCGGGCACCCCGTCCCGCCGCTCGCGATCGGAATCGGCATCAACACCGGATCGTGCTGCGTGGGCAACATGGGCTCCGACCAGCGCTTCGACTACTCGGTGATCAGCGACGAGGTGAATCTCGCGTCCCGGCTCGAAGGGCAGTCGAAGACCTACGGCGTCACGATCGTGCTCGGCGAGAACACGCAGGCGCGCGTCCCGGAGCTCGCGGCGCTCGAGCTCGACCTCATCCGCGTGAAGGGCAAGACTCGCCCGGTTCGCATCTTCACGCTGCTCGGCGACGAGACGGTTGCATCGAGCGCGCCGCTCCGCGAGCTCGCGAAGGCGCACGAAACGATGCTCGCCGCGTATCGCGAACAGCGCTGGGACGACGCGACGGCCGCGCTCGACGGCTGCCGCCGGCTCGGCGAGGGCTTCGGCCTCGCGCACCTGTACGACCTCTACGAAGAGCGCATCCGCGGGTTTCGCGTCTCGCCGCCGCTCCCGGACTGGGACGGCGTCTACGTGGCGACGACGAAGTAGCGCCGAGGCGGTGCGGGGCGAGCGAGGCGATGGCGCCGGCGCGGCCGGGCGCCCGCGCGTCAGCGGCCTGCGCCGCCCGCGATGCGCTCGACCAGCGCGAGCTGCGCCTCGAGCGCAGTCTGCGCGCGCCACGGCGCGCTCGCGCGCACTTCGAGCACGAGATTCGGCAGATCGACCGTGCAGCCGTCGACCCAGGCCGCGTCGAGCAGCCGCTCGTAAGCGCGCTGGAGCGTCGCGGCGTCGGCGCACGCGATCTGCCGCAGGATCGGCCGGAGGCTCGGTCGCGCGGTCGATCGCACAATCGTCTCGTAGGCGTCCATGGCGGAACGCATCGGCCGGCCGGGAGCCGATCTTTCAGAAATCTTTGCGCCGCGGTTCGCCGATGCGCAGGCGGGCCGCAGCCCGGACCCGAGGACCGCGACGGGTCACGCCTTCATCGCGGCACGCATCACGTACGCCGGATCTGCCGTGCGCGCGGGGGCGCGGCGGGCGAGGGCCGCTTCGATGGCGGGCGCGAGCCGTTCGATCTTCCTGCGCTCGCGCTCCGCCTCGCCGTCGTGGAAGGCGGGCATCACCTCGCGGGCGAACAGCTCCATGCTCTCGCAGATGTGCTCGTGCCGGTTCCGCCCCGCCTGAGAGACGAAGATCACCTGGTCGACGCCGGCGTCGGCATAGCCTCGAAGGAGCTCGCGGATCTGCGACGGCGTCCCGATCGCTCCGCGCAGCGCGCCGAGGCCTTTCTCCATGAGCTGCGCGCCGAGTGGACGCCCCGTCTGCGCGGCGATGCGACGGTCGAAGCCGAACCGGCTGCGGTTCTTCTGGAACTCTTCCCAGATGTTCGTCGCGCCGGGCCGGTGCTGGCCGAAGACGTAGTAGTGCGCGAGCGAGTATCCGAAGAAGTGCGCGCCGTCGAGACCGCGCTCGATCGCTTCGTCCTCGCGCTCGTGGCACATCATCGGCAGCACGGCCGCGAGATTCGCGTTCACCGCGAAGCCCGCGGGAACGCACGCGCGCGACGCGATCGTCGCGTAGTAGTCGTCGACCCAGAGCTTCGCCTCGGCCGGCTCGGCGAACGAGAAGGAGAGGGCGCCGATCCCCTTCTCGGCGGCGAGATGGATGGTTTCGCGGCGGCTGCACGCGACCCACAGGGGAGGGTGCGGCTTCTGCAGCGGCTTGGGCAGCACGTTGCGCGGCGGCATCTCGAAGTACTTTCCCTTCCAGCCGGCGAAGGGCTCCTCGACGAACATCCGCGCCGCGGCGTCGATGTGCTCGAGCCACTGGTCGCGCTTGGTCTCGCGGTCGATCCCGAACCCGCCGAGCTCGGCTTCGGACGATGCTTCACCCGTTCCGAACTCGACGCGGCCGTCGGAGACGAGGTCGAGCGTCGCGATGCGCTCGGCGACGCGCGCCGTGTGGTTGAACGCGAGCGGAAGCTGGACGATTCCGTGACCGAGGCGGATGCGCCGGGTGCGCTGGCTGCACGCGGCGAGAAAGACCTCGGGCGCCGACGAATGGCTGTACTCCTCGAGGAAGTGGTGCTCGACTTCCCAGACGGTGTCGAAGCCGAGCCCGTCGGCGAGCTCGACCTGTTCGAGCGCCTCCTTGTAGAGACGGTGCTCGTCGCCGGGCTCCCAGGGGCGCGGGAGCTGGTGCTCGTAGAAGATCCCGAACTTCATGACGTGTCTCCGGCCCGTCGCCGAGCGAAGCCGGCCGGCCCCGCGCGCGGCGAATCCGGCCCGCGAGGGTAGTTCGCGCGCCGGGGCTGTCCCGCGGGCGGGCGGGCGCGTCAGTGCGAGCCGAGGATGCTGTAGAGGAGCGTTGCGAGGACGACGAGCGTGATCGCGACGTAGAGGCCGTCCCGCTGCTTCACGAACGCGATCACCGAGAACGCGACGCGGAGCACCGGCGTCGCGAGCAGGAGCAGCAGCCCGAGCTGCACGATGCCTCGGCCGCGGCCCGCCTCGGACTCGCTCACGATCCCGGCAATGCCTCGCAGCGCGGGCGGCTCGCCGCGAAAGATCCGATAGTCCGGCGGCTGCGAACCGTGATGCGCGAGGTAGATCGCGCCTCCGACCACGACGACGAGCGTTGCGAGAACGAGCCCGGCGCGGAGCACATTCCCGATCGTCTGCTCGACCTGCTCGTCCGTCCAGCGGCGATCCGCGTTCATCGAGTCTCCCGACGTGCTCTCGTGCGGACCGGCCGGCGATCCGCCGTGAACGGGCTCACGGAACTCGCCCCATTGCGCCGCCGTAGATCATCTGCGCGCCGAGCACGGCGATCACCGCGGCGAAGAGAACGCGCAGCGACCGGCTCTCGGCGCGGGCGAGGATCCGCGCGCCCGCGAGCGCGCCGACGAGGACACCGAGCATGACCGGCATCGCGAGACCCGGGTCGATGTAGCCGCGGCCGAGGTAGACGCCGGCGCTCGCCGCCGCAGTGACGCCGATCATGAAGTTGCTCGTCGTCGTCGAGACCTTGAAAGGAAGGCGCATCGCCCGGTCGAGCGCCAGGACCTTCACGGCGCCGGAACCGATTCCGAGCAGGCCCGACAGGGCGCCGGCGACGAACATCAGGCCGAAGGCCGGGGGAACGCCGTGAACGTGGTACGCGAGAGGGCCTTCCGGCGTCGGGTAGCTGCTGTCGAGGCGAAGCCGCGTCGCGATCGGATCGGACGAAGCTCCCGCGTCGCCGCCGCCGGGCGACCGCAGCGACAGTCCCGAGGACAGCAGGAGGACCACGCCGAACAGCACGGTGATCGCCTTCTCCGGCAGATGACCCGCGAGCAGAGCTCCGGCGACCGCGCCCGACGTCGTCGCGACCTCGAGGAACATTCCGATGCGCAGGTTGCTGTAGCCCTCCTTCACGTACGACGACGCGGCGCCCGACGACGTCGCGATCACGGAAACGAGCGCTGCGCCCGCGGCATAGCGGATGTCGACGCCGAGGCCGAGGGTGAGCAGCGGGATCACGACGATTCCGCCGCCGAGGCCGGTGAGAGCACCGAGCAGCCCAGCGACGGCGGAGCCGGCAAAGACGACCGCGGAGAACTCGAGAACGGTCATCGCTCCTCCGTGCCTCCACGCGAAGCCCGCGCGCTCCGCGGCCGCGCGCGACGTACGATGGCGGCACGCGAGACGATCCGCCACGCCGCGCCTGCAGCGCGCGCGCCACTCAGACCGCGTCGAATGCAGGCGGGTAGCGCACGCGGCCACGCGGTCCCGGCAGCGTCCCCGCGCGCAGCTCGGCGACGAAGAACGCGCGATCGAACGGGCCGTCGCCGTAGCGGAGCCCGAGCGGCGCGGCGAGGCGAAAGCCGAATCGCGGGTAGTACGCGGGGTGGCCGAGGACGAAGACGAGGCGCTCGCCCGCCGCCGCGCACGCGGCGAGCCCTGCGCGAACGAGCGCAGATCCGATTCCGCGGCGCTGCGCCGCCGGCTCGACCGCCATCGGCCCGAGCGCGATGGCCGGCCACGGGTCGCCTTCGCCCTCGATCACGACGGGGCTGAAGAAGATCTGGCCGGCGATCGCGTCCTCGCGCTGCGCGACGAGCGCGATCCATCCGCGCACCTCGCGGCGAAGGCGCGAGACCAGCTCGGCCTCGGCCGGATGCGGGAATGCGCGCCGCAGCAGCGCGTCGACGGCGGGCTCGTCGCCTTCG
>JAYRMX010000104.1:0-3495 GCA_041912475.1 Myxococcota bacterium
CGCCCCGCCGCGCCGGGGGGGGTGGGGGCGGGGGCGGTCCCGCCGGCGCCCGGGCCGGCGTGTTCGGTCCCGGCTCCGCGGGGGGGGCGCGGGGCCCCGCGCCGCGCGGGCCGGGCCCTCACGCCGCCGCCCGCGGCCGACCGCCTCGCCGCGAGCGTCGGCCGCGCGGGCGCCGCGCACGCGGGCCTCGTGCTCGCGCGCGTGCTCGACACGGCGAGCCCGGGCGACCGGATCCTCATCGTGAGCGGCGCCGACGGCGCCGAGGCGGCCGTTCTCGAGGTGACCGACCGCATCGCCGCAGCGCGGCCCGCGCACGCGGTCGACGCATGGATCGCGTCGAAGCGAAGCGACCTCGGCGTGACCTCGTACTGGAAGTGGCGCGGAATCCTGCCGTTCGAGCCGCCGCGGCGCCCCGATCCCGACCGCCCGGCCGCGCCGCCGATGCAGCGCGCCGAGCGCTGGAAGTACGCGTTCACCGGGTCGCGCTGCGCGGCCTGCGGCGTCGCGCAGCTCCCGCCGCAGCGCGTGTGTGTGGCGTGCGGCGCGACGGACCAGATGCGCCCCGAGTCGTTCGCCGACGCGTCCTGCCGCATCGCGACCTACACCGTCGACCGCCTCGCGTACTCGCTGCAGCCGCCGGTCGTCGCTGCCGTCGTCGACTTCGCGCCCGGCGGCCGCGTCCAGTGCGAGCTCACCGACGTCGACCCGGCGAAGGTCGCGATCGGCGACGAGCTCGAGATGACCTTCCGGCGCCTGTTCACCGCGCAGGGCGTCCACAACTATTTCTGGAAGGCGCGGCCGCGCCGCTAGCGCGCGCGCACGAGGAGCGAGCATGGCGAGCAACGGAATCCGCGACCGGGTGGCGATCGTCGGCATGGGCTGCACGGCGTTCGGCGAGCACTGGGGCAAGAGCGCGGCCGATCTGCTGATCGAGTCCTCGGGAGAGGCGTACCGTTCGGCGGGCGTCGACCCCGCGCAGGTCGACGCCTACTGGCTGGGGACGATGGGAAGCGGGCTCTCGGGCCTCACGCTCTCCGAGCCGCTCAAGCTCCAGTACAAGCCGGTGACGCACGTCGAGAACTTCTGCGCGACCGGCAGCGAGGCGCTTCGCAACGCGTGCTACGCCGTCGCGAGCGGCGCGTACGATCTCGCGATGGCGATCGGCGTCGAGAAGCTGAAGGACTCCGGCTTCTCGGGCCTCGTCGTGGGAACCCCGGCGGGCGACGGGACCGAACCCGCCGTCACGGCGCCCGCGATGTTCTCGCTGCTCGCGCCCGCGTACGCGAAGAAGTACGGCATCGACGAGAAGACGCTCAAGGAGGTGCTCACGCGGATCGCGTTCAAGAACCACCGCAACGGCGCGCGCAATCCGAAGGCGCAGTTCCGCAAGGAGGTGCCGATCGAGGCGATCGCGGCGTCGCCGAAGGTCGCGGGCATGCTCGGCATCATGGACTGCTCGGGAGTCGCCGACGGGAGCGCCGCTGCGATCGTGTGCCGCGCCGAAGACGCGCACCGCTACTGCGAGCATCCGATCTTCGTGAAGGCGCTCTCGTTCGTCGCGGGGCCGGCCGAGGGCCCGCTGCGCCCGGACTACGACTTCACGAGCTTCGCCGAGGTCGTCGCGAGCGCGCAGGACGCGTACCGGCAGGCGGGCGTCACCGATCCGCGCGAGCAGATCAGCATGGCGGAGGTCCACGACTGCTTCACGCCGACCGAGCTCGTGCTGATGGAGGACCTCGGCTTCTCGCCGCGCGGCAAGGCGTGGCAGGACGTCCTCGAGGGCCGCTTCGATCTCGAGGGCCCGCAGCCCGTGAACCCGGACGGAGGCCTCAAGAGCTTCGGGCACCCGATCGGCGCGAGCGGCCTTCGCATGATGTACGAGATGTGGCTCCAGCTCCGCGGCGAGGCCGGCCCGCGGCAGATCGCGAGTCCGCGCCTCGGCCTCACGCACAACCTCGGCGGCGCTCCCGGCCGCTGCGTGAGCTTCGTCTCGATCGTCGGAAAGTAGGGGAGGGCGAGTCGGCTACGCTGGCGGCGTGGCCGCTCTCTACACGCGGAGCTTCGTCTCGCTGCTGCTGGCGCAGGCCGCGTTCGGCTACGCGTTCTCGACGTTCTTCCTGCTGCCGAAGTTCATCACGAGAGCGCTCGGCGCCGGGCCCGACCAGATCGGGCTCGTGATGGCGGCGTTCGGCGCGACGTCGGTCTTCTGCATCCCGCTCGTGGGCTCGCTCGTCGACCGCTTCGGCAGAAGGCGCTTCATGACCGCCGGCGCGCTCGTGATGGCCGCGACGGCCGTCGCCTTCCTGCGCGTCACCGAGGTCGGGCCGCTGCTCTTCGGGCTGCGCGCGCTGCAGGGCGTCGCCTTCAGCATGACCTTCATCGCGTCGGCGACGCTCGCGAGCGACCTCGCGCCTCCCGACCGACTCGGGCAGGCGCTCGGCGTCTTCGGCGTCTCGATGCTGTCGATGCACGCGATCGCGCCGGCCGTCGCGGAGACGCTCGTCGCCGCGGCCGGATGGAACGCGGTGTTCCTCGCCGCGGCGGCGCTCGCGCTCGTGTGCGCGGCCGGGACCGCGTTCGTTCGCGAGCCCGCCGCCCGGCCGCCGCGCGACGAGGACGGCATGCCGTCGCTCTTCGGTGTCGCACGCCGGCCGCGGTCGCTGCGGATCATGGCGGTGACCGCGCTCTCGGGTGCCGCCTTCGGCATCATGATGACCTACTCGCAGCCGTTCGCGCTCTCGCTCGGCCGCGAGAACGTCCGCGGCTTCTTCGTCGCGTACGCGATCGCCGCGGCGAGCGTTCGGCTCGGCTTCGGCAGCATGGCCGATCGGATCGGCCGCGACCGCGTCTCGGTGCTCTCGCTCGCGGCGTACGGCCTCGTCGTGCTGTCGATGGCGAAGCTGAGAGCCGGGTGGCTCGAGCCGATCGGCGCGTGCTTCGGCCTCGCGCACGGCCTGTTCTATCCCGCGTTCAACGCGCTCGCGCTCGACGCCGCGGGCCCGAACGAGCGCGGCAAGGTGATGGCGCTCTACAACGGGTCGTTCAACGCCGGGAACTCGGGCGCGACCCTCGCGCTCGGGTTTCTTGCGGCGCGGGCCGGGTATCCCGCGGTCTTCGTCGCCGCGGCCGCGGGCGTGTTCACCGGCGTGGTCCTGCTCGTGCTCTCGCCCGAGGGAAGGGACTGGCGTCGCGGCGGCGCGCAGGCGCCGATCGCCGTGCTGCCCGAGCCCGACTGACGGGATCTGACTCGCCCCTTTCGTGGTCGGCGACGAGGGCGCCGATCGCCGTGCGGCCGAGCCCGACTGACGGCGCGCTCTGCGCAGCGAGCTCGTCGCCGCCGTCCGGCACCCGGCCTCCGCGCGGCCCGAGCCCGACCGACCGCGCTCGCCGCGGCGCCCCCCGCGGCGCTGCCCGCGAGCCGGGCCGATCCCCGCGCGTCTCAGCGCGCCGGGAAGACCTCGCGCGTCTCGTGGACGTCGAAGCGGGCGAAGACGC
>JAYRMX010000105.1:0-3484 GCA_041912475.1 Myxococcota bacterium
CAGGATGTCGCCGCCGGCGGGCGTCCAGGCGAGCCCCACCGCGACGCCCGGCATCCCGGCGCGCTCCGCCAGCTCCGGCTCGAAGCGCACGGGCCCGAGCAGGTCGGCGACCTCACCGGGCTGAACCGCGAGCGGCCCGGCGGCGCCGCCCTCGGCCACGCGGCGCGCGAGCTTTCTCGCCAGCGAGCCGATCTCGCGCTCGAGGCTCCGGACGCCCGCCTCGCGCGTGTAGCTGCGGATCACGAGGCGCAGCGTCTCGTCGGGCAGCTCGAATCCGACGTCGTCGAGGCCGTTCGCGGCGCGCTGCCGCGGGACGAGGAATCGCTTCGCGATCTCGACCTTCTCCTCTTCGGTGTAGCCGGGAAGCTCGATCACCTCCATGCGGTCGTGGAGCGCGGGCGGGATCGGATCGGCGAGGTTGGCGGTCGCGACGAAGAGCACCTGCGAGAGGTCGAAGGGCACCTCGACGTAGTGGTCGCTGAACGTCGCGTTCTGCTCCGGGTCGAGCACCTCGAGCAGCGCGGACGACGGGTCGCCGCGGAAGTCGGTGCCGACCTTGTCGATCTCGTCGAGGAGGAAGACCGGGTTGCGCGCCCCGGCGCGGCGAAGGCCCTGCAGGATGCGGCCGGGGAGCGCGCCCACGTACGTTCGCCGGTGGCCGCGGATCTCGGCCTCGTCGCGAACGCCGCCGAGCGACGCGCGGACGAAGCGGCGGCCGAGCGCGCGCGCGATCGACTGGCCGAGCGACGTCTTCCCCGTTCCCGGCGGCCCGACGAAGCACAGGATCGGGCCGCGCAGGTCGCGCTTGAATTTCATCCCCGCGAGGTACTCGACGATGCGGTCCTTCACCTTGTCGAGCCCGTGGTGGTCTTCGTCGAGGATCCGCCGCGCCTCGGCCACGTCGATGTGCTCGTCGCTCAGCTTCGACCACGGCAGGTCGGCGAGCCACTCGAGATACGTGCGGATCACGGCGTGCTCGGCCGCCGCCGGCGGCGTCTGCGCGAGGCGCTCGAGCTCGCGGTTCGCCTGCTCCTGCGCCTCGGGCGGAAGCTCGGCCGCGTCGAGCCGCTCGCGAAGCCGCGCCACCTCGGTCTCGCCGTCCTCGGTCTCGCCGAGCTCGCGCCGGATCGCGTCCATCTGCTGCCGCAGCATGTAGTCCCGCTGCGTCTTGCCCATCTCGTTCTGGACGCGGTCGCGGATCTCGCTCTCGATCGTCATCGCGTCACTCGCCCGCGTGAGATCGGCGAAGACGAGCTGCAGGCGCGCGCGAACGTCGAGCTCCTCGAGGACCGCCTGCTTGGCCGCGACGTCGAGCTCGAGGTGGTGCGCAACGAGGTCCGCGAGCCGCGACGGGTCGTCGAGGTTCGCGGCGATCACCTGCAGCTCCTCGGAGAGCTTCGGATGCTCGGCGACGAGCGCCTGGAAGCCCTGCGACACGCTGCGCGAGAGCGCCGTGACCTCGACCGAGCGCGGGTCGCCGGTCTCCTCGAGGAGGCCGACGTGCGCCTCGAGGAAGCGCGACTCGCCGGTGAACTCGGAAATCCGGGCGCGCGCGACGCCCTGCACGAGCAGGCGGTACGAGCCGTCGGGAAACTTGATCATCCGCGCGACGCGCAGCACGGTCCCGACGCGGTAGACGTCGTCCGGCCCGGGGCTTCCCTCGATCGGATGGCGAACGGCGGCGGCGACCATGAGCCGCTCGGGCGACACGAGGACGTGGTCGATGAGCCGCTGTGAGCGCGCGGTGTTGACGAGGAGCGGCGCGAGCAGCGACGGGAACAGGACGGTGTTCTTGAGCGGAAGGACGGGAAGCGTCGGCGGGAGCTCGACGCGCTCGGCCGGCGGCTCGCCGCCGGTCCGCACCTCGACCGCTCCCGCGTCCTCGCGGCGCGCGGCGGTCGGCTCGATCTCGCGGGGCTCCCTCTCGTCGCTCATGTCGCTACACGTCCACCGCGACGCGCCGCGGCGTCTGCTTCGGAAGCTCGACCGTGAGAAATCCGTCCTCGAGTCGCGCCGACACGCCGTCACGCTCGAACGGCACCTCGATCCGCAGGACGCGCTCGAAGGGGCCGAACGCGATCTCCATCTGGTGCAGCCGCTGCACGCCCTCGGCGCGCGCCGCACGGCGCACGCCCGAGATCCGCAGCAGGTCGCCGTCGACCGTCACCGAGAGCTCGCCGATGCGAACCCCCGCCAGCTCGAGCCGGACGAGGATCGCCTTCTCGGTCTCGAAGACGTCGACCGACGGGCGCCAGCGGCTCCCGCCGAGGCGGTCGGAGAACTCGCTGAACGGGTCGTGCGGGGGTCGGGGAGCCACGGAGTGCGGGCTGCTAGCCCTGCCCCTTCTCTTCGGTGTACTCCGCGTCGATCACGTCCCCCTCCGCCTTCTTCTCGCCGCCCGCCGCGCCGGCGTCCGCCGCCGTCCCGGCGCCCTGCGCCTTGTACAGGATCTCCGCCACCTTGTGCATCGCGGTCTCGACGCGCTGCTGCGCGGCCGTGATCCGGCCGAGGTCGTCGCTCGCGAGATCCTGCTTCGCGCTCGCCAGCACCTCCTCCGTGCTCGTCTTCTCGGCCTCGGGCAGCTTTTCGGCCTGCTCGCGAACGGTCTTCTCCGCGTTGTAGATCAGCGAGTCGAGGTGGTTCTTCTTCTCGATCAGCTCGCGCCGCGCGTGGTCCTCGCTCGCGTGCGACTCGGCATCGCGCACCATGCGGTCGATCTCGTCCTTCTTGAGGCCGCCCGACCCTTCGATCCGGATCGACTGCTCCTTGCCGGTCGCGCGGTCCTTCGCCGAGACGGACAGGATGCCGTTCGCGTCGATGTCGAACGTCACCTCGATCTGCGGGACGCCGCGCGGCGCCGGCGGGATGCCGTCGAGGATGAACTGGCCGAGCGAGCGGTTGTCGTTCGCCATCTCGCGCTCGCCCTGCAGCACGCGGATCTCGACCTGCGGCTGGCTGTCCGACGCCGTCGAGAACGTCTGGCTGCGGCGGGCCGGGATCGTCGTGTTGCGCTCGATCAGCTTCGTCATCACGCCGCCGAGCGTCTCGATGCCGAGCGAGAGCGGCGTCACGTCGAGGAGCAGCACGTCCTTCACGTCGCCCGCGAGCACGCCCGCCTGGATCGCGGCGCCGACCGCGACCACCTCGTCGGGGTTCACGGTCTTGTTCGGCTCCTTGCCGAAGAGCTCCTTCACCTTCTGCTGGACGAGCGGAATGCGCGTCGACCCGCCGACGAGAACGACCTCGTCGATCTGTCCGGCCGAGAGCCCCGAGTCGGCCATCGCGCGCCGGCACGGCTCGAGCGTGCGGTCGATGAGGTCGCCGACGAGCTGCTCGAACTTCGCTCGCGAGAGCTTCAGATTGAGGTGCTTCGGGCCGGTCTGGTCGGCCGTGATGAACGGCAGGTTGATGTCGGTGGTCGCCGCCGACGAGAGCTCGATCTTCGCCTTCTCGGCCGCCTCGCGCAGCCGCTGCGTCGCCATCG
>JAYRMX010000106.1:0-2437 GCA_041912475.1 Myxococcota bacterium
AGACGGCGCGCAGCGCCGAATCCCCGGCCGCGAGGTCGTTCGCGGCGACGCAGTGGTTCTCGCAGAAGGCGACCGCGTCCCGGCCGACGTGCTGCTGCTCGCCGGGTTCGGCGTCGAGGCGGACGAGTCGCTCCTCACGGGCGAGTCCGTCCCGGTGAGGAAGTGCGTCGCGGCGAGCGCGCCGGCCGAAGCGCCGGGTCCCGGCGGAGACGGACTTCCCTTTCTCTGGTCGGGAACGCTCGTCGTTCGCGGGCGAGGCGTTGCAGAGGTGCACGCGACCGGGGCCGCGACCGAGATCGGCCGCATCGGCCGATCGCTCGCGGAGGCCGTCACCGAAGAGGCGCCGCTCGAGCGCGAGGTGGGGCGAATCGTGCGACGGATCGCCGCCGCAGGCCTCGCGCTCTGCGCGGCTCTCGCCGTCGCGTACGGCGCACTCCGCGGCGACTGGACCGGGGGGCTGCTCGCCGGCCTCACGCTCGCGATGGCGGTCCTCCCCGAGGAGTTTCCCGTCGTGCTCGCGGTCTTTCTCGCGCTCGGCGCGTGGCGGCTCTCGAAGCGCCGCGTCCTCACGCGGCGCGTGCAGGCGGTCGAGGCGCTCGGCGCGGCGAGCGTCCTGTGCGTCGACAAGACCGGAACGCTGACCGAGAACCGCATGGCGATCGCGCGCCTCTCGGCGCAGGGCGTGGTGCACGAGGTCGCTGCGGCCGGTGGCGACTCGCTACCCGAGGAGGTCCACGCGCTCGTCGAGTTCGGGATCCTCGCCAGCCAGCGCGACCCGTTCGACCCGATGGAGCGCGCGTTCCACGCGCTCGGCCAGCACGCGCTCGCGCAGACCGAGCATCTTCACGGCGACTGGGCGCTCGTTCGCGAGTACCCGCTCTCGCCCGAGCTGCTCGCGCTGTCGCACGTCTGGCGGGCGCCGGAAGGCGGACGCCGGGTGATCGCGGCGAAGGGAGCGCCGGAGGCCATCGCAGATCTGTGTCATCTGCCCGAGAGCGAGCTCGCCGCGCTCCGGGCCGGCGTCGAGACGATGGCCGCGGACGGGCTGCGCGTGCTGGCCGTCGCGCGCGCCTTCTTCGCCGAGGCGGAGCTCCCGGACGTCCAGCACGACTTCGACTTCGAGCTGCTCGGCCTCGTCGGGCTCGCCGACCCGGTGCGGGCCGGCGTTCCCGCTGCGATCGACGAGTGCCGCAGAGCCGGAATCCGCGTGCTGATGATCACGGGCGACCACCCCGAGACGGCGCGAAGCGTGGCGCGCGCGATCGGACTGCCGAACGACGACGTGGTGCTCGGGGCGGAGCTCGAGCATCTCGACGCGCAGACCGTCGGCCGCCGGCTGCGCAGCGCATCGGTCGTCGCGCGCGCGGTTCCCGAGCACAAGCTCCGCATCGTCTCCGCGCTCGAGGCCGAGGGTGAGGTCGTCGCCATGACGGGCGACGGCGTGAACGACGCGCCGGCGCTGCGCGCAGCGCACATCGGGATCGCGATGGGCGCACGCGGGACGGACGTCGCGCGCGAGGCCGCGGACCTCGTGCTCACCGACGACGACTTCGCGTCGATCGTCGGCGCCGTCCGCCTCGGCCGCCGCGTCTTCGACAATCTGCGCAAGGCGGTGGCGTACATCCTCGCGATCCACGTGCCGATCGCAGGCATGTCGCTCCTGCCCGTGCTGCTCGGATGGCCGCTGGTTCTGCTCCCGGTCCACATCGCGTTTCTCGAGCTCGTGATCGACCCGTCGTGCTCGGTCGTCTTCGAGGCCGAGCCGGCGGAGCAGGACGTGATGCGGCGCCCGCCTCGGCGCGAAGGCTCTCCGATCTTCGCGGGCCGGGTCGTGGGCTGGAGCCTGCTGCAGGGCGCGAGCATCCTGGCCGTCGCCCTCGCGCTGTTCGGCTGGGCGTACACGCGCGGAGGCGACGCGCCGGAGGAGCATGCGCGGGCGCTCGCGTTCACGGCGATTCTCGCGGGCAACCTCGCGCTGATCGTCGCCAACCGCTCGTGGAGCACCGGCGCGATCGCGACGCTGCGGCGTCCGAACGCTCCGCAGGCATGGGTAGTCGGAGGCGCCGCCGGCTTTCTCGCGCTGGTCTTCGCATGGCCGGTCGCGCGCGAGGTGTTTCGTTTCGCGCTGCCCGGGCCGGCGGAGCTGGCGATCTCGGCAGGAGCCGGTGCGCTGTGCCTCGTCTGGTTCGAGGGGATCAAGCGGCTGCGGCCGCGCTGGCTGGCGGCGGCGCCGCAGACCGGCTCCGTGTAGCGTGAGAGCTGCCGCCGCAACGCCGTTCCGGGGAGACAGGAGATGCTGCGCACCGTTCTCACCATGAAGCCGCGTCCGGGCGCGCGGGACGCGGCCCTCGCCGTCTACCGCGAGTCCGGGATCCTCGACCTCGCGGTCCGTGAGGCCGGATGTCTCGCCGCCGAGCTGCAGGTTCCCGCGGACCCC
>JAYRMX010000107.1:0-5472 GCA_041912475.1 Myxococcota bacterium
ACCTGGTCCGTCTTCGACTCGTTGCCCGAGATCAGCGCCACCTTGCGCGGGTTCGCCACGATCACCTCGTGGCCCAGGCTGCTCAGCAGCCGGCTCACCCACGGTGAGTGCGTACCCGCCTCCACCACGATCCGCATCAGCGATCCACCCTCGAACCGCGCCCGCAGCGCCGACTCCCGGGTCGCCACGCGACCCTCTTCTACGATCTCTCCCAGATCGTCCAACACGCACAGCTGGCTGTGCCGGTCCCCCAGATCCAGTCCCACCGTCCATTGACCCTGCGCGCTGATAGAATCCCCCATGGCCATCCTCCTCTGGGCTACGAGCCCGTGGTTGGGGACGGTTGTACACCGTCCCTTGAGGAGGTTGGCCTTCTCATCCCTATCTGCGCGGCCGCTACGAGGTGCGCTTCTCGATCTTCGGAATGACGACGCGGTTTCCGGGCTTGAGCGCGTCGAGGTCGACGTTCGGGTTGTAGTGGTCGAGGAGCCAGGTCGGGACGGGGCGCCTGCCTTTCGTGAGGCTCCGCAGCGTGTCGCCCTTGCGAACCACGCGCTGCTCGGTGCCCGCCACCTCGAAGGCGTCGAAGAATTCGCTGCGAAGCTCCTGGTGATACGCGACGCGGCGCGCCTCGAACTTGCGCGCCGTTACCTTCGCGAAGTCGAGCCGCAGCTTGCTTCCGGGCCCGGGCTGGGCCTTTCGCGACAGGCGATTCAGGCTTCGCAGCTTCTCGGGCGTCGTCTCGAGCCACTTCGCGACCTGCGCGAGGCTCTCGTCGGTCTGGAGCGTGATCGTTCCCTTCGGACCGACCGCGTACCGCGCGCGGTCGAGCGTGTCGCGTGCGAGCTCGCGAGCGTCGGGGGCTCCGCCGTGCTTCGCCGCGGGCTTCTCGGTGCGCTCGCGCGCGTCCGCCTTCGCAGCGGTCTCGACCTTCGCTGCCGGCGCTTGCGAGGCCACGCGTGCATCCGGCTCGGCCCGAGCAGCGCCCTCGGCACGCAGGACTGTCTTCGCGGCGGGCGACCCGAGCGGGGCCTCGTCCGCCTCCTCGGCCCGGTGCAGCTCCGCGACGACGGCGCCGAGCGGCTCGGGCTCGGGCTCGACCACGACCGGCAGAGCCTCCGCGGCGGGGGGCGAGGCGGCGGCCGGCGCCTGCGCTGCGGGCGGCGGCGGCTCTGCGGCGGCCTGCACCGTCTCCGCGCCGGGCTGCGCGGCCGGCGCCGCTTCGGCCACGAGATCGCTTGCCATCGCCGGGATCCGCAGCCGATCCCCGGGTTTGAGGTCTCGCGGGCTGCGCACGTGATTGACGCCCAGGATGACGCTCACCGGAACGTCGTAGCGGCGCGAGAGCGAGGCCACCGTCTCGCCGCTGCCGAGCACGTGCAGGACCGTCCCGGTCCTCTCGACCGGAGCCTGGGCGACTACGACCGTCGGGCCCGGCTCGGCCGGTGCGGCAGCGAGCTCACGCTCGGCGGCGGAAGGCGCCTCGCCCGGAGACTTCGGGCGCCAGCGCTCGGAGCGCGCGATCGCGACCGCGTTCGCCGGTGCCGGGCCCTTCGGCACGCGGATCGTGACGCCCGCCGGCGCCGTCCGGCGGCCGTCCCAGAAGTCGTCCCGCAGCGCGAGGTTGTGGGCCTGGAGCGTATCGAGGTCGACGCCGAGGGCGTTCTTGAGCGTCTTCACCGAGAACGGCTTCTCGAGCCGAACCACGCGGTACTCGGTCGGCGCCTGCTTGTGGATCTCGCCGAAATAGCGCGATGCGTTCGTCGACGCCTCGCGCGCCGCGAGGAACGAGGTGTAGAAGTTGCGCGAGGCGAACCCGAAGCCGGGTCCGTCGTAGCGCCGGATGATCTCGGCGATGTCGTTCGTTCCCAGCTCCCGGACCGCGCGCGCCATCCCGCCCGCGCCGTGGTTGTAGGCCGTGAGCGCGAGCGGCCACGCCCCGAGCATCTCGTAGTTGTGTTCGAGCAAATCGGCGGCGGCCTCGGTGGCGCGGAAGGGATCCATGCGCTCGTCGACGACGCCGCTCACCCGCAAGGAGAAGGTTCGGCCCGTTCCGGGCATGAACTGCCACAGGCCCGCCGCGCCCACCTTCGAGTAGGCCTGCGGGTTGTACGACGACTCGACGTGCGGCAGCGCGGCGAGCTCGCGCGGAAGGCCCTTGTGCTCGAGCGTTCGCTCGATGTGACCCTCCCACGCGCCGGCGCGGATCAGCCCCTCGCGGAAACGATCGGCCTGCCCGCGCTGGAGCCGGACGCTCTCGGACGCGAGGCGCAGGGTCTCGGCGGAGACGCCGGGCGGGAAGAGCTTGAGGACGCGCTGCTCGTCCGGGCCGAGGTTCTCGCGCTCGCCCGCTGCGAGGTGGCGGAGGATGTCGCGGTACTTCTCCTTCGTGGCCTCGTAGCGCGCGTCCACCTCGCGCCCACCGAGGCCTTCCGGGAAGTCGACCCGCTCGTAGACGACATCGAGGTTGCTCGGATCGTGGATCAGCGCGGCGTCGGTTCCGACCTCGGTGTAGATCCGCGTCCAGAACCTCACCTGCGGCTGGATCGCCGGCGGCGCCGGGAAGTCCGCGGGCGTCGCGTGGGCTCCGGCCGCGCACACGGTGGCGACGATTGCGGCGAGGTTCGTGAGGGCTCGGCGCATGGGTCCTCCGCATCGGCACGGCATGTGCAGAACCTGAAATGGCCCGGCCCACGACGACGCGCGGCATCCCGCGTCCACCTTCCCACCACCCCCCGGTGTGGGACGGCGCACGCGCCAGCGAAACTTGCCTACAAATCTACGCTCTCTCGCGCGCGCTGCCAGAGGGCTGCGCTCGTGCTGCCGGTCCTTGGCCGCACGGCTCGCTGCGCTCGCCGGCGGCGGCCTTCGCTCGCTGCGCTCGCTGCGCGGCCGCTTCGCGGCCACCTCAGCCGCATCGGCTCGCTGCGCTCGCCGGCAGCGGCCTTCGCTCGCTGCGCTCGCTGCGCGGCCGCTTCGCGGCCTTGCTCAGCCGCATCGGCTCGCTTCGCTCGCCGGCAGCGGCCTTCGTTCGGCCGCAGACGGCCTCACTGCGCGGCCGCTTCGCGGCCTTGCACTACTTCCGGCGGCCCTTGCGGCGGTCCTTGCGTGCCTGCTTGCGCTTCTTCTTCTGTGCATCGCGCTGGCGGCCGGCGCTTCGCTGCCGGCTGCTCCCGCCCCCGCCGCCGGCCGGCGCGCCGGCGCCGCCGAGAAGCGCGGAGGGATCGAAGCCCGCGGGCATGCCGCCGCCGCCCATGAGCCGTCCGATGCCCGGCACCTTCGAGAGCAGGCCGCCCACGCCGCCGCCGCCGAGCGCGCCCATCATGTCGCGCATCTGGCGGAAGCGCTGGACGAGCTGCATCACCTCCTTGCTGCGCCGGCCGCTGCCGCGCGCGATGCGCGAGGCCCGGCTCTTGCCGATGAGGTCCGGGTCGGCGCGCTCGCCCGGCGTCATCGAGCGAATCATCGCCTCGACCTTGCCGAGCTCGCGCTCGTCGACCTGGTCGGCGAGCGAGCCGAACATCGGGAGCTTCGCGAAGACGTCGCGCAGCGGGCCCATGCGCTGGACGGCCTTGAGCTGCGCGAGCAGGTCGTCGAGCGTGAGCCGGCCCTTCAGCATGCGCTGCGCCGACTCCTCGGCCTGCTTCTGGTCGACGACCTGCTCGAAGTCCTTCACGAGGCCGACGACGTCGCCCATGCCGAGGATTCGCGACGCGAGGCCCTCGGGGCGGAACTCCTCGAGGCGGTCGACGCTTTCGCCGGTGCCGAGGAACTTGATCGGGACGCCCGTCACGGCCTTCACGGCGAGCGCCGCGCCGCCGCGCGCGTCGCCGTCGAGCTTGGTCATGACGAGGCCGTCGAGCGCGAGACGCTCGTGGAAGGCCTGCGCGACCTGCACCGCGTCGCGACCCATGAGGGCGTCGCAGACGAGCAGCGTGTTCGCGGGCGAGGTGCGCGCCGTGATGTCGGCGAGCTCCTGCATGAGGTCTTCGTCGATCGCGAGCCGGCCGGCCGTGTCGTAGACGATCGCGTCGAAGCCCTGCGCGCGAGCGCGTGCCGCGGCGGCCGAGCAGATCGCGGGCGGCAGCTCGCCCTCCGCGCCGCGGTGGACCGCGACGCCGACCGACGCGCCGAGCGTCTCGAGCTGCAGGACCGCGGCGGGACGGTAGACGTCGGCCGCGACGAGCAGTGGGCGCCTTCCCTCGCGCTGCAGGTGGCGCGCGAGCTTCGCGGCGACGGTCGTCTTGCCGACGCCCTGCAGCCCCACCAGCATCACCGAGACGACGCCGTCCTTGCCGCGCGCGAGCCGCGCGTCGACCGGACCCATGAGGGCGCACAGCTCCTGCTCGCAGATCGCGACGAAGTGCTGGCCGGGCGTCACGCGGATCTGACGGCCGCTCGCGTCGGCCACGCGCGTCTCGACTTTCTCGCCGAGCGCGCGGTCCTTCACGCGCGCGAGGAAGCTCTTCACGACCGTGAAGTCGACGTCGGCCTCGAGCAGCGACGTTCGAACGTCGCGCAGGGCCTGGTCGATGTTCCCCTCGCTGAGCTCGCGGACGCCGCGCAGCTTTTCGCGCGCCGCCGTGAATCCCCGGGTGAGCGTCTCGAGCATCCGAACCTCCGGACGGCGCAGCATACCGCCGGCCTCCGGCAGCCGCCGGAGCCGGCGCGCGCGCCGCGGACCGAGGCGGCGCGCGACGTGGCGGCTGCGCCTCGCCTCGTCCTGCGCGCGCACGGGCCCCGTGCTACATCGCTGCCCGTGCTTCGCCGCGTGCTCATCGCGAATCGGGGAGAGATCGCGCGCCGCGTGATCCGCGCGTGCCGCGGGCTCGGCATCGAGGCCGTCGCGGTCCACTCCGACGCGGACGCGGACGCGCCGTTCGTGCGCGAGGCCGACGCCGCATTTTCGATCGGGCCGCCTCCTGCACGCGATTCGTATCTGAACGTCCCGGCGCTGCTTCGCGCCCTCGAGGAGAGCGGCGCGGACGCCGTACACCCCGGCTACGGCTTTCTCTCGGAGAACGCCGCGTTCGCCGAGGCGGTCCGCGAGGCGGGCGCGGTGTTCGTCGGGCCTTCTCCGGCCGCGATCCGCGCGATGGGCGACAAGGCGGCGGCCCGGCGCCTCATGCACGAGGCCGGCGTTCCGGTGACGCCCGGAACGGGCCTTCTCGGCGACGTCGACGACGCCGTCGCCGCGGCCGAGACGCTCGGGTATCCGGTGATGATCAAGGCGAGCGCTGGAGGCGGCGGCATCGGCATGGTGCCGGCCGAGGACGAGCCGCAGCTCCGCCGCGGCTTCACGTCGGCCGCCGCCCGCGCGCAGGCGTCGTTCGGCGACGGCGCGCTCTATCTCGAGCGGCTCGTCCACGGCGCTCGCCACGTCGAGATCCAGATCGCCGCCGACGCGCACGGCGGCCTCGTCCATCTCTTCGAGCGCGAGTGCTCGGTGCAGCGGCGACACCAGAAGGTGAT
>JAYRMX010000108.1:0-3041 GCA_041912475.1 Myxococcota bacterium
CGCGTGAGCTCAGCGGACCGTAGAGAACGGGCGTCTCGGGGCCGAAGAGAGCCACGACCGCCGCTCCGGCGGCGCGAGCGAGGTGCAGCGGCCCGCTGTCGTTCGTGACGACGACGGCCGCTCGCTCGAGCAGCGCGACGAAGCCCTCGAGGTCGAGGCTCCCGGCCGCGACGATCGCGCGCCCGCCGATTCCGGCGAGGTCGACGAGCGACTCGACGTACGAGCGCTCTTCGCGCGAGCCGGTGAGGACGAGGTTGACGGTCTCGCCGGCGGCGAGGCCGCGCAGCAGCTCGGCCGTGCGCTCCGCCGGCCACCTGCGCTCGAGCGCCATGTCGCCGGCGTTGGGATTCACCACGACGATCGGCCGGCCGGCTCGCCAGGCTGGATCGGTCTCCAGCACGCGCGTGCAGCTCGCGGCCGCCGCCTCGCTCGCGCGCAGCGGAGGAAGCGTCACTGGACTTGGTCCCTGCGGCAGCGGGATCGCGCGCATCGGATCGCCTTCGAGCAGCGTCAAGAAGTTCGTCGACACGTGGTGGTAGGCGTTGAACGGGACCTCGACGTCGTGAAGCTGCCCGCGGGCACTCCCCTTCGCGCTGAAGCCGCGCGTCACCCGTGCGTTCGAGAGGCATGAGAAGATCGCCGAGTAGCTCGTGAAGAACTCGAGATCGAGCATCAGGTCGTAGCGCTCGCGCCGAACGAGGCGAATGGTGCGTACGGTGTCGGCGAGAAACCGCGGAATCCCTCGGCCGAGGTCGAGCGTGAGCCGGCGGCTCACCTGCGGAACCATCCGCAGAACGGAGTCGTTTCCGCCGAGCGTCACGAAATCGATCCGGGCGCCGGGATACCGCGCCCGCAGCGCGGCGAGCAGCGGCGACGCGAGAACGATGCTGCCGACCCCCCAGAACTTGAGGACGAGCACCTTCTCGACGCGCTCCGCCTCCGGTGGCGCCGGCCGCCTGCCCGTGAGGCGCCGCACGACGAAGAGCAGCGTGCAGAGGACGGGTCCGATGTGCCGGTCCAGCCAGAGAGCGATTTGGTAGCGGCGATTCGGGCGAGCCGGGCGCATCAGACGGCCGATCCTCCGGGCAGTCGCTGAAGGTGCCAGATCGGCCGGCCATTGCCTCCCGGGGTCGCCGGATGGCCGTTCCGGGCGCTCGGCCGCCGGCTCGCCGCGCCGATCCTATCGCCGTTCGAAGATCGTCGTACGGTCCTGGACCTTCACCGGCGCGTACGCTTCGCGCACCCAGCGCATGAGCTCGGGGCCGAGATACGTCTCGTGATCGATGCCGTCGAGCACCAGCGAGTGCGGCGACCAGACGATGTACCGCGGAGGATGAGCGCGGAGCCGGTCGAGGCTCTCGCGCCGGTGGTCGTCCGTCACCATGTGCTGGCCCACCACGAAGCGAATCGGGCTCCGATGATCCGTGAGGTAGTAGTAGGCGGCGTGGCTCGGCAGAAAGAGGATCTCCCCCTCCGGAATCTGCTGCTCTCGAACCCACGCCGTGAGCCTCGCGACCTCGGGGTCTCCGCGCGGAGCGTACGAGCCCGACGCGATCGACCGGAGCGCCGCGACGGTCTCGATCCCCGATCGAACGAAGACGGACCCCGAATACTGGAAGAACGCGCCGATCGAGGCGAACAGCAGCAGACCCGCGAGGTGCCACGCGCCGCGCGCGCGCGCGGCCGGTGCCCGTAGCTCGTCGAGGCTTCGGTCGATCGCGACGACGAGCAGGATTCCGGCGCAGCCGCTCGCCTGGACGAGGTTGATGATCTCACTGCGTCCCATGCCCGACCGAAAAGCGATGAAGCCGTAGAGGGCCGTGAGCGCGAGGCCGAGGCGTTGGGGGTCGGAGCGAAGCTCGTCCGCCAGGCGTCGCAGGTCGCTCACGAGCGATCGAGGCCGAAGCCGATCGACACGCAGGACGAGAAGGAGCGCAACGACGTACGTGACGATCGTCGCGTAGCCGAGACGGAGCAGCACGAGCTTTCCCTCGAGCAGCTCGGCCGGAGACAGAGGCAGCGCGGGAACGAGCGCCGGGAACGGGAGCTTGCCGAAGCCGGCGAGCACGTAGCCCGGGTACTCGACCATGTCGCGCAGTGCGGCGCCGAGGGCCCCGCCCGAGGCCAGCCAGGCGAGGACCGCCGCGACGACGGCGAGCAGGCCGCCGCCGAACGCGAGCCGCGTGCGCAGGTTTCCCGAGATGGCGAGGCCGACGCCGGCACACAGGACGAACGCGAGGCCGAACTCCTGGCTGTAGAAGAGCGCGACGCCTCCGGTCGCCCCGGCTGCAATCATCGGCAGCGCGCGTCCCGACGCGATCCCGTACGAGAGGAACAGCAGTCCCCAGAGGCCGACGCCGTACCGGCCGCGAATCGGAAGCGCGAAGCAGGGAACGAGCAGCGCCAGAGCCCGGCGGCGCAGATGCCGGGCGGCGAGCGCCATGGCGGCGATTGCTCCGAGCGCCGAAACCGCTTCGAAATAGAGCGTCGCGGTCGCGACGGAGCGCCCCGCGAGCGCCCATGCGCTCTCGAGGCCGAGCGTCATCAGCGGGCCGTACAGCGAGAAGTAGTCGGCACCGGGCCACGCGCCGCGCCTCATTGCATCGGCCCACGCGAGATGCTGGCCGAGCTCCGAGAGAAAGCCCCAGTCGTCGGTCGCCAGCGACAGATCGGGAGTTCCGTGCATCACGTTCCACGAGAAGAGCCAGATGCGCGGCCGTAGCAGCGCGACGGCCACGATCGCGAGAGCGAGGAGCACGCGCGACGCGCGGCCGGCGCCCGGACGCTCGCCCGCGGCGGCCTGCGCCGGCGCCGTGTCCGAGCGAGCCGTCGCCGCCCGCCAGAAGCACGCGCCAACTCCGGCGGCGGCCGCGACTTCGCGCAGCGGAGAAGGGAGCAGGAGGCAGGCGGCCAGCGTCGCGGCTGCGACGGCTTCGATCTCGGCTTGCCTGCGCGGCGCGACGGGATGGCGGCCGAGGGCCCGCGCGATCCCCCACGCCAGCAGCCCGCCGAGGCCGACGCCGTAGGCGAGCCAGAACATC
>JAYRMX010000109.1:0-6376 GCA_041912475.1 Myxococcota bacterium
CATCAGCGCCTACGTCGCGCAGTACGCGGCGCTCTCCGAGGAGAACGCGCGGCGCGTGCTGCGGCCCGGCATCCTCCGCTCGGCCGACCCCGGCCTTCGCGAGCACGAGCTCTACGCGCACTACTACGACCGGGTCGACCAGCCGGCGGTCGCGCACGAGCCGGACTGACACGCGTTCGTGTCGATCGGCCCGACGCCGATCCGCAGAGAGCGCCGCGCGCTCGGCCGGCCTGCGCCGGAGGCGGCGACGGGCGGCGGCGGAACGGGATCGCAAGGGCCGCCGGCCCCCGCCCGCGGCTCGGCCGGCGGCCCTTGACATTCGCTTTTCGTTCGTATAGATTCGGATCGTCACCCGGTCCCGACGGTGATGACATGCCTGCTCCGACGACCCGCCCGGTCTCCGCACGGCCGTGCAGCCGCGAGACGCTCCTCGCCCTGCGAGGCGCCGACGCGGACGGGCGCCTGCGGCTCCTGGCGGCGGCGCGCGGCGCCGTGCGGCCGCGGCTCGCAGCCCTTTCGTGCGCGCTGGTTCGCCGCCGTGCGCATGCGCGGCTCGGCTTTCGCTCGCTCGGCGACTACGCGCGCGAGCGCCTCGGCGTGGGATCGCGCGTCGTGCGCGAGTGGGCCCGCGTGTGGGACGCCCTCGCGCGCCTCCCCGTGCTTCGCGCCGCGGTCCTCTCGGGCGAGGTCTCGTGGTCGGCTGCCCGGCGTGCGGTGGCGCTCGCGACGCCCGAGACCGACGCGGCGTGCGCCGAGAGCCTCCGGCACCGGACCGTGCGTGCGGTCGATGCGATGCTGCGCGCCGTAGCGGCTGCATCGGAGCCGCCTGCACGGGTGTCCGCGGAGACCGAGCCGTTCGTCACGCTTTCGGCGCCGATCTCCGCTCACGCTCTGCCGCGCTGGCACTACGCGCTCGAGCTCGCCCGCCGCAGCGCGGGAGCTTCGCTCCCCGTCTGGGAGTGCGCCGAGCTGATCGCGGCCGAAGCTCTCTCGGCCTTCGGGGCCGCGGCAGTGCCCGGAGCGGCGCCCGCTGCGAACGAGACGGACCCCATGCCCACGGGATCGATCCGCGGCCGGCGCTCCGCGCCGGACGACGCGCTCGCATGGCGCGAGCACGGCCTTCGGCACGCGGCCTTCCCCTGCGTGCGGTGGCTGCACGCGGCGGATCCCCGCCACGACGAAGCGCTCGCAGCGCTCGGCGCGTGGGCGCTCGAGGCCTCCGCGCACGAGCTCGATGCAGCGCTGCGCCGCGAGATCTGCGCGCTGCAGCGTATCGACGCCGAGCTCGGCGACCTCCTGCGCGAGATCCTCGGTCGGAGGCTCTACCGCGAGCTCGGATACGAACGCTTCGACCGCTACGTCGAGGAGCGAACGGACGTCGCCCCCCGCACGGCGCGCCGCTGGGTGCGCCTCGCGCGCGGCGACTCGGACACGCGCGCGGTGGCCACTGCGTTCCGCGGCGGGCAGATCACGGGATTGCAGGCCGAGGTCGTCCTCCCGGTCGCGATGGGAGACGCCCCCGCCTGGATCTCACGCGCGCAGGCCACGACGCTTCGCGGGCTCGAGGATGCGGCGCGCGAAGCGCAGGCCAGCGCGGAGCCGCACACCTGCGTGGTGCGATTCCGCGCTCCGGAGTCGGTGGCCATCGTGTTCCGGAGCGCCATCGAGGCGGTGCGCCGGAATCTGGAGGCAGCCTCGACCCCTTCCGGCGCCGGCAGCCGCGCGGCCGCGCTCGCCTGGATGGTCGAGCACGCGATCGCGACCTGGGAGGCGGAGGGCGAGCAGTTCCGCGACTACGCCGACTTCGGCCGCGACGGCTGGCGCTGCACGGCGCCGGGCTGCACGGCGCGCCGCAACCTGCAGTCGCATCACGTCGTCTTCCGATCGCGCGGGGGCCCCGACGTGCCGTCGAACCGCACCACGCTGTGCGCGTTCCATCATCTGCGTGGCATCCACGCGGGCATCGTCGCGTGCGAGGGCCGCGCGCCCGGTGCCCTCACGTTCTCTCTCGGTCTCCGCCCTGGCGGTGATGCTCTGCTGCGCGCGCGGTCGGGAGACGTGCTGGTGTCGTGACGAGCTTCTCGGCCGCCACCGCCTGCTGTCGGCTCGCCCAGACGAAGCATCCCGCGACGACGAGCGCGCCGAAGGCCTGCGCCGCGAGCGTCTGCGCGGTGGGGAAGAGGCCGAGCTCGGGCACGCGGACGAAGCCGATGCTGCGGACACCGACGGCGCCCGCCTCCTGCAGGGCTGCGACGCCCTGCCCCAGGAAGATGACGGCGAGCACGGCCAGCAGGATGGCGGTCGCGGAGAAGAAGCGATCGACCGGCAGCCGCAGTCCGTACCGGAAGACGCCCCATCCCGCGAACGCCAGCAAGGCGATGGCCCCGCCCATGCCGGCGACCAGCGGGGTGGCGCCGGCGATCCCGGCCTGCGCCCACAGCGCCTGGTAGAAGAGGACGATCTCGAAGAACTCGCGGTACACCGCGAGGAACGACACGCTCGCGAGCGCCCACAACGTCTTGCGGCCGAGCGCGCCGCCGACCTGCTCGTTGAGGAACTGCTGCCACGCACGCGAGTTCGCCTTCGAGTGGAGCCACACGCCGATGTACATCAGCATTCCGGCTGCGCACAGCGCGCTCACGGCTTCGGTCATCTCGCGGCTCGCGCCCGAGATCGACACCACGTACGCCGCAGCGAACCAGGTGGCGACGCCCGCGACGAGGGCGGTCGCCCACCCGAGGTGCACCCACGGCATGGCATCGCGGCGCCCGCTCTTCACGAGGAACGCGATGATCGCGGCGAGCACCAGGATCGCCTCGAGCCCCTCGCGCAGCAGGATGAGGAGCGACGTCCCGAACAGCGCGCCGGCATCGAGGCGCCCCGACGAGAGCTTCTGCTGCGCGAGGCTCAGCAGGTCGACGGTCGCCGCGATCTGGCGCTCGGCATCCTCGGCCGCCGCGCCCGACGAGAGCTGGCTGCGATACGCCATCAGCTCGCGCTCGATCCGGCCGCGCAGCGGCGCATCGACGCCGTCGAGGCTCGCCTCGGTCAGCTCGAAGCCCTCGAGGTAGGCGGTGAGCGCGAGCTGCTGCGCGCCCGCCGCGTCTCCGCTCCGATAGGCAGCGAGGCTCTCGCGCAGCTTGCGCACCGTGAACTCGACCGGAGACCCCGCGCGCGCGGCGAGCAGCTCGGGATGCGCGCGCAGCCAGCGCTGGACCTGCGCGGCGTCCGGCCCGAACCGCGCGGCGACCTCCTCGCTCGAGAGCGTCGCCACGTTCTCGAGGCTTGCGAACGTCGCCGCGTGCGCGCCCGACTCCCAGCCGGCCTTTCCGGCGGCGAGCTGCTCTGGCGTGAAGGCGAGCTGCGACGCGAAGAACGCGAGCGCCCAGCGGTCGTCGTTCGAGAGCTGGCCGTACGCCGCCATGCCCGTGCCGGCGACACCGAGCGTGATGGTGTTGTAGAGGCCGTACGGGCTGCGCTTGGCGATGCGCACGGCATCGGTGAGGTCGGCCGGCGCGGGATCGAGTCCCTTGCCGGCCGGGCCGTCGCCGCGGCCCTCAGCGCCGTGGCAGCTCGCGCAGTTCGCGCGGTAGAGCTCCTCGCCGCGCGCGAGGTCCGGAGCCTGCTTCGGCGTCACGACCAGCGCATACGCACGAACCAGCGCTGCGCGCAGCGCGGCGCTGTCGGCGGCGACCTGCGGGCCCGGCCCCTTCGCCCGCACCAGGCGCTCGAGCGCCTCGGCGGCGCCAGCGAGCCGCGCGTGGTCCTCGCGCTCGGGCAGCGCGCGGACGAGGCCCACGACCTTGCCGGCGAACTCGAGCTGCTCCTCGTACTCGCCCGCGTCGAGGACCTCGCCGTCCTTCACGAACTCCGGGTAATCGACGCCCACGTAGTCGAGCAGGTGGAGCGCCGTCTGCGCCGAATCGCGCCAGTCGGCGGCGGCGGCCGACATCGCCCCGATCAGGACGGCCAACAGCACGAGAACGGGCGTTCGCATCGGGTTCTCCTCGGCACATCGGCCGGGCTCTAAATGAAAATGAAATCGCTTTTCATTGTCTACCCAAAGCTTGCCCGTGTCAAGCCCCCTCGCCGCGGCGCGTGCGCCTATTCGTCCTCGTCCTCGAAGTCGAACGGCTCGGGCGGCGGCGGCGCGACGCCGAGCCACTCGCGGATGCGGGAGACGATCTTTCGGCGCGACATGAATATGTGTATGGGAAGCGCAGCGCCGAGCACGACGGTGAGCGAATCGTGCACCCAGTGCATCGGCTCCCCGAACGCGCGCGGCAGCGCGTCCTCGAACCAGATCGCAACGCCCGAGACCACGAGGCCTGCGGACGCGGCGAGCGAGAGCACGATGTGCGTCTTGCGCCAGTTCCACGGGTCCGGCGGGCCGAGCCGGCGGCGAACGTCCTCGTGCAGCGCGCTCGCAACCAGCGCCGTCGCGACGAGGGGCGCAGCGCCGAACGCGACGCCTCCCCAGAGATGGAGGGTCAGAATGCGCTGCCCGTAGCCGCCGATCGCAGCGCCGCGCAGCTCGGGGAAGAACAGCAGCACGCCCGTCGCGAGCAGGAGCAGCACCGCGAGGGCGTGGATCGCGTGCAGGAGGCGGCGGACGTGGGCGGCGCTCACAAAGCAGCTCCCGGCGCGCGTGGGTGTGGTCGCGGAAGGATCGGAGAGGGTTGTAGAGATTCGCGCCGCTTTCAGCATATGACCGAGGTCATGCTCCCCTCGCGACCGGCACTCCTAGCCTTACTCCGGGGCCGTTCCCGCCTGAAGGAGACGGACGTGGCGAACGTCGAAGCGAGTGTGGGATCCCGGTTTGCTCTGGGCGTGATCGGCATCGTGGGCTCCTCGGGCGTCGGCAAGACGACGCTTCTCGAGCGGCTGCTGCCGGCGCTCGAATCGCGCGGCATCGCCGTCGGTGCGGCCAAGCACGCGTCGCACGGCTTTCTCGCCGATCGCCCCGGAAAGGACTCGCACCGCCTCTACGAGGCCGGCGCACGCGCCGTTGCGCTGATCTCGACGGAGCAGGTGGCGGTCTTCCGGCGCCTCGACGGCTCGCTCGTGCGGCCGCCCGCGCTCGCCGACGCGCTCGCTGCGCTGCCGCCGTCGCTCGACTTCGTTCTCGCGGAAGGCTTCGCGTGGGAGCCGATCCCGCGCGTCGTGCTGGTCGGCCCCGACGAGACGCCGCGCAGCGAGCATCTCGAGTGCGGCGAGGTCGTCACGATCGTGCGCATGCCGCCGGCGCTCGACACGAAGCCGCAGCTCCCGGCGGCGTTCGTCGAGTCGCTCGCGGACGACATCCTCGAGCACGCGCGCCGCGCGCGCAGCTCGGGCGCGAGCGCGGCGCAGCCCGCGTGGGCGCGACCGGCATGATCCGCGTCATACCCCACCTACCCGGCGGAAAGCAGTCTTTCCGCGATCTCGGTGCCACCTGCCCGATGTGGTCCGGCGCTGGCGAAGCCACGCGGACCAGGGCGTAGCCGGCGCCCCGCGCGCCCGGCGGAGGGAAGTCGATGCTCGTGAACTTCGTCCGAGGCGCTCCCGTCGAGTGGCTGCTCGACCCCGACGCGGAGCCGTGGCGCAAGAGCGGCCCCGAGCGCATCGCGCTCGTCGGAACGCCGGTCGGCCTGCAGCCCACCGCGGTGATTCGCGCGGCCTGGGCGAACAAGCACATCGGAGCCGTCTCCGAGGTGCAGGTGAGCGCGCTGCACAACGGCGAGATGCTCGCCTTCCGGTTCGACTGGGCGGACGGCTCCGAGAACCGCGAGCTCGGCGACACGACGGCGTTCCCCGACGCGGCGGCGGTGATGCTGCCGGTCGTCGCCGGCGCCCCGCTCGTCACGATGGGCGCGCCGAACCAGCCGGTGAACGTGTGGTACTGGCGCGCGGACAACGACACGCAGGGGCGCCAGCTCGTCGCCGAGGGCATCGGCACGAGCCGCACGATCGACCTCTCGCAGGTGCGCGGCCACGGCATCTGGAAGGGCGGCCGCTGGAGGGCCGTGATCGCGCGCCCGATGAAGGTCACGAGCACGGACAAGGTCGCGCAGCTCTCGCCGGGCGAGAAGACGCAGTTCGCAGTCGCCGTCTGGGAGGGCTCGAACTCGGAGCGCGGCGGCGTGAAGGCATTCAGTGGAAGCTGGCGCGATCTCGTTCTCGCGCCGGCCGACGGAGGGAAGGCCTGATGTCGAAGCGACAGGTCGCGATGGTCTTCGATCTCAACAAGTGCCTCGGCTGCCAGACGTGCACCATCGCGTGCAAGCGGCTCTGGACCCGCGAAGAAGGCATGGACTACATGTGGTGGGCCACGGTCAACACCATGCCGGGCCGCGGGACGCCGCGCGACTGGGAGCAGTCGGGCGGCGGCTTCAAG
>JAYRMX010000110.1:0-4242 GCA_041912475.1 Myxococcota bacterium
ATCGCGTGCAGGGCGGGCGCCTCCGGCGCGTCGAGCACCCAGCGCGTGAAGTCCGTGACCTGGAACCCGCCGGTGGTCGCATGCACCAGGCCGAGGCGCTCCGACGCCACCAGCCACGAGGCGACGAGGTCGCCGGCGAGGCCGAGGCGGCCGGCGAGCGCGTCCGCATCGTGCGGGCGGCGCAGCGCCTCGAACAGGCCGAGCTGAATGCCCGCGCGCAGCAGGTGCACGCGCGCGAACGCATCGAAGCTCGAGGCGAGCGCTCGGCCGTGGAGCAGGTCTCGTCCCGGCAGAGGCGCCATGGCCTAGACCGGCTCGAGGTTGGCGAAGCGCAGCAGCACGGTCTTCGTGCCGACGCGGTCGAAGCGGATGTCGAGCTTGCACGCCTGTCCCGTGCCGCGGACCGCGATCACCGAGCCCTCACCGAAGATGGGGTGTCGCACGCGAAGGCCCACCCGAATCGGTCCGGCGTCCTCCGCCAGATCGTCGCCCAGAGAGTAATCGAGCGTGCGGCCCGAGTCGTGCGCGGACCGGCGCGCCGGCGGCGGCCCGCTGCCGCTCGACTGCACGAGCGCGCGCGGGATCTCGGACAGAAACCGCGACGGCGCGGAGAACGTCCGTGAGCCGTAGCGGCGCCGCTCGGAAGCGAACGTCAGCGTGAGGCGCTCCATCGCGCGCGTCATCCCGACGTAGCACAGGCGCCGCTCCTCCTCGATGCCGGTCGCGTCGCGCGCCGACGCCGCATGCGGGAGCAGGCCCTCCTCGAGGCCGACGAGGAAGACGACCGGGAACTCGAGACCCTTCGCGGTGTGCGCCGTCATCAGCGAGACGCGGTCGGAGCGGTTTTCCCAGGCGTCGAGGTCGGAGACGAGCGCGACCTGATCGAGAAACAGCTCGACCGCGGAGCGCTCGCCTTCGCCTGCGTTGGCGGCGGCGAAATCCTCGGCGCCGGCCAGCAGCTCGCGCAGGTTCTCGACGCGCGCTTCGGCCTCGGGCGTCGCCTGGCGGGCGAGGTATTCGAGGGTCCCGGTGCGGTCGAGCAGGCGCGCCAGCGCGTCCGCCGGAGACAGCGCCGCGACCTCGGCCGAGAGCTCGTCGAGCAGCGCGAGGAACTCGCGCAGCTTCGAGGCCGACCTCGCTCCGCCCGGTTCGGCGGCGATCCCGCGCAGCGCGTCGAGCAGCGTCGTCCCGCGCTCGGCCGCGAGCGCCTCGGCGCGCTCGAGGGTCGCCTTGCCGATTCCGCGCGGCGGATTGTTGAGGATGCGGCGCAGCGCCATGCCGTCGGCGCCGTTCACGAGCACGCGCAGGTACGCGAGCGCATCCTTCACTTCGGCACGCTCGTAGAAGCGGACGCCGCCGATCACCGCGTACGGGACGTCGTACTCGAGGAGCGCCTCCTCGAAGGGCCGCGACTGCGCGTTGGTCCGGTAGAAGATCGCGAAGTCGCCGAACGCGCGTCCCTCTTCGCGGGCCGCGACGAGGATCTGCCGGATCACGAACTGCGCCTCGTCGCGGTCGTCCGGCGCCTCGTAGACCTGAACGAGGGCTCCCTCCTCGCGGTCGGTCCAGAGCCGCGCCTGCGGGCCGCGGTTGTTCGCCACCACGGCGGAGGCAGCGCCGAGGATCGGCTTCGTCGAACGGTAGTTCCGCTCGAGCCGGACTTCGCGTGCGTCGGGGTAGTCGCGCGCGAAGTCGAGGATGTTGCGGACGTCCGCGCCGCGCCAGCCGTAGATCGACTGGTTCGGGTCTCCGACGACGCACAGGTTCCGGTGCTCTCCCGAGAGCTGCTGGACGAGGCGGTACTGCACGCGGTTCGTGTCCTGGTACTCGTCGACGAGCACGTATTGCCAGCGCCTGCGGTACCACGCGAGCACTTCGGGGAAGCGCGCGAAGAGCTCCGTCGTCTGGAGGATGAGATCGCCGAAGTCGAGGGCGTTCTGCTCGGCGAGCACGCGCTGGTACGTGGCGTAGACCTCGGCCGACCGCCGCGCATCGAGGTCGGCGGCCGCTCCGGCGGCCTGCGCCGGAAGGACGCCTGCGTTCTTCCACTGGTCGATTCGCCAGCGCAGCCGGCGCGGCTCGTGGAGCTTCGGGTCGAGTCCGAGGCGCCGGAGCGCCTCCTTCACGCTCGCGAGGCTGTCGGCCTCGTCGTAGATCGCGAATCCTCGCCCGAGGCCGAGGTGCCCCGCCTCGCGCCGCAGGATGCGCACGCACGCGGAGTGGAACGTCGAAACGAAGACGCCCGCCGCCTCGGGGCCGAGGAGCTTCTCGACGCGCCCCCGCATCTCGCCCGCCGCCTTGTTGGTGAACGTCACCGCGAGCACGCTCTCGGGAGGAATGCCGCACGCGCCGATCAGGTATGCGATGCGATGAACGAGAACGCGCGTCTTGCCGCTGCCCGCTCCGGCCACGACGAGCAGCGGCCCCTCGGTGATCTCGCACGCCTGGCGCTGCTCGGGGTTGAGACCCTCGAGAAGAGACGACGAGAGCAAGGACGATCTCCTGCGGGTGATGGAGGCGGCCGTGACGGGTTCGCCGGAAGCTACCGGCTGGAGCGCTGCGGCGCGAGCGGCGCCGGCCGCTCGCGCGGGGCGTCGCGGGTGCGCGCTCCGCCGCACGCGCGGCGCGCCCGCGGCGGGTCAGTGGACCCGGACCGGCATGATCTCCATCGAGAGCTGCACCTCGTCGCCGAGGCCGTAGTAGTAGTACGCCGGCTGCGAGACCTGCCGCAGCAGCGAGAACACGCGCAGGCGCATCCGTCCCGGCAGCGACAGCGTCTTCGCCGGAAGGACCCGCTCCTGCGTCACGTGGACGATCCAGCGGTGGGGGTCCTTCGGCAGGTCGATCTGGTGGTGGCCGGCGAGGTCTTCGAGGACGCGCTCGACGTTCGGGTCCTCCATGAAGCCGAAGTGGACCGTCACGCTGATCACGCTGCCCCGCGTCCGGTCCCGCTCGAAGACCGTCACGTGATAGCGCTCGTCGTGGACGTAGGGCGTCTTGCGGTGGACGACCTCGACGAAGAGGATGTTCTTCGGAAGCACTCCGTAGCGGTCCCAGAAGAACTGGAGCAGCGGCGGCGTGGGCTCGCTCGCGCTGCGCACCGGCTTGGGCGTCATCAGCACCGCGTTTCGCTCGAGGAACGTCTCGCTCTCGCGCTTGATCTCGAGGAGCCGTTCGACCGTCATCGTGCGCTTGCTCGCGTACGCGGCGAACGTCGCCTTGCGGCCCCAGCGCCACGTGGTCATGACGTTGAAGAGCACGAACCCGACGCCGAGCGGGATCACGCCGCCCTCGAAGAACTGGAGCGACTTCGACGCGAAGAGCGCGGCCTCGAGCGCGGCGAGCGGGCCGAACGCGGCGGCGGCGGCGAGCGCGCTCCATCCCCAGTAGAGCCGAGCGACGAGCGACATCGAGACCGACGTCGTGAGCATCGCCGCCGTCATCGACAGGCCGTAGGCGGCGGCGAGCCTCGCGCTCGATCCGAAGCCGATCACGAGCGCGACGCAGCCTGCATAGAGCACCGCATTCACGAACGGCAGGTAGATCTGCCCCTCGTGCGCGTGGTGCGTGTGGACGATCTTGAGGCGCGGCAGGAGGCCGAGCCGCACCGCCTGCGACGAGAGCGAGAACGCGCCCGAGACGAGGGCCTGCGACGCGATGATCGCCGCCGCCGTCGCGAGCACGACCATCGGCAGCAGGAGCGGCCTCGGCACGAGGCTGTAGAAGACGCTTCCGCCCGCGACCGGCTCGCCGCCCAGCAGGAAGGCCCCTTGCCCGAGATAGCTCGCGAGCAGGGACGGGTAGACCGCCGCGAACCAGCTCGTGCGGATCGGCGCCCTGCCGAAGTGGCCGAGGTCGGCGAAGAGCGCCTCTCCGCCCGTGATCGCGAGGACGACGCCGCCGAGCGCCAGCAGGTTCGCGTGGAGGCCGCCGCGCTGGAGGAAGGCGACGGCGCTGCGGGGGTCGAGCGCGGCGAGGATCTGCGGGTGCAGCGCCACCTGCCGGGCGCCGAGCGCGAAGATCGCCGCGAGCCAGCACAGGACGACCGGGCCGAAGATCCGGCCGACGCGCGACGTTCCCTGCTGCTGGAGAGTGAACAGGCCGGTGAGGATCACGAGCGTCACGGGGACGACGGCGTCCGAGAAGGACGGCGTCACGACGCGAAGTCCTTCGACGGCGGAGAGCACGCTGATCGCCGGCGTGATCATGCCTTCGCCGAACAGGAGGCCCGCCGCCAGCATG
>JAYRMX010000111.1:0-5783 GCA_041912475.1 Myxococcota bacterium
GAACGAGACGATCGGTGACGAGGCCGCCGCGATCGAGGAGTTCTCGGCGCGCCTTCGCGACGCGGTGGTCTCGCACACCGTCGCCGACACGCCGGTGGGCGTGTTCCTGAGCGGCGGCATCGACTCGACGGCGATCGTCTCGCACCTGGCCGCGCCGCAGACCTTCACGGTCGGCTTCGACGCGGGCGGCCGCGACGACGCGCGTTACGCGCGCCTCGTCGCCGAGCGCTTCGGGACGCGGCATCACGAGGAGACGGTCGCCGCGCCGGACCTCGACGCCGCGCTCGAGGCGGTCCCGGAGATGTACGACGGGCCCTTCGGCGACAGCTCGGCATGGGCCACGTACGTCGTCGCTCGGGCGACGCGCCGGCACGTGAAGGTCGCGCTCTCGGGCGAGGGAGGCGACGAGCTGCTCTCGGGTTACGGCCGCTACGGGCGCTTCCTCTCCGCGCGGCCCTCGCTCGCGGCGAGGCTGCTCTCGCGCCTCCTGCCTCCCTTCTCGTCGGCGGCGCGCTCGCTTCACCGCCGGGGAGCGAGCGGCCTCGACCTCTACGAGGCGCTGCTCTCGGTCTTCCCGCTGCCGCAGAAGCGTGCGCTGCTCGCGCCCGGCCTCGTCCCCGCCGACTACGACCACCTCTGGGCGCTGCGCGCGCACTGGCGCGAGGACCTCTCGCCCGCGAAGCGCGTGCAGTGGGCCGACCTCCACGTCTACCTCCCCGACGATCTGCTCGTGAAGGCCGACCGCGCGAGCATGGCCGTCTCGCTCGAGGTCCGGCCTCCGCTCCTCGATCACCGCCTCGTCGAGCTCGCGCTCCGCTTCGACGCGCGCCTTCTGCGCCGCGGCGCCGAGGACAAGTGGATCCTGCGCCGCAGCCTCGCCGGCCGCGTTCCCGGCGAGGTCCTCTCGCGCGAGAAGCAGGGGTTCAGCATGCCGGTCCGCCGCTGGGCGCACGCAAGACCCGGCCTCGCCGCGGACGCGCAGCGGCGCCTTGCACGCGCCGGGATCCTTCGCAGCGCAGGCCCTCGCCGTCTCGGCGGCGAGCAGCTCTGGTCGCTCCTCGTCCTCGATCGCTGGAGCCGGCATGCCGGAATCGCCTGAGCTCTGGTTCCTTCACCCGTTCAGGCTTCCCTCCGAGCACGCGCACGCGATCCAGATCCTTCGCACCTGCGACGCGCTCGCAGCGGGCGGACGCCGCGTTCGCCTGTTCGTGAAGCGCAATCCCGAGCGTCCGGTTGCGAGCATCGGCGAGGCGCTCGCGCGCTACGGCCTCACGCCGCGACCGGGCCTTCGCATCGACTGGCTCCCGTTTCGACACAAGGGCGTGTCGAGCGTGTGGCTGCGGCTGCGCGTGCGGACGGCGGCCGGGCCGCCCGTCTTCTACGTCCGCCACCTCAGCCTCGTGCCCGTCGCAGCGCGGCGCGGGCCGACGATCGCCGAGCTGCACGCGGTCGAGGCCGGGACCGCGCGCGCCGTCGAGGCGGCGGACGCCGTCGTCACGATCACCCGCGCCCTCGCCGAAGAGGTCCGCGCGCGCTTCGCCCCCGCAGGCCCCGTCGAGGTGATCCCGGACGCGGCCGACCCCGGCGTCTTCCGCGAAGTGACGGAGCCCGGCGCCGCGCGCGCCGTCTATCTCGGCCAGCTCATGCCGTGGAAGGGCGTCGAGGTGTTGCTCCGCGCCCTCGCGCGCGTCCCGGATCTGCCGGCGCTCGTGATCGGAGGGCGCGACGGCCGCGATTCGCGCCGCGACGAGCTGCAGCGCCTCGCGGCGACGCTGGGCCTCGAGGGCCGCGTCGAGTGGGCGGGATGGCTCCCGCCCGGCGAGGCGTGGAAACGCCTTCGGCGCGGAGACGTCGGCGTCGTTCCGACGCGCGCCGGAGGGACGCAGGAGCTCTCGACCAGCCCGCTCAAGCTCTTCGAGTATCTCGCGTGCGGTCTCCCGGTCGTTGCGAGCGACTTGCCCGCGCTGCGCGAAGTGGTTCGCGACGGCGAGAACGGCCTGCTCTTCACCGAGGGCGATCCGGCCGCGCTCGCCGCGGCGCTCGCGCGTCTTTCGACGAGCCCGGAGCTGCGCGCCCGTCTCGCCGCCGGAGCGCTCGCCGGCGCGAGCGGGCGAACGTGGGCTGCGCGCGCGGCGCGCATCGAGCGGGTGATCGAGCGCGCCCTCGCGGCGCGCCGCGCTGCCCTGCCGGGCGCCGGCCGCGAGCCCTACGACCCGATGAGGTAACCGGCCATGCCGCCGCCGAGGATGAGGAACACCGGGTTGATCCGGACGACGAGCAGGATCGCGGTCACCGCGGCTGCGATCGCGACGTCGTCGGCCGAGTCGATGACCGTTCGTCCGAGCGTGAGCGTTCCCGCGAGCATGAGGCCGATCGTCACCGGCGCGAGGCCGCGCTCGCACGCCACCTTGAGCGGCGAGTCGGCGTAGCGGTCCCAGACGCGGGCGACGCCGTACGTGAGGAGCCCCGCTGGCAGGAAGAACCCCACGAGCGCTGCGGCGGCGCCGGCCCATCCCGCGACGCGGTAGCCGATCACGCTCACCATCAGCATGTTCGGCCCAGGCGCGAGCTGGCCGAGGCTGTAGATCTGCCCGAACTGCTCCGGTGTCAGCCAGTGGAAGCGGTTCACCGTGAGCGCCTTCATCTCGGGCAGCACGGCCGTTCCGCCGCCGACGGCGAGGATCGAGAGCAGCGCGAAGACGCCGAGGACCTGCAGCGCGAGCATCACGCGCCGCCCTTCTCGCTGCCGGCGCCGTCCGGCGTCCGCGGCCAGTAGAGCCAGACGGAGACCGGGCCCATCGTCGCGAGGACGACGACGAGCGAGAGATGAAAGAAGCCGACGGCGACGAACGTCACGGCGACGACGGCGAGCGAGCGCAGGTCCGCGAGCTGCCGATTTCCGATCTGCAGCGTGGTCGCGAGCGTGAGCCCGACGGCGGCGGCCGCGACGCCGGCGAGGACCGACGAGACGTCGGGAAGGTGGCCGTGGCGCTGCGCGAGCCACCCGAGAGCCATCACGACCACCGCACCGGGGACGATCATGCCGAGCACGGCCGCGAGCGCGCCGCGCGCGCCGCGCAGCCGCTCGCCCACGTAGACGCTCATGTTCGTCGCGTTGAGACCCGGCAGGATCTGAGAGAGCTCGAGGCCCGAGAGAAAGCGCGCATCGTCGAGCCAGCCGCGACGGGAGACGAGCGCCTGCCGCAGGTACGCGACCACGCCGCCGCCGAAGCTCGTCGCGCCGAGGAACAGGAACGTGGAGCCGATCGCACCCAAGGAGACGCGCGAGGTCTCCGGTGCCGCGCCGGAGGCTGCTCCGGCGTCCGGCGCCGGGCGATGGTCGGGCTCCGTCACGCGCGCGAGTCTAGCCGGCCGAGCCGGCGCGGCCGGCCTCCGGAAGCGGCGAGTTCCAGATCTCGATCGCGGGCGTCTCGCGCTCGTACCCCAGAACGCACAGCGTCGCCGTTCCGAGAACGAAGCGCTTTCCCTCGGTCGGCGGCAGCCCGAGCCAGCGCGCGGCGAGCACGCGGCCCATGTGTCCGTGCGAGAAGAGCGCGACATCGCCGCCCGCGGCGCGCGCGCGGGCGAGGACGCGGTCTGCGCGCGCACCCACCTGCGCTGCGTTCTCGCCGTTGGGGCACGGGTGCGTGAAGACGGTCCAGCCCGCGACGCGCTCGCGGATCTGCGCGGTCGTGAGCCCCTCGTAGTCGCCGTAGCTCCACTCCGCGAGATCCGGGTCGATCCGCATCCGGTCTCCGAACCCGGCGAGCTCCGCGGTCTCGACCGCGCGTCGCCGCGGGCTCGAGAGAACGAGCGCGAAGCGCTCGCGTCCGAGCGCTTCGGCGAGCCGGCGCGCGGCCGTCCGGCCGTTCTCGGTGAGCGGAACGTCGGTAACGCCCGTGTGCTGGCCGGTCACGCTCCACGGCGTCTCGCCGTGACGGACGAGAAACACGCGCGGGAGCGCAGCACTCGTCATCGGCGATCTCCTCCAGGAGCGCTGCCCTCGAACGCGCGAACGATCTCGCACAGGCCGCTCATTCGCCACGCGATCGCATCGGCGGCGGGCGGCGGCGCGGCGCTCGGATCTTCGGCGGCCGCCACGGCCGCGCGCACCGCGGCGACGAAGTCGCGGATCAGCCCCCCGAGCGGGTCGGGCAGCTCGACGCGGCGCCCGTCCGCTTCGAGGCCGAGCACGTAGTCGCGCGGCCGGATCGTGCGGCGTGCGACGTGCCCGTCGATCGCGAGCCACGCCTCACGCGGCGGCGCGCCGCGGCCGACGAGCGCGACCGACACGTCGACGTCGCCTCCCGGCGCCCGGAGCGTGAAGCCGACCTCGAGCGCGTCGGCCTCGCGGTCGCGCGTCGAGAAGCGAACGCCGTCGATTCGGCCGGCCTTCGCTCCGCACAGCGCCTGCAGCACGGAGAGCGGGTGCGAGAGGACGTCGACGAGCATGCGCGCGCCCGTGCTCGACGGGGAGAGGCGCATCGCGAAGCTGCGAGGCGGCCTTCCCGCGGCGATCGCTCCCGGGTGAAGGGCCTCGAACGCCGGCAGCGCGTAGGGCCACTGGCAGTTCTCCCGGAGGACGCGTCCCTTTGCGGCGAAGTCGGTGACGAGCCGCTGCGCGAGGCCGGCCGGGTCGGCGTCGCCCCAGACGAAGGGCTTCTCGCACAGCACGTGGACGCCGGCCACGAGCGCCGCTTCGAGGCACGCGGCGTGCGTCTGGGCAGGCGAGAGGATCGCGAGGGCGTCGAGCGGCTCGGCCGCGAGCAGCGCACCGACGCCGACGTAGCCGCGCGCACCCGCGGCGCCCGCCTCCGCGAGCGCGCGGCCCGCGGCCGCGACCGACTCCGGCGTGGTGCCGGCGAAAGCCACGACGTCGGCGCCTGCCGCTCGGAGCTCGCGCGCGACGAACGGGCCGAGGCCCTCGCGCACCCGGCGCGCGCCGGCGATTCCGACACGAACTCGTGTCATTTGGCCCGGGCTTCCCGGTAGAGCGCATCGACTTCGCCGGCGAAGCGTTCGGGCGAGAAGCGCTCGCGCGCGCTCCTCGCCGCCGCCGCGCCGAGACGCGCGCGCAGCGCGTCGTCGCGGAGCAGACGCAGCCAGTGCGCCGCGATCGCGTCGGGGTCTTCGGCGGCGAGAAGGCCCGTCTCGCCGTCGCGGACGATCTCGGGCAGTGCACCGCGCCGCGTCGTCACGGCGGCGATTCCGCAGGCCTGCGCCTCGAGCAGCGCGCGGCACGTTCCGTCCGAGCCGGGGACGAGGAACGTGAAGACGTCGATCGCGCGCAGCACCTCGGCGTAGTCGGCCTCGCGGTAGCCGGCGAAGACCACGCGGTCCGCGATGCCGAGCCGCGCGGCCGGCTCCTCCGCGAGCGCGCGCCGGCGCGACCCGCGCCCCACGACCAGCAGCCGCGCCAGGGGCTCGGCCGCGAAGAGCCGGGCCGCGGCGGCGAGGAGCAGGTCGAAGCGGCGGTGCGGCTGGACGCGCGCGACGATTCCGATCACGCGGTGCTCGGCCTCGAGGCCGAGCGCCTTGCGCGCACCCGGGTCGGCCGGCCTCGGGAAGAAGCGGCCGAGATCGACCGCGCCGAACGCTCCGGCGAGCGCGCGCCCGCGCCGAAGGCGCACGTTCCGTGCCGCACTGGCCGGCGACACGCACAGCAGCGCGTCCGTTCCGGGGCCGAAGAGCCAGCGGTTCCACGGCCACGCGGGGATCGCGTCGGCTCGGCGGTACGACCGGACGAGCGAGAGCGCGCCGCTCCTGCGGAGCGCGGCCCCGGC
>JAYRMX010000112.1:0-3827 GCA_041912475.1 Myxococcota bacterium
CGCGCCCGCGTCGGCGAGGCCGAGGCGAACGAGATCACGCTCGGTCTTGTGCGCGATCGCCTCGCCGCACAGCTTGATCGCGACCGGGAAGCCGATCCGAGCGGCCTCGCGCGCGGCGTCTTCGGCGCTACGCGCGAGCGCCTCGCGCGCAGCGGGAACGCCGTAGCGCGCGACGAGCGCCTTCGAGTCGTGCTCGGAGAGGGTTCTCACCCCGGAGGCGGGCACGTCGTCCGAGGCCGTCACGCGAGCGGTCAGCGTCGCTCGCGGGGGGCGGGCTCCTCGTCCTCGACCAGTCCGTAGCCGCGAAGATCGTCGTGCGACGCGATCTGCGGGCCTTCGGAGCGCGGCTCATCGGCGCGGCGCTCGCGCTTGAGCGCGGCCTTCTCCGCCTTCTTGAGCTCGCGCTGGCGCTTGAGGACCGACGTTCCCTTCTTGCCCATGCACCACATTGTACCGGAAGCTCGCGCCCGCGTCACGCGCACGGACCGCAACTCTGGGGTCCAACCCCGCTATTCAGCAACCCTTCCATTCGGGACGCCGCTTCTGGGCGAAGGCCCGGGACCCCTCGCGCAGATCCTCGCTGCGGAGCATGAGGCCGAGCTGGTCGTAGCGGCCCGAGACGGCGGCCTCGAGGCCGGGCGCATCGAGGCCCTGCATCGCGGCCTGCTTCGTCGCGCGCACCGAGAGCGGCGCGCAGTCGAGGATCTGCTCTGCCCAGCGCCTCGCCGCCGGCATCAGCTCGGCCGGCGGGACGACCTCGTTGACGAGGCCGAGCCGCTCGGCCTCGCGCGCGTCGATCGAACGCCCCGTGAGCAGGAGGCCCATCGCAGGCTTGAGGCCGATCTGGCGGGGCAGCCGGTGCAGGCCTCCCGTCAGCGCCGCGATGCCGACGCGCGGCTCGGGAAGCGCGAAGCGCGCCGTCTCGGACGCGATCACGAGGTCGCAGGCGAGCGCGATCTCGAAGCCTCCCCCGTAGGCGATCCCGTTCACCGCCGCGAGGATCGGCTTCACGCAGGCGTAGCGCGACGTGATGCCGCCGAAGCCCTTGTCGCTCGCGCCGAGACGCCCCGTCTCCGCGTGGTACTTGAGATCGTTCCCCGCGCAGAAGGCGCGCTCGCCGGCGCCGGTCACGATCGCCACCCACAGCTCGGGGTCGGCCTCGAAGACGTCGAAGACCTCGCACAGCTCCTGGTTCGCGGGCGGGTGCAGCGCGTTCATGCGCTCGGGACGATCGAAGGTGACGACGAGCAGGTGTCCGTCTCGCTCGACGCGGCAGAACTCGGGCATCGCGACCTCCTTCGCCGGGACCGGCCCAACATAGCCGCGGTCCGCCGCATGGACGCGGCCGTGGCGCCGCGCCCTCGTCGATGCAGTCCGGCCCCCTGCCGGGCCGACCCGCGCTCCGCAGCAGGGACGCAGCCGTGGCGCCGCGCCGGCCCCGGCGCGAGGCCATGCACGCGAGCGACGCTTCGGCCCGCCGCCTGCGCGCAGCGGAGCGCCGCGTGCGCGCACCGGAGCGCCGCCGCACGCTACTCGAGCAGCTCCGCGGCGACCCGTCCGTCGACCGGCCGGCCCGGCGCGAGCGAGAGCAGGTGCAGCACCGTCGGGTGCAGATCGATCGCGCGCAGGCTCGGCAGCTCGCGCCCCTTCGCGATCCCCGACCCGCGCGCGTAGAGCACGCCCTCGACGCCCGGAGTGTCGGGCGGATAGCCGTGCGACGCCTTCAGCGAGAAGCGCGCCCAGAGCAGCTCGGGACCCCAGCGCTCGATCCAGCGCGCCCACGCGGGCCCGTGCTCGGCGTCCTCGATGACGTACGGCGGGCGGGCCGAGACGACGAGGTCTCCCGCGCGCGGCGAGCGGCCGATGTGCGCCCACGCCGGCGCCGCCGCCGGCCGGAAGACTTCGAGCGCGTCGTACCGCGCGAGCTCGTCTCGCGCGCGCTCCACCTGCGAGGGATCGTCGAAGTAGAGCAGCGCCGTCGTCCCGCTCGCGACGCTTCGTGCAGCGATGTCGTGGTTCGCGAGGATCTTCCGCAGGTTCACGAGCGTCGTCACGGGCCGCATGCCGTGGTCCGTGGTCACGACGAGGGACACGCGGTCGCGGTCGGGCATCGCGTCGATCGCGGCGAGCACGGCGCCGGCGCTCGCGTCGGCCGCAGCCGCCGCCTGCTTCGCAGCCTCGGAGTCCGCGCCCTCGAAGTGCTCGGCCGCATCCGGCCCCTTGAAGTACGCGAGGACGAGGCGCGGGCGCTGCGCGGGCGCGAGCCGAAGCAGCCGCGTCACCTCCTGCGCGCGCACGTCGTCCGGCGGGTACTCCGCAAACGTGCGGCCCTCCGACACGACCGTCGCCTGCGCTCCCTTCGAACCCGAGTACGCGCCGTACCAGCCGAGCGCGGCCGCGCGGACGCCCTGCCGCTCGGCGGCCTGGTGCATCCCCTCGCAGCCCGTCGTCCAGTCCGCGTCGGCCGAGTGGTCGTAGCGGCCGCGCTTCGGATCGAGAAAGACGTTCGACACGATTCCGTGGCGCTCGGGCCAGCAGCCCGTCGACAGCGTGAAGCCGTTCACGAGCGAGACTGTCGGGAACGCGGGAACGAGCCGGCTCGTGAAGCTCCCCTCGCGGCGCAGCCGATCGAAGGCGGGCGCCGGGACGCTCGCGAGCAGCGCCGGAGCGAGGCCGCCGAAGACCAGCACGACGACCGTTCGCGCGGCGTGGTCGCCGAGCGGCGCCTCGTCGGCCGGCGCGCGTGCGGGCGCGAGCGCCGCCGCGAGCGCGAGCGGAATCGCGATCGTGAGCCGAATGATCCTGCCTCGAGCCCGCAACGCGTGCGGGAGCAGGAGGCGCTTCGCCAGCGACACCCGGGCGTGCGCGCTACGGCGCGACCTGGATCTGCTTCACCGGCGAGAAGCGCACGCGGCCGGACGCGCCCGTGAAGCCGCCCACCGGCATCTTGCGCTGCAGCGGATCCTTCGGATCGATTCGCGTCCCGAGCGGCGACGCGAGCTCGGTCCCGTAGAAGTAGGCCGCCGTGAGCGGATACGTCCCGGGCGTCTGCGGCGCCGTGAGCGTGTAGATCACCTGCGCGCTCGGGAAGGCGGCGTTCGCGATGTCCGACGAGACTCCCTCGACGTTGACGTACGAGATGTTGCGCCCCAGCGAAGCCGGCCGCTTCTCGATCCACTTCGTCTGCTGCTTGCCGTCGGCGCCGCGGATCTCGGGCGCATCGACGATCGACCATCCCGCCGACGACGCGGGCCGCGCGAACCAGCGCTGGTCGACGTCGACGAGCCCGACGCCCGCCACCGGCCCGCCGCCGCCGTGGACGATCACCTCGACGCGGAACTTCTGCCCCGGGTTGAGCGTCGCGGGCGCGACGATCTCGACCGTCGACGCCTTGTCGAGCGCCTCGATCTGCTGCGCGAGGAGGTTGCGGTCGACCTCGCTCATCGTCTGGTAGCCGGTGTTCGGCGCGCCCGCCTTGATCTGCGCGAGGTGCTTGTTCGCGGCGAGCTCCTTGTTCGCGCGCTCGGGCGGCGCGCCGGCCATGCTGGAGGCGTCGACCGACGAATGGCACGACGCGCAGAACGGCGCCACGTCGGTCTGGTACTCGGGCGTTCCGCCCGGATAGGCGCGCGCGCCGAGCGGCGCGAGCAGAACGGCGACCAGTGCGAAGGCGAGCGAGCCGCGAGCGATCTTCATGATCCTCCCTCCGAGAATTCCGGGTGACAGCGCGCGCACAGCGGCCGCAGCCGCGATGCGTCCATGAATCGAGCCTGCGGATTGACTCCGGTCTCGTGCGAGACGTGACACTCGACGCAGCGTACCTCGAA
>JAYRMX010000113.1:0-5029 GCA_041912475.1 Myxococcota bacterium
CCGCTTGGGCGGGGTTGTTTTTTTTTTGGGGGGTGTGCGTGCGCCCCGCCCGGCGGGGCGCGCGGGCCCCCGGGCGCCCCCCGCGCCGCGAAGCGGTGGTGGAGCCGATCGGGATCGAACCGACAACCTCCGCATTGCGAACGCGGCGCTCTCCCAGTTGAGCTACGGCCCCGGGACGCGCGAACGGTAGGGCGGGCGGACTCCGGCGTCAACCGTTTGAAATCACGGCGCTTTCGGGCGATCGACAGGCGAAGGCGCCGCGACCGGAGGCTCGAGCGGGACCCCGTGCGGCGGAAGATCGTAGATCCGCGTGAGGCGCGCGGCGATCCGCTGCGCGACCTCGCGCGCCTTCTCCGGCGCCGCCTCGGGCCGGCCCACCGCGACCAGCTCGGCCGCGGCGTCGGCGAGCGCCGGGTCCTTCGCCCACTCGTCGCGATAGCGGCCCATGAGCTCGCGCAGCGTGCCGAGACGCCGCTGCGTGGCCCACTCGGGATCCGATGGACGGATCTCCTGGACGAGGCCGGAGATCTGCTCTCGCACGAAGGCGCCGCGCGCGCGTGCGCGCGCAATCTCGCCGTCGAGCTTCGCGGCGGTCTCGAGCGCGCGCTGCGCGTCGCCCTGGACCTGCTTTCGCTCGGACTCGATCTCGGGGAGCCTCGCGCGCTCGGCCGCAGTTTCGGCGCGAAGCGCGTCGCGCCTGCGCTCGAGCGAGGCGACGGCGCCGCTCCGCTCCTCGAGCTGCCGCTCGGCGTCCGCAATGCGCGCCGCCACCTCGGCGAGCTCCGCGTTCACCTTCTCCACCGCCTTCGTCTCGACGCGAGCCTTCTCGAGACGCTCGATGTCCTCGCGCAGCTCCTCGGAAGGGTCGGCGCCGCACGCGAGCAGCGCGGCGCCTGCGAGCGCGGAGACGAGCACGCCCGCCCGGCGTCCCTTCGCTGCGACGCGCGCCGGCCCGGCCCCGAACGCGCTCACGAGGAGCCTCCTTCGGCATGACGCTCGGCGATGCCTCGAATCTTCGCCTCGCGAGCCTCCTGCTCACCGTGCGCCCGCGCGAGCTCGGCGCGCGCCGCCGCGAGCGCCGACTGCGCCTTCTCGCGCTCGGCGCGCGCCGCCGCGAGCTCGGACGCGGCCGCGGCGATCTCGGCCTCGACCGCGGCGCGCTTCTCGTCGATCGGCCCGAGCCGCGCCTCGATCGCTTTCTGCTGCTTCACCCGCTCGCCCTTCCGGCCGACCGCGTCCCAGAACTCGGCCTTCGGCACGGTGCGGGCGAGCAGCTCGCGGCGCTGCGCCGCGAGGCGCGGGGTGGGATCGTCGCCCCAGCCCAACGGCGCAGCGCCGAGCAGGGCCAGCGGCAGCAGCGCGACGGCGGCAGCACGCATCAGAAGTCCGCAATCAGGTCGAGCTGCACGCGAAACCGGTCGAGGTTCGTGGCGAACGCCTGCGCGAAGTTCGCCGGGCTCACCGTGAACGCGCCGTTGTTGCAGTAGGCCAGCGGCTGCCCGGTGGGCGCCACGAGGCACGCCGGCTCGATGATGTGCGCCGTCGAATAGGCCGCGCGCATGCGCAGGCCCTTCGCCAGCGTTCGCTCCGCCGTGAGGTACCACCCCTTCACGTTCGTGAAGCCGTCGTAGATGTCCGAGTCGGTGAAGAGCGAGATCGTTCCGTTGCGCTCGATGTGCGACCACTGCGCCGACAGCTTGAGGGTGCCCGGATCGCCGACCGTGACGCCGATCGTGAAGCCCTGGTCCTGGTCCGCGGCGTTCGGCATGAACATCCACTGCACGAAGGGCGTCACCTGGTATCGATCGCCGAGGCCGTTCCAGGTGAAGTAGCCGTCGATCACGATCTCCTGCATGCGGCCGTTCGAGCGGCCGTTCTGGAAGTAGGGGCTGGAGGGCGTGAGGAGCACGTACAGAGGGTTGTGCGAGATCGCGTCGCCCGTGTTTCCGAGGTCCATCACGGCGGCGGCGAACTTCGTATTCAAATTCTTGAGGTCGTAGTAGGACGCGCGGCCGCCCACCCGGAGCCACGGGGCCGGCTGGCCGGTGATCTCCTGCTGCACCGCGTACATGTACGGATCGTGCTCGTCGAGCGTTGGAAGGGTGCTCAGGAGCGGGTCCGACGCGACGTCGACATCGACCTCTCCCACCTCGGAAATCGAGAACCATCCGGCCCGCGTGTCGGTCCAGACGCGCCCTGGAACGAAGTCGAAGTGATAGGTCGCGGCCGCACCGTCCGGCTGGATGTCGTTGTCCCAGACCAGCGAATCCGGAAAGACCGAGGAGACGAACGGGTTCGGGATCTTCCCGCCGATCAGCGTGAGGCTCTCGGCGAACGACGGCGTCCAGCGCAGATACGCGCGATCGAAGTAGGTGGTCTTCGGCGAGAAGAAGTCGCCGAGCGTCACGTTGGTGCTGCGAGGATCTCCGACGGTGATCGTCGAGAAGTTCGCGAACGTGGCGCCGTTCTGGGTTCCGAACGTGCTGCCCTGCGACGTGACGAACCGGAAGCCGACGTCGAGCCCTTCGAGAATCTGCTTTTCGGCGCCGATTCGGAGCCGCACGCGCGCCCGGTCGCGGCGTTCGATCGCCTTCGCCGTGTTCAGGTTCACGTTGTCGACGCCGGGCGTGAGGGTGCGATCCGGGACGATGATCGGCTCCCGCCAGTCGATCCGTTCGGCGCGCAGCCGCAAGTCGCCTCCCACGGTCCAGTTGCTCATCCAGCCGGGGAGCGCGTCCTCTTCGCGCTGCTTCGCCTCGTACTGCGCCTGCCGGCGGTACAGGTCCTCGTACTCCTCCTCGCTGAGGATCCCCTTCTCGCGCATCGATTTCAGCATCTCGGCCGATGCCGGAGAGGGCTCGGGAGGCTTCTCGTCCGCCGCGTGCGCGCCGAGCGCGAGCAGCGCGACGACGAGCGCCGCGGAATGGAGCGAGACGCGAGTTCGCTTCGAGACGATCACGGGGATCCCCTTGCTGATCAGAACCCGGCGGACACGAGGAAGTGGTAACGCCACATGCTGTTGCCGGTGTACAGCGTGGGCGTTCGCGGGTGCGCGACGTAGAACTCCGCCCGGATCCTGTCGAAGAAGCCGGCGCGCACACCGACTCCGAAGCTCTGGATGTCCTGGCTCGGAACTGCCTGATCGGGGCGGGTGGGGAGCGTGTAGAGCTGCGCGCCGTCGTAGAACACGCAGAGCTGAGCGCGTTCGGAGAGCCACCCTCCGAGGAAGTTCCGGAAGAACGGCGTGCGGAGCTCCGCCTGCACGTTGAAGGCGTCGTCCCCGATCACCTCGCTCTGCAGATAGCCGCGAACGGTCTGGACGCCGCCGGCTGCGAACTGCTCCGTCGAGACGAGAGGCTGGCTCGCGGCCTGCCCGCGGATCACGGCGGCGAGCGTCCAGTCCTCGGCGAACGACTTCGTCGTGGGCGCATGCTCGATCCAGCGGCCTGCCGCGAGCGTCTCGAGGATGGCCGGCACCCGCAGCATCGTGTTCATCGAGCCCGTGAAGATCTGGTAGGTGCCGTTCACGGGGTTGAGATCGTTCACGCCGCCGCGGTTGATCTGAAAAGTCGTCTTCGACCCGCCGTCGACCATGCCCGCGAAGTTGAACGAGAGGCCGAGCTGCATCGTCGTGAACGTCTGCGGAGTGAGCAGGTTGGCCGTGTAGCTCGCAGCGAAGGGCATGTAGGTGATCGGCGTTCGAATCCGAATGGCAGGAGCGAACAGGCCGTTCTCGATCTCCTTGCGGTCGAGGCCGAAGCTTCCGGTGTGCGTGAAGCCCTCGACGCCGGGGATCGCGGGAAGCGGCGCGAAGTAGCGGCCGCCGGCGTCGAGCGAGCTGCCGGCCGCGCTCAGGCCCGGCGCGTTGACGAGGTCGGTCCGCGTGCGGGTGCTCACGACGTAGCCGACGACGCTCTGCTCGCGGTCCCACGGCATCGGCGCCTGGTAGGTGCCGGAGTAGATCTGGACGTCGGGAAACCGGTAGTCGGGTGCGAACTGATAGAAGACCGAGGCGACGTGCCCGAGATCCCACAGATTGGCGTACGAGAGGTTCGTAACGAGCCGCGTCGGCGGCGACCCGGGGGTGTACTCGTTGTTGAAGTCGACCGAGCCGTGCAGCGGGATCCGGTCCTCGACCTCGACCGTGAGGTCCGTCGTTCGCGGCTCCTTGCCGGCGCTCGGGATGGGCGCGTGGACGACGCGGTCCGGGTTGCCGTTCGCGCCGGCGAGGTCCGCAGCGAGGTCCTCGCGCCGCAGGATCGCGCCCGGGACGACGTGCGGAAGATCACGGCGCACGCCGTCGTCGCCGAACCATTTCACACCGTCGTTGCGAAGGGTCACGTCGCCGAGCCGGTTCTCGACGACGTCGATCCTCACGCGACCGTCGCCGATGGTTTGCTGGGGAAGGCGGACGTCGACCGTCAGGAAGCCGTCGCCGTCGTAGGCCTTCGCGAGCGCGTCTCGCGCGGCCTGGACGTCCGCGATCGAGGCATCGGCCTTGACGTACGGCTTCAGGACCTCGTCGATCCGCGAGGGCAGAAGCAGCGTGTTGCCGGTCACGTCGAAGCCCGTCACCGGGAAGACGAGCGCCGCGTCACCCGAGCCCGCGTCGGGGACCGACGGCAGGTTCGCGGACGGCTTCGGCTCGACCTTCGGAACCGGGATCTCTTCGAGAGACCACGCGTGCGCGCGGTAGCGCTTCTTCGCGCCGGCGAAGCTCGACGCGCCGGCCTCGTCCGCAGCGCGCGCGCTCCCCGGACACATCGTCGCGCACACGACGGCCGACAGCAGAATCGGGGGGATTCGGCGCATCGCCGGGAATCCTACCGGCGGTCGCTTCGCCTTTTCGTGAAGGAATGAGGTCGATTCCGGCACGTCTGCACGACGCTGCGCATTGCCGGACAGGGCGCCGAACGACGACGAGAATCGTTGGAAACGACAAGGGCCCGGGGGGGGCGGCCCCCGCGCCCCCGCCCCCCCCGCCCCCCCCCCGCCGGCCGACCCCCCGGCCCCGCGCGCGGCCGCGAGA
>JAYRMX010000114.1:0-9212 GCA_041912475.1 Myxococcota bacterium
CCCTCGCGATGACCGACTCCCCGGCGGCGGGCGCCGCGGTCGCCGTGTGGCGCGCGCGGTACGAGCCGTTCGGAAGCGCGACGGTCGACGAGGATCCCGACGGCGACGGCGCGACCACCGCGCTCAACGTGCGCCTGCCGGGCCAGTACGCGGATGCGGAGACGGGGTGGCACTACAACTTCTACAGGACGTATGACCCGGCCACCGGGCGGTACCTAGAGCCCGACCCAGCTGGGCAGCGGGCACTCCTCGCACCGTATCCCCAAGCTGGCACGGTCGCCCGGAATTTGGACCGCAATCAGTTCCTCTACGCCAGAGCGAATCCGGTCAACCTGTTCGATCCCACGGGCAAGGAACCGACGAGTGCAGCGATCGGAGGTCTTGCAGGACTTGGAAGCTCAGGGCTCGGCAGCAGCACCATCGCGAGCGTCGCTGTAGGTACGGCGAGTGGAGCTCTCGTGGGAGCGGTCGGGCTCGTCAGCTACGCGGTGGCAGACGCGATCGCAGAGGCGACTGGACTAGACACTGCGATTGGCGACGCGGTCTCCGACGCGCTCGATGATCCGACTGACTACCCACTACATGATGATGAGGCCGAGAGGCGCAACAAGCAGTGTGTTCAGCAGTGGATGGAAGACACCAAATGGTGTGACAACAACACGTGCGACCGCGCCAACATTGCGTGCCATGATCGCGCCAACAACAACCTTCACCGTTGCCAAGCGGGACTTCCGCGGCTCCCGCGGATGCCGTAGCAATGCGACTCGGCGACCTGCCGGCCTATCGCAGGTACCAGCTCGCCTACGCGCGTGGTGACTTGGCTGCGGCAAGGCTGTCTCTCGATCGAGCGCTCGCCGATGAGCGTGCTCGGGAAGACATTCACGTGCGCTCGTTTCTCTTGCGTTGCCTAGCGTCAGTGCAAGCCCAAAGTGGAGAACGCGAGTTGGCGCGCTCCACTCTGGAAGAAGCCACCACGGTTTCCGCGCCCTCACCGGAGGCCGCGATGATGACGGCGACCGCATGGCTGGATGCCCTCGACGATGCGCATGCAGCCCTGAACATCGCCTCCGACCTCCTGCAGCAGGTGACGTCACATGAAGCCCAGAAGAACCTCGCTGCCCAGCTCTTGGCACTCAAGGGCCGTTGCCTCGCGGAGCTAGGCGACTCTGAGGCCGCCCGATCATGTTTGGTCGATCTTCGAACGCTCGTTCAGCCTCACGTTATTGAGCACGCACTCGAACTCTGCGAGCACCTCCTCGCACATGATTCATCGCGTGCGCTAGCACGCTCTCATCTCGCCGACATGCTCTCAGCATTGGAGCGATCGCCAGAAGAGAGCTACGAGCTGCGCCGCCATGTGAAAGCTCTTCTCGAACAGACGTGACGCAGCAAGAGGTTGTGCTTCGTTGATGCGTAGGCTGGCCGCCGATGCGACAACCGCCGTGGAGACCGTCTCGCCCGACACCGGCACGACGCGCTTCGTGTACGATGCCGCCGGCAACCTGGTGCAGAAGATCGAGGATGCGACGCCCGCGGGCGCGAGGCGAACGACGTCGTATGGCTACGACGGGCTCGGCCGGCTCGGCACGATCGATCTGCCGACCGATCCCGACTGGGTCTTCAGCTACGACACGGACGCGGCGAAGAACCAGAAGGGCCGCCTCGCCGAGGTCTCGAACGGCGAGGTGACCACGCAGCTCGAGTACACCCGGCGCGGCGACGTGGCGGCCGAGCGCACGATTGTGGACGGGCTCTCCTACGCGGTGCAGTACCTCTACGATCCGGCCGGCAACCGCGAGTGGATCGTGCTCCCGAGCGCGGTGGGCGTGGAGACCCGGTACGCCGGCCTGCGGCCCGGCACCCTTGGCCTCTACACGAGCGCGGGCATGAGCCAGGTGACCGATATCGCCTGGTACCCGTTCGGCCCGCGCCAGCAGGCGAAGCTTCCGCCGCTCGTCGGCGGCGTGAACACGGTGACGAGCACACGCGGGGTGAACCTGCGCGGACAGGTGACGGACGTCGTCGTCACGAGCGGCGGGGCGCCGATTCTGGATCGCCACTACACGTACGACTTCACGGCCGGCGCCCCCGGCCCAAGCGATCCCGGCCCGAACCTCGATCGCGTCGTCGATGCTCTCGACGCCACCGAGAGCCGCTTCTACTTCTACGACGCACTCGACCGGCTGCAGCAGGCGACGAGCCTTGCGGGTACGGTGCTCCACCAGTACGGCTACGATGCCGCCGGCAACCGCACGAGCAAGCTCGGCCCGCTCGGGAGCAGCGGCTACGGCTACCAGCCTGGGACCGACCGGCTCGAGGTGGCGACCGGCGCCGAGGCACGCGCCTACGCGCACGACGTCTACGGCAACCGCATCTACGACGGCGCGGCCGCCTACGCGGGCACGCCGTCGCTGCGCTACGACGAGTCGAATCGCATGGTCGAGGTGCGCGACCCCGCCAGCGGCTTCGCGACCCTCGCGACCTACCGCTACGACGCCTTCGGCCGCCGGGTGAAGAAGACGACGCCGGACAAGACACTCCTCTTCTTCTACGACACGCAGGGCCACCTGGTCGAAGAGATCACCAAGGTTGCGGGCGCGAGCAACGACCTCGTGCGCTCCTACGTCTTCCTCGAAGACGAGCTCGTGGGGCTGGTCGACGACACGGTGGAGGTGGGCACGGCGGCGTGGCTCACGCCGCTCGGCATGCCGCGCGATCTCGAGCTGCCGCTCGTCGTGCTTGGGCTCTCGCTCGTGGCGGGGCTCGGCGCCGCGGCCGCCACGCGGCGCTGGCCGGTCGCGGTCGCGACGGCGTCCTCGGGGCTCGCCATCGTGCTGCTGTGCGCCGGCACGCCGCGCCCGCCGCCGCGCATCCGCTGGGTCCACACCGATCCGCTCGGGGCGCCCCTCGCGATGACCGACTCCCCGGCGGCGGGCGCCGCGGTCGCCGTGTGGCGCGCGCGGTACGAGCCGTTCGGCAAGGCGACGGTCGACGAGGATCCCGACGGCGACGGCGCGACCACCGCGCTCAACGTGCGCCTGCCGGGCCAGTACGCGGATGCGGAGACGGGGTGGCACTACAACTTCTACCGCACCTACGACCCCGCCACCGGGCGCTACCTCGAGGCGGATCCGATCGGGCTTGGTCAAGCCGAGATGGCGTTGTCTCCATCGCCAAACCCGCTCGCTCGCGGCATCAATGCGAATCTCTACCTCTACGCTGGTGGCAATCCGACGAACGCGATCGATCCGAGCGGCCTCTACTACTGCGTCTACTCGATTGCCCTGCACACGATGACATGTGTCCCGAACGATCCAACGAACCAGGAAACCTACTCGGACTCGACCTTCCTCTCCGGAACGAACTACAGGAACCCGGATTGCGGAGACTGTCGAGATAACGTCGATAGGGTCGATGTCCCTGACACCGGACCGCTTCCGCCGGGCTTCTACCGAATCGGACGCCCGCGAGCAGATAAGCCGACACCCTGGCGGCGTCTCACGCCGGATCCCAGGTACCGGTACAACTCCTTCAATCGATCGGGCTTCGGGATTCACTTCTGCCCGAACCCGCGCATCTGCTCGGAAGGCTGCATCGCAACGCCCGACGTCGCTGCCTTGGAGCGCCTCAATCAACTGCTGAGCCTCGAAGAAGGCGACAACCAGCTGACGGTGCTGCCGTGATATCGGGCCGCGGCGTCGCTGGACGGATTCTCGCTGCCGCCTTGGCTTCCTCGGTGTGCCTCGCGGACGCTCTGGCAGACGGCTCTCGGGCAGCCCGGGAGCGGGTGATTACTGACGTTGCCTATGGCGCACTCATTGCCTTGGAGCCAGCAGACCGGGAAGCTGAGTCGAAGGGTGATGATCGGGCCGCAGACCGGATCGCATCAGCTACGCAAGGTCTCTTGCTGCTCTTCGAAGACCTGAACTCGGAACCTGCGATGCGAAAGCTCATAGCGCTCATCCACTTCGATCTCGGCACCCACGCGTCCGAGACGTTCGATTGCATCGCCATTCGAAAACGTCCCGCTATACGCTCAATCATCGAAGAGGAACTCCGCAATCCCACAGATCCGTGTACGCCCGAGTTCGGGACGGGCAGTCCGATCTGCCTCTCGCCGGAGCAAACCTCTAGCCGACTACGCAGCCTCCTCCACATGATCGACAACAAGGAAGAGTGTGCACCGCCGCGGTAGGCGCAACTCGCTCTCCTGCCCCGTCCCCTTTCGACAGGTTGACAGGTAGCGGGTAGAGAAGCCCTCCGAGGAGGAGGGGGCGAGATGTCGAGGAAGACGAGTCGAAGGCAGCGCCGGGTTCGGTCGATCGTGGCCGCGCCCTCCGCCTCGCTCCGCTCGGCTCCGGCCGCGGCCACGATCGAGGCGCCGGACGTGCAGCGGAGTCGGCCGGGGCGGCGGAACGGACGAGCGCACGCGCCACTTCCCTCGGCCTCGAGCTCGCCGAGATCAGCAGCGGCCTCGCTACGCAGGCAGCGCTTTCTCAGGCGGCCGCTTCGGCCGCGCGCGCGGGCGGCGCCTTCAGCCAGCGCAGGCCGAGATCGACGACCGCGAGGCCGGCGGCATCGTCCGCCACCGCCGCCACGCGCGCGGCGCCGAGCGTTCTGCGCAGCAGCTCGATCCCTGCGTAGCGAATGGCCTCCTCGAACGCGGGGGCCCTTGCCCTCCCGCGGCTCTCGGCGTACGCGCTCCACGTTCGCTCGAGTGCGGGGCGGGCGCGCCCGGAGTCGCGCTTTGCCACGGCGCTGATCGCGAGGTGCGCGAGGAGGATGCCGACGTCGAACGCGCCGTCGCCCGCGTGCGCGATCTCGGCGTCGAGCAGCCGCGGCCGGCCCGGCTGGAGCAGGACGTTGCCGCCCTGTACGTCGGCGTGGACCAGCACGCCGGATGGAGCGAGGTAGAGGGCGTAGGCGTCGGCCGCGAGCGCGCCCGCCCGCTCGTCGCGCCAGAGCGCTTCGGCGCGCGAGCGCAGCGCCGGCGAGAGTGCGAACTCGTTCGCATGGAAGGGAAGCGCGAAGATGTGATCGCCGTGCAGGCGGCGCATGTCGTCGTTGGCGAAGCGGGCGGCGAGGTCCGGCCGCTCCGCCGTCCCGGCGTGGACCGCGCCGAGGAAACTTCCGAGCGCTTCTCCCGCGGCCGCAGCCCGCGCGGAGTCGGCTTCGCCGGCGAGCACGCGATCGAGCCGCGGAGCGTCGCCGAGGTCCTCGAGCACGAGGACGCGCTCGGCTTCGTCGAAGTCGAGAACTTGTGGGCAGATCCCCACAGAATCGAAGGGGCGGATCTCCTCGTAGTAGCGGGCCTCGAACACCGCCCGCTCGGTGGTCACCTGATACTCGGGGAACCGCTCGAGCGCCGGGCGCGCCTGCTTCACGACCAGCGTCCGTCCGGTCTCGCCGATTCGCACGCGACGCACCCAGTTGATGTTCCCGTCGCCCGCCTCCTCGACCCGAACCGCCTCGCGCCGGCCGGCAAGTCCTCGATTTGTCAGGTACTCCGCGAGATTCTCGGGGCTGAGGCGAAGCTGCGCGCGCATGGATGGGCAGACCTCCGGAAAAAAGCGCTCAAGTCCCGTCGCAAGCCGCCGAAACGGAAGGCATCGGTTCGAGCTGATCCAGGGGGGGTGAGGTTCGGGCCCGAGCGCCCCGGCGGCCACACGGCCCCGGGGCTGCTCGCTTAAGGGGGTGGAGCGCGGCCGCTCACTCCTGCAGCGCGCGCGCGGCGTCGTCGTCCGCGACGTCGCTGTGGCACGAACCCTTGTGCCCGGCGACCGCGCCGACCTTCTCGCGCGTCTTGCTCGCGAGCCGGTGCAGCTCGGCCGGCGAGAGGACTCCCCGCTTCTCGAGGATCTCGCGCTGCTCGGGCGTGAGCGCATCCGAGATCTTCGGCGACTCCCACGCGTACGCGCCGTCCTTGCCCGAGACGAACTCGGTGATCTCCCGGCTGATTCGCACCGAGCACCAGTCGTGGCCGCACATCGCGCAGAAGTCGGTGTCGACGTCGAGGTCTTCGTCGTGGTACGCGCGCGCGGTGTCGGGATCGAACGCGAGCTCGAAGTGCTTCTCCCAGTTGAGCGCCGCGCGCGCCTTCGTGAGCTCGTCGTCGCGGTCGCGCGTTCCGGGGATCCCGAGCGCGACGTCGGCCGCGTGCGCCGCGATCTTGTACGCGATGCAGCCCTGCTTCACGTCGTCCTTCTTGGGCAGCCCGACGTGCTCCTTCGGCGTCACGTAGCAGAGCATCGCCGCTCCGTGGTACGCCGCGGCCGTCGCTCCGATGCAGCTCGTGATGTGGTCGTAGCCCGGGAAGATGTCCGTCACGAGCGGACCGAGCACGTAGAACGGCGCGCCGTGGCACAGGCGCCGCTGCAGCTTCATGTTGTACTCGATCTGGTCGAACGGAACGTGTCCCGGCCCTTCGACCATCACCTGCACGCCGTGGCGCCATGCGCGCTCGGTCAGCTCTCCGAGCGTCTCGAGCTCGCGGAGCTGGGCGACGTCCGAGGCGTCGGCGAGCCCGCCCGGTCGAAGCCCGTCGCCGATCGAGAACGTGACGTCGTACCGGCGCATCACCTCGCAGATCTCGTCCCAGATCTCGTACATGAGGTTCTGCCGGCCGTGGTGCAGCATCCACTTCGCGAGCAGCGAGCCGCCGCGGCTCACGATGCCGATCAGGCGCCGCTGCACGTACGGCAGGTGTTCGCGGAGCACGCCGGCGTGGATGGTGAAGTAGTCGACTCCCTGCCGGGCCTGGTGCTCGAGGCACGCGAGCACCGCGCGCTCGTCGAGGTCTTCGATGCGGCGGCCGACGATCATCGAGTAGATCGGCACGGTTCCGATCGGGACGTGCGACGCTTCGAGGATCGATGCGCGCGTCTTGTCGAGATCTCCGCCCGTCGAGAGATCCATCACGGTGTCGGCGCCCCAGCGCTCGGCCCACCGCAGCTTGTCGACCTCTTCGTCGGTCGAGCTCGCGACGGGAGACGCGCCCATGTTGGCGTTCACCTTCGTGCGCGACGCACGTCCGATCGCCATCGGATCGAGCCGGAAGCCGAGGTGGACGAGGTTCGCGGGAATCACCATGCGGCCCGCCGCCACTTCGTCGCGGACCTGCTCGGCGGTGAGGTGCCCTTCGCGCTGCGCGACGCGGCGCATCTGCGGCGTCACGATGCCGAGCCGCGCGTGCTCGAGCTGCGTCACGGGCGAGAAGCCCTGCGGTGCGGTCCAGCGGCCGCCGGCGACCTTCCAGCCGGGCGGCATGAAGTCCCACGCGGTATTCGCGGACGGCTCCGGCATGCCGGGCGTGTCGGGCGAGCTGAAGGCGAGAGGCCCGCCGATTTCGGCGCGGTTGGCGAAGCTCCCGGGGTTCGTCCCCTGTGCCGCGCTCGACGGATTGCCGCCGAGGAGAGGGAGCGGGAAGCGCAGCGGGCCTGAGGAGGTTCGATCGGCGGACACGGTCGCTCCTTCGCGTTCGAAGCGGAGCGGCGGGTCCGTGTGCGCTGGACTTCGGCCGGAGAGCCTTCCCTACGCTCGTCTCAGCGAGTTCAGGTTCGAAGGGTCTGATCTCAGGCTCGGAGTCGCGCTCCGGCCACCCCCAGGCTCCGCAATTCTCCGAATCTATCACGCGCGCCCGCGGCGAACAAACTCATCGGCGGCGAAGCCGCGCGTTCGCCTCGAGCACCTTCTTCGCGCCGGCGGCGCGCCGCTCGTCGAGGGCGCGGCCGAGAGCGGCATCGCCGAGCGCGAGGATCCGCGCCGCGAAGAGCGCCGCGTTCGCCGCTCCCGAGCCGCCGATTGCGAAGGTTGCAGTCGGCACGCCCGCGGGCATCTGCACGATCGAGAGCAGGCTGTCGATGCCGCCGAGCACCTTGCCCGCGATCGGAACGCCGAGCACCGGGAGCGGCGTGAGCGCAGCGATCACACCCGGGAGCGCAGCGGCGGCTCCCGCTCCCGCGATGAGAACGCGCAGTCCCCGGCCCTGCGCTTCGCGTGCGTAGGCGATCGTTTCGTCCGGCGTCCGGTGCGCACTCAGCACCGACGTCTCGGACGGGATGCCGAGCTCGCGCAGCACCTCCTCGGCGCGTGCCATGATCTCGTGGTCGGACTCGCTCCCCATCACGATGCCCACCAGAGGGGACGATGCGCTCCGGCGCCGTGCTGCCATCTCTTCCTCCCTCGCCAGGTTGCGAGAGTCTGGCGCGCCCGGCTGCCCGCGCCAGAGGCCTTCGCGAGCCGGTCCGTGCGCTAACTTCGCGCGCGATGCGGGAACCTCGCGCCCGTCTTGCCGCGGCGCTCGCTGCTGCGCTGCTCGCCGTCACGGCGTGCGACCGCAAGGTCGAGCCGTACGTCGCGGGAGAGAAGCCGTCGCAGCCGGACCTTCGCAGGATCTTTCCGCCGGGCGCCGAGCCGGCGCAGAAATCGGCGGGCGTGATGGGCGACGCCGGGCGCGACGAGCCGCCGCCCGCGCCGGGAGAGGCGGCTCCTTCCGGGGCGCCGATTCGCGGGCGCGTCAGCGTCGCGCCCGAGCTCGCGTCTCGCGTACCCGCGAACGCCGTTCTTTTCATCATCGCGCGGCGCGGCGACTCGGGGCCGCCCATCGCGGTCCGGCGCATCGACTCGCCCCGCCTTCCGCTCGCGTTCGAGATCGGTCCGGGCGACCGCATGATCCAGACCGTCCCCTTCGACGGGCCGCTGCGGCTCGCCGCGCGGCTCGACGCCGACGGCAACGCGTCGACGCGCTCGGCGGGCGACCTGCAGGGAGTGGCGAGCGCTGCGGTCAGCCCCGGTACGCAGGACGTCGAGATCGTTCTCGGCGAGGTGCTTTGAGGCCGCGACCCTGGGAGCTGGTCGGCCGCGAGCCGCTGCGCGACTGCCGCGTCTTCCGGCTCGAGCGCGTCGTCGCGCGCTCGCCGACGAGCGGACGCTCGCACGACTTCTACTGCATCGATTCGGCCGAATGGGTGAACGTCGTTCCGATCACGGCCGACGAGCACGTCGTGATGGTGCGCCAGTTCCGTCACGGCTCCGGGACGCTCACGCTCGAGATCCCGGGCGGGATGGTCGATCCGGGCGAGAGCCCCGCCGACGCCGCGCTGCGCGAGCTGCTCGAAGAGACCGGCTACGGCGCGCCTTCCGTCGTTGCGGCCGGCTCCGTGAACCCCAATCCTGCGCTCTTCGGAAACCGCGTCCACACCTTCATCGCGCCG
>JAYRMX010000115.1:0-3601 GCA_041912475.1 Myxococcota bacterium
AACCCCGAACCTGGCGGCCGGCGGCCCGAAGCCGTGGCACGTCACCGACCGCGGCCGGTCAGCTCCATTGCCGTGTTGGGCGGCGGGCGCGTCGCGGGTGACTCGCTAGCGAGCGGCATTGGCCCTTCCGAGATCAAACGCCTCTGCATCGAACGCGCCGCCGGCCCAGATCCGGCAGCTCTCATGCTCCGGGTGCGTCGGATTGTGGAGCGCTTCGAGAAACTCGAAGTACCCATGAGCCCCGCCGCAGTCCTCGGGAGGGCACGCACGCGCTCCGGCGATACAGAGAGCTGGGAGTTGCCCCCTGGGAGCCGGAGCTATCTCCTCGACCGTTACGTCGTGCAGCCAGTTGTCGCCGAAATCGTAAAGATAGGTGAACCGGCTACCCGGCTGGAGCTTCACCTCGCGAAGCCTCGTGGTCGCGGCATCGCCCGCTTCATCATCCTGATCAAAGGGCTCCCAGGTCTCGAGATCAGTGACACGCTGCCCGCCGATCTCGAACTCATAGAGATGACTGTTCGTCCAGCCCATCGCTCTCTGGATCGCGTGGTGCAGTTGTGCGAGAGATGCAGACTCGCGGATGAGCAGGATTCTCCAAATCGCAGGCTCAACCTCTCGGAGCGAGACTCGTAACCGAAGCATCCGCGCGGGTCCGGTTGATGCTGTCATCCATCGACTCCTCGATTCCGCCGCCCAACGGCTGGGGCTTCAGCTGCAACGAACAGCGCTGACCGCCAGCGCTGGAGCACGGAAGCCCGCCGCCAGAACCCTACCACGGGTCGAATGGAGCACGCTGTTCGTTGTCAGCTGCAAGCCCTTGTTAGCCAGCCGCTCCAAGACCAGGCCCGGGCCCTCGGCGCGCGTGCCAGAGTGCGAGTACCTCGACCCGGCCGCCTTCTTCGTTCACGCGGTAGTAGAGGTGGTACTGAACCCGGGACAAGAGAATTCGACGTATGCCGGGAAGGCGCTCGCTTCGGGCTCGCGCGCCAATATGAGGCTGGAGCGAGAGGAGCGCGAACGCCCGCTCGAGTTCCTCGCCAATGGCACCGGGCGCCTTCGGACGGTTGCCAAGCAACCATTCGGATGCTGCCGCGATCTCGCTGGCCGCTCGCCGGGTAACGACGACGCGAAAGGAAGGCGAGCTATCGGGCGCCAAGGTCGCGAAGGACGGTTGCGGCGTCGACAACGCGCCCTTGCTCCGCCTCGCGAATGGACTGGAGAAGGAGCGACTCTTCCTCGGGCGAGAGGTCAAAGGCCTGGTCATCGTCCGGCGCGAGCACCGTCACCGTCGCGCCTTCGGCGAGCGGCTCACCTTCGACGACGACCCTCCCAGCGATGACCTTGCCCGACGCGATTCGCATAGCGGGAATCTACCCTTGCCCGCGGAAGCCCGCGACTCCGGTTCGTCTGGCTAACGGCTCGGCGCTCAGCTGCGCGCCGCCCGTGAACCCCGATGCTACTGCGGCGGTCGGCCGGCGCATGGACACCCTGTCCGGCCGTCCGCCGGCCACCAGCTTCGGCACGCTCCGGTGCGGCGGCGCGTCAGCTGCAGCGCGTTGTTGGGCGGGGCATTTGAACGTAGATGCATCGTAGTTATACTGCCAAGGTGCGGGACCTGCGCTTCGAGTGGCACGAGGCGAAGAACGCCGCGAATCAGCGGAAACACGGTGTCTCGTTCGAGGAGGCTCGGTCGGTCTTCTTCGATGAGAGGGCACTGCTGATCGAGGATCCGGACGAGGCTTCCGGCGAGGATCGGTTCGTATTGTTGGGGATGAGCACGGCCTTACGTGTCCTCCTTGTATGCCACTGCTACCGGGAGCGAGAGGCGGTAATTCGGATCATCTCCGCGCGAAGGGCCGACCGAGCCGAACGCGCGGACTACGAGCGAAGGTGGAGGCGATGAGACCCCGATACGACTTCTCGAAGGCGAAGGTGAACCCTTACGCGAAGAAACTCAAGAAGCAGATCACGATTCGACTCGACGAGGACACGCTCGCATACTTCAAGCAGCTCGCCGACGACGCCGAGATCCCGTACCAGACGTTGATCAACTTCTATCTCCGCGAATGCGCACGGGCGAAGAAGCGACCCTCGATGCGCTGGAAGGCCGCGTAACCTCGCCACGCCGCCCAACGGCTTGGCAATGAGCTGCCGGCCGCCGCATGCCCCGCAGTCTCGACCGCCGGGCGCCGCCGTGTCAACCACCCAAATGCGGCGGCCGGCGACCACCCACCTCCGCACGCCACCGATCGCGGCCGGTCAGCTCAATTGCCTTGTTGGACAGCGCGCTACCCGCGCAGGAGCTCCGAAAACTCCTCGACCGAAATGCCCGCCTCGCGGATCAATGCCCGCAGCGTACCCTTCGCGACTTCGCCGTGATCAGGGACCGTGAGCCTGCGAAACGGAGGCTCGCGATGTCGCAAGATGATGTGACTGCCCTTCTGACGGTCGACCTCGTACCCGAGCCTGCAGAACGCGGCTACGGCCGCTCGCCCGGATACCCGCGGCAGCAAACTCACACCGCGACGTCAATCACTTCTTCGTGGATGGAGGGCGGAATCGGTTCGCCCCGCTCGCGAAGACTTTCGAGATACCCCTCGATCGCCTCGCGCACATTCGAGAGCGCCGCTGAGCGGGTCGCACCTTGTGACACACAGCCGGGCAGAGACGGCACGGTCGCCACGAACACGCCGTCCTCGTCAGCGTCGATAACGATACGAAACTTCACAGGACGTTCCTCGCGAAAGCCGGCACCATGGTACCGCCGACCGACCCGGATGCCGAGCCGCGCCTCTCCCCCTCTGCTTCCCCGCGCCGTCCAACGGCTCGGCGCTCAGCTGCACGCCGCCCGTGAAGCCCGATGCTACTGCGGCGGGCGGCCGCCGCATCTGCCACCGACCGGCCGCCTGCCGAGCCGCAGCCTCCGCACGCCCCGCTGCGGCGGCGTGTCAGCTGCAGCGCCTTGTTGGGCAGCATGCGCGCTGTAGATTCTGGCCCATGAAGCTCGCGGTAGAACTCTCGGATGCTCAGGCCCGACGCCTCGAGGAGGAGGCCGCCCGACTCGGCGTGGAACCCACCGAGCTCGCACGCGCCGCGATCGCCGACCTGCTGAGCACTGGGACTGACGACTTCCGTGCGGCCGCCCAGAAGGTGCTTCGGAAGAACGAAGAGCTGTACCGGCGCCTCGCCTGATGCGGTATCTGACGCTCGGCGAGGTGGTCGAGCTTCACGATGCGCTCATAGCGACCAGTGGCGGAGGACGCGGGCTTCGCGACCTCGCGGCGCTCGAAGCTGCGATCGCCCAGCCGCGCGCGACGTTCGCAAGCCGCGACCTCTACCCCACCCCGATCGAGAAAGCTGCCGCTCTTTGCGTTGGGCTGGTGCTCGGCCACCCCTTCGTAGACGGAAACAAGCGAGCGGGCCACGCCGCGATGGAAACGTTCCTGCTCTTGAACGGGATAGAACTCGCTGCACCGATCGACGAGCAGGAGCGTGTGATGCTCGCCTTGGCAGCGGGCGAAGCCTCGCGCGAGACATTCACCGAGTGGGTGCGAAGCAGGGCTCGGCCGAACGGCTGACCGCCTCATGCTGCCCAACGGAT
>JAYRMX010000116.1:0-19511 GCA_041912475.1 Myxococcota bacterium
GGGCGCGCCGATCTGGCTCGCTCCGCGCCGGGCGGGCGCGGCGAGCGCCGCCCGCGAACCGCTGCTCGTCCTGATCTTCCTGCGCGGAGGAGCGGACGGGCTCCATCTCGTGCCGCCGATCGGAGACGCCGAGTACGCGCGCGTTCGCGGCGCGCTCGCGCTCACGAAGACGATCCCCTTCACCGACGGCTTCGGCCTGCACCCCGCGCTCGCGCCGCTTGCGCCGCTCGTCGAGCGCGGCGAGCTCGCCGCCGTCCACGCGGCGGGCTCGGACGACCGCTCGCGCTCGCACTTCGAGGCGCAGGACCGGATGGAGCTCGCCGACCCGGACCGCGCGGGAGGCGGCACGGGATGGCTCACGCGTGCGATGGGCGGCGCTTCGAGCGGCGATCCCTTCGCCGTCGTCGCGCTCTCGAACGCGCTCCCGCTGTCGCTGTACGGCGCGGACGCCTTCGCGATCGGAGATCCCGCGCGCTTCGGCCTCGACGCTGCAGAAGACGCTGCGCGCGCTGCGCTCGAGAGCCGCTACGCCGCCGCAGCCGACGATCCGGTCGCCCGCGCGGGGCTTCGCGCGCTCGGCGCGCTCACCGAGTACCAGAGCCGCGTCGGTCCGGCCGCGCGGTCCGATCCGCCTCCCGACGCGCGATCGCGCGAGCGCGGCATGGGCCGCCGCGCGGATCCGCCGCTTCCCGAGCGCGTTCGGCAGCTCCTCTCCCTCGAGAGCTCCGGCCTCCCGATCCGGGCCGTCGCACTCGAGTGTCATGGCTGGGACACGCACCAGCGGCAGGGGCTCGAGACCGGCGCGATGGCGCGCCCGCTCCAGGAGCTCGCGGGCGCGCTCGCGGCGCTCTCCGACGGGCTTCGCGGCCGGCGCGACTGGATCGCCCTCGCGATGACGGAGTTCGGCCGTACGGCTCGCCCGAACGGAAGCGAGGGGACCGACCACGGCCACGCTAGCGTCCTGCTGCTCGCGGGCCCTCGCGTGAACCCGGGCGTTCACGGACCGTGGCCCGGTCTCGCCGAGGGCGCCCTCTACGAAGGCCGCGATCTCGCGGTCGCGACCGACTACCGCCACGTCCTCCACGAAGCGCTCGCCGCGCACCTCGGCGCCGCACCGCCGCCGCAGACGTTTCCCGGATTCGCAGCGAAGCCCCTCGGCGTCCTCGCCTGATCTTGCCCGGCCGCGCGGCTCGGGTAGGGTCACGGCGCGCAGCCCGCGTGCGAGGTCGTTCGTGACGGCGCATCTCTTCTCTCTCCTGGTCGCAGCCGCCCTCGCCATCGCCGCAGGGCCCGCCGCGGCGGCCTCGAAACACTCCGCCCGCAAGACCGACGCCGCGCACCGGGCGCGGCACGAGCCCTCGGCCGTGTTCCGCGTGGGTCCCGACCTCGCCGGCTGCGCTGCCGGAGCGTGCGGCGGCTATCTCGTGAGCGAGGCCGGCCGCCCCCTCACCCGCTGCGCCGACGGATCGACCGCAGCGCAGTGCCCCGTCGCGCGCCTCGAGCCGAGCGGCGGCGGCGCTCCCGACGCGGACACGCTGGCCGAGCTGGCGCTCGCACCGCCCGACCGGCGCTCGCTGGTCGCGGGGACGATCGAAGCGGCGGCCGGCAAGAGCGCCGGAGCCGTCCTCCGCGTGACGAAGGCCTGGCGTGCGGCCGGAGAAGGCGCCGAGGAGGGATCGCTCTTCAGCGTTCGCGATTCCGGGATTCGCTGCGTGAAACCGCCGTGCCCGACGATTCGCGCCACCCTCGTCGGCGGCGACACCGAGATCCTCGTTGCCGAGGTCGACCTCGAACGAGCGAAGGCGAGCCCGGCGGACGTCGACGAGGCCGCGGACGCGCTCGCCAGCGAAGGCATCCTCGTCGCCGGCGCGCCGGCGCCGGGCCCCACGGCCGATATCGACGTGCTCCTCGCTTCGCGCTTCTACCTGCGCGTTCCCGCGTCTTCTCCCTGCGAGGACGCAGGCGCGCGCTGCAGCGGCCGGTGACGGCGCCGCCGCGCCCCGACCCGGCGCTGCTCGCGGAGATCGGCCTGCTGCGCCGCCGAATCGCCGCGCTCGAAGACGACGCGGGAAGCGACCCGAGCCCCGAACGGCGCCTCGAAGCCGATCGCGTACGGCAGAGCATCGCGGTCCTGCGCGGCATCATGCGAAATCTGCTGATCGGCTTCGCCGTCGTGAACCCGCGCGGCGAGATCGTCGACGCGAACGACGCGTTCGCGCGGCTGCTCGGCTACACGCGGAAGGAGCTGCTCGACGCGCGACTCACCTGGAAGCAGATCACGCCGCCCGGGTTCGAGGCGGCCGACCGGAAGGCGCGCGAGACGCTCCGCAGCACCGGAGCCCCGTACACCTACCGGAAAGAATACCTGCGGCGAGACGACTCTCGCGTTCCGGTCACGCTGTGCGTCCTCTACACGACCGACCTGCGAGACGATCACGCGCTCTTCGTGCTCGACGACTCGGCGCGCCGCAAGTCCGAGCTCGATCAGGAGCAGGCCGAACGGATCTATCGGAGCGTTCTCGACGCGATCCCGGATCTCGTGGTGCTCGCGGATCCCGCGGCGCAAGTCGTCTGGGCCAACCGCGCGTTCCTCGCGTTCTACGGCGTCACCCTGCCCGAGATCACCGGACGCTTCGGCCCCGCATCGTGGCCGCCCGCCGTGCTCGAAACCGTGCTGCGAGATCGCGCGCTCGTCCTCGAAACGGGTATGACGCTCGACCGTTCGTTGCAGGAGCGAACGCGCAGCGACGGACAGACGCGCGTGCTGCACGTGATGACGGCGCCGATCCTCGACGCGGCGGGCCGGGTCGTTCGCACCGTGTCGATCGCGCGAGACGTCACCGAACGCGCGCGAGACGACGCGGCGCTGCTGCGCAGCGAGGCGCACCTACGCACGGCGCAGGCCCTCGCGCGCGCCGGAAGCTACGAGTGCGACGTCCCCTATCGCGGCAACGACATCTGGTCGGAGCAGATGTACGAGATCCTCGGCCTTCCGCGCGAAGGGCCGCCGCGACCGCTCATGGAGTGCATCGAGGAGCTCACGCACCCGGACGACCTCGTGCGCGCGAGGGAGGCGGTTCTCCGGGCGCTGGCCGAGGGAGGCCGGCTCGACGTCGTCTTCCGCAACCGCCTTCCCGACGGCACGACGCGACTGATACGGAGCATCGGCGAGGTGGTGCACGGCCCGGACGGCCTCCAGAAGAGAATCGTGGGCACCCTTCTCGACGTCACCGCGGAGCAAGAGCGACGCACCGCACAGGCGGCGCTCGAAGCGCGCCTGCGACAGGCGCAGAAGCTCGAAGCGGTCGCCACGCTCGCGCAGGCCGTGGCGCGCGACCTCGACGGCATCCTCGCAACGATCTCGCGGCACACCGACTCGGCGCGCGAAGCGGCGAAGGCGAACGGCAACCCGCGCCTCCTCGAGGACCTCGGCCACGTGCTGAGCGCCGCCGAGCGCGCGTCGAATCTCGTCTCTCGCCTGCTCATCTTCGGCCGCCATCAGAGGCCGCGTGGCGCGCGGCTTCGTCTGGCCGGGGTGATCGGCGAGGCGCTCGACCTGGTGCGGCCCGCCCTCCCCGCGGGCGTCGAGGTGCGCGCAACGCTCGAGGCCGACACGCCGGAGGTTCGCGGCGACGAGACACAGATGGTCCAGCTCGCGCTGAACCTGCTCACCAACGCCATTCACGCGCTCGAAGGCCGCGGCGGCACGCTCACCGTCCGGCTCGAGCCTCTCGAGGTCGACGCAGAGCTCGCGCAGATCCGCCCGGCCCTGCGGCCCGGCCGTCATGCCCGGCTCACCGTATCGGACACCGGCTGCGGCATCGCGCCCGAGCATCTCGAGCGCGTGATCGAGCCCTTCTTCACGACGAAAGCGCCGGGAAGAGGAACCGGGCTCGGCCTCTCGGTCGTCCACGGAATCGTTCGCGATCACGGCGGCGACCTCGAGATCGCGAGCCGCCCTGGCGAAGGGACGACGGTCCGCATCGACTTGCCGGCGTTCGAGCCGAGCCATGGCGAGGGCCGCGGCGCGGAGCAACCGGAGAGCGACGCCGGACCGCCGGCGCGGGGCGCAGCGTGAACGAACCCGATCCGTCCTCGAGCGGACGTCGCGGAGCGCCGGGGAAGCTGCCCGCCAACCTCGCGAAGGCCGCCGACGCCTTCCGCATGCAGTCGCGCTTGTGCGCCGTCTCCGGGTCGCCGATCTACTCGGCGCTCCTCGCGCGCGCCGCCTCGGACCTCGAAGCCGGCGGTCGTTTCGCGGAGCTGGTCGCCGACTACGAAGGCGAGCCGCACCTCGATGCGCTCCCGCTCCGCATCCTCGCCCGCGTCCACGCCCTCGTCCTCTCGGGAGACGCGCCGGGCCTCGCGGCCTTCTACCCTTCCGCCGGAGGAGCGTTCGACGAGCAGGCCGCGTGGCGCGCGCTGCTCGAGGTCGCCGAGACGCACGCTGCGAGGCTGCGGCGCGCGGCGACGAGCTGGCGCGTGCAGACCAACGAGGTCTGCCGCAGCGCCGCGCTGCTGCCGGGCTTCCTGCACATCGCACGCTGCACGGGCCTTCCGCTCCGCGTGCGCGAGATCGGCGCCAGTGCCGGCCTCAACCTGATCTTCGATCGCTACCGCTACGCGCTCGGACCGCACCACTGGGGCGATCCGGATGCGCGGCTGCTCGTCGAAACCACCTGGACGGGCAGCGCTCCCGATCTCGGCGCAGCGCTCCGCGTGGCGGATCGCCGCGGCTGCGACGTCGCGCCGATCGATGCGAGAATCCCCGATGAGCGGCGGCGGCTCGAGTCGTTCATCTGGCCCGAGCAGCGCGAGCGCCTCGTTCGCCTTCGCGCCGCGCTCGCCATCCTCGCCGACGAGCTTCCCGCGATCGCCGCGCTGCGCGCCGGCGAGTTCGTCGCCCGCGAGTGCGCGCCCGCGGCGGGCTTCGCGACGGTCCTGTTCCACAGCGTCGTGTGGTGGTACCTCCCGGAGCCGGAGCGCGCGGAGGTCACGGCGAGCATGGAGGCAGCCGGCGCCGCCGCGAGCCGAAGCGCGCCGATCGCCTGGCTGCGTCTGGAAGGTGCGAGCACCGAGCAGGCGGAGCTCCGGCTGCGAATCTGGCCCGGCGGCGACGACCGCCTCATCGCGACCTCCCACTGGCACGGCGCGTGGGTGCGCTGGCTCGGCTGATCCCCCCGCGCCGCCCGCGAGCGCGCGGCGCGAACGGCGCAGGCTCGCAGCGCCGTCAGTCCGCGTGGCCGCGCGGAGGCTCGGCGCTGCCGAACAGGCCGGCGGCCCACACGCCGAGCGCGGCGAGGTCGACGAGCGGGAGCAGCCACGCGTCCCGCAGCCGGAAGCGCAGAAGCTCGCGCAGGCGCCACGCGGCGGCGGCCCGCAGCGCCCACCAGCCCGCGAGCACGGCCCAGCCCGGCCCTCCCGCGGCGAGGAGCGCTCCCGCGCACGCGAGCGCGGCCGGAAGGTCGTGCGTCACGAACGAGCCGTAGTAGCCGGACGGGCGCAGTGCGCGCGTTACCCGGCTCCACCGAACGTGCCGCGCGAGTGCGTGGCGCCATCCCTCGTCCTCGAGCACGTGCTCGACGACGAGCGGCACCCACGCGAGGCGCCAGCCCGCGCGCTCGACCTTGCGCGCCAGCCAGCAGTCGTCGGCCGCGAGGTCGAGCAGCGACGCGAGGCCGCCGATCTGCGCGAGCGCCGCGTCGCGGACGCCGATCGTCGCGCCGAGCCCGAAGTGCAGCCCCTCGAAGCGAGCGGCGAGACACGCGTTCGGAACGAAGTGCGTGTTCGTGACGAGAGCGTCGATCCGGCTCACCGCGCTCGCGGCGGGAACGCTCACGTACGGGCACGTGACGAGCCCGACGTCGGGGTCGGCGAACGGCGCGAGCAGCGCCTCCGCGTAGTCGTCGGGAACGCGGACGTCCGCGTCCGACAGCAGCCAGAAGTCGGCGCGCTCGCCTCGCACCGCCTGCACCTGGTTCGAGACCTTGCGATTGACGCCGGCCGGGCCGGGGCCGATCGCGACGCGAGACGGCGTCTCGGGCCAGCGCTCTCGAACCCGTTCGACCACGGCGACGGCCGGATCCCGAGCGTCTTCGACCGCCGCCACGATCCGCATCCGGCCCGATTTGCCCGCGCGCCACAGGCTGTCGAGGCAGCTCTCGAGCTGCGCGCCTGCGCCGCGGAGCGGCCGCAGCGCGACGACCGTTCCCGACGGCGGCTGCCCGCGCGCGGCCCCGGCGCGCGGATCGCACATCCGCGCGAGCGACGCGGAGGCCAGCAGCCGGTACGAAACCGAGACCACGAGCCATGCGAGCAGCACGCCCAGCACCGCGCTCACGCCGCGTCTCCGGCGCGGCGTCCGAGCTCGCGCGAGCTCACGAGCCGGAAGCCCGCCGCACGCACGGCCTCGCGCACCGCGGGCGCTCGCAGCGCGGCCTCCTCGCGGCGCCCCTGCACCGTCGCGCGATCCGGGTGCGCGTACAGCTCGGCGCTTCGCGCGGCCGTGCGCGAGAGCAGCCACACGACCTCGTCCGCCGACATGCGGCCCGTCGCGCGCAGGCCCAGCATCCGCTCCGCGGCGCGAACCCCCCCGGTCGCGCGCATCCGCGCGCGCGCGCGCCGCGAGAGCCAGGCGAGGATCGCGGGCTCGATCTCCTTCGGGCTCCAGGCTCCGCCGTGGCGTGCGGCCGGATCCTCGTCCGCGAGGCGAACCCACGGCACGCGATGTTCGCGCAGGCACGAGAGCAGCACCGGGAAGATGAACGGATGCAGGTGGAGATGGTGGTGGCCGTCGACGTGATCGAGCGGGAGCCCGGTCTCGAGATAGCGCTCGATCTGCGCGCGGATCTCGCGCTCCACCTGCGCGCGCCGCGCGCGCCAGAGCAGCCCGTCGGCGATTCCCGCACGCGCCGGCGTCGGCGCGAAGCGTCCCTTCGAATCGACGAGGTCCGGGATCGCGCCGGGCTTGCTCGCCGCAGGCGCCTCGCGGCCCGAGAGCACGAGATGCAGCCCGGTCGAGAGCGACGGCATCTCGCGCGCGAGCGCGACTGCTTCGGCGACCGCAGCGCCCGTCACCATGAGGCTCGCGCTCGTGAGGATGCCGTCGCGGTGCGCGGCTGCGATCGCGGCGTTCACCCCGGCGCAGAGGCCGAAGTCGTCGCCGGTCACGAGGAGCGTTCGGTCCACGCTAGGGCTCGGCGGTGCGCCGGCGCTGCGCCATGAAGGAGAAGAACTCCCAGCCCTCGCGGAGCCGGCGCTTCATCACCTCCCGGTCGCGCAGCATGTCGCGAACGATCCGCAGGATCGGCCGCGGGCGCAGGTAGAACTCGCGATACATGCGCTCGAGCGCCTCGTGGATCTCGGCACTCGAGAGGTCGTCGTACGAGAGCACGGCCTCCTGGATGCCGTGGTCCTCGACCAGCTCGCGCGAGCGCGCGGTTCGGAACCATCCCTGCTCCTGCGCCTGCCGGTAGAGCTCGGTTCCCGGGTACGGCGCGGCCAGCGAGACCTGCAGGCTGTACGGGTCGATCTCCTTCGCGAACTCGATGGTGTTCTCGATCGTCTGCCGCGTCTCGCCGGGGAGCCCGAGGATGAACGTGCCGTGGATCCGGATCCCGAGCGCGTGGCAGTCCTTCACGAACTCGCGCGCCTTGTCGAGCTTGATCCCCTTGCGGATGTTGTTGAGGATCTCCTGGTTTCCGCTCTCGAAGCCGACGAGCAGCAGCCGAAGGCCGTTCTCCTTCAGCACGCGGAGGGTCTCGTACGGGACGTTCGCGCGCGCGTTGCACGACCACGTGATCCCGAGCCTTCCGAGGCCGCGCGCGATCGCCTCTGCACGCGGGCGGTCGTCGGTGAAGGTGTCGTCGTCGAAGAAGAACTCCTTCACCTGCGGAAAGAGCTGCTTCGCGTGCGCCATCTCCGCGACGACGTGCTCGACGCTGCGCGTCCGGTACGCGTGGCCGGCGATCGTCTGCGGCCAGAGGCAGAAGGTGCAGCGCGCGCGGCAGCCGCGGCCGGTGTAGAGCGAGACGTAGGGATGCTGCAGGTAGCCGATCGCGTAGTTCTCGATCCGCAGGTTCTTCGCGTAGACGTCGGTCACGAACGGGAACGAGTCGAGGTCGTGGATCGGCGGCTGCTCCGCAGTCCGCACCAGCGCGCCGTCGGCGCCCCGGTAGACGATCCCCGCGACCTCGGCGAAGGGCCTGCCCGCGGCGATGTCGCGGACGGCGTAATCGAACTCTCCGGTCGTCACGAAGTCGGCGGCCGGCGCGACCCGCATCGTCTCCTCGGCGAGCACCATCGTGTGCGCACCGACGAAGCCGATCCGGACGCGCGGGTTTCGCTCCTCGAGCAGCGCCGCGGTCTTCGCGTCCTGCGCCACCGACGGGGTCGACGTGTGGAAGACGACGAGGTCGAACTGCGCGGCGCGGTCCAGCACGGCGTCGACGTCGAGATCGTCCGCCGGCGCATCGATCAGCACGCTGCCCGGAACCAGGGCGGCCGCCTGCGCGAGCCACGTCGGGTACCAGAACGAGCGCACCTCGCGCCGCGCCTGGTAGCGCGAGCCCGCGCCGCCGTCGAAGCCTTCGTACGACGGCGGGTTGAGGAACAGCGTCTTCACGAGAGCTCCTGCGTGGCGACGACCGGCCGTGCCGTGAGCTGCTTCGGCCGCTCCGGCGTGCGCATGGCGTCGGCGACGAGCGGCCGGTCGAGGCCGCCGGGGAACAGGAAGCGAACGACGAAACCGAGGTCGATCGCAACGCCCGCGAACAGGCGCACGATCCTCGGCGCCCCGACGATTTCCATGAGCCGCCGCATGAAGGCGCGGCTCACCGTGCGGTGGGCCCGCGCCTCGGCGCGTCGCGCGGCGCGAAGGCGCCGGACGACCAGCGGCCGGTTCCCTGCGTCCGCGATGCGGCCGAGCTCTTCGGTCGCGTACGAGACGTGACGGATCTCGTCGTCGTAGATCTCGCGCAGCAGCGCAACCGTCGCGGGATCCTCGGCGAGCGAATCGATGAGGCCGGCCATCTCGGCGCAGGCGCGCTCCTCGCCGGCCTTGCTGCCGCAGAAGAACGTGACGAGATCGTCGGTGTCGAAGGGCCGCGGGTCGTCGATGCGAGACCGCGGCGTCCCCATCGCGTAGCCGCGCACGAGCCTCTCGTAGTCGAGCTCGGGCGGCAGCGGGCGCACCGCGAACCCCATCGACTCGAGGTGGCGGCGGAAAAGGCGCGCGTGCTTCGTCTCCTCGGCGAAGTGGCGGTAGATCTTCCGCGAGAGCACCGCGTCTTCGACGTGCGCGGCGACGCGGTCGAGGTCGACCGCGCTGTCCGCCTCGCCGACGGCCAGCGAGTTGAGCAGCAGCTCGCGGGACTCCGGGTTGGCGAGGATGTGGCGAAAGAAGCTCCGGCGGCTCAGCAACGGCGACCCCCCTGCGTGCGGGCCTGCGGGCGCCCGCCGCGGACGCGGGCCGGGCGGGCCCGCCCCCCCGGTCTTCACTATACCGGCTCCGCTCCGGGGTGTCGGAGCGCCCGGGTGCGGGCGAGGCGGGCGTGGAGCGCGAGGCCGAGCGCGCCCCACAGCGCCTGCTCGACGCGGAGCACCAGCGAGAGGAGCAGGCCGACCGAAGGATCGACGCCCGCGACGCTCGCGCCGAGCATGCGCGCGCCTTCCTGCACACCGAGGCGGGCCGGAATGAAGAAGGAGAACAGGTCGAGGGCAACGCCCACCAGGAAGATCTGGACGGCGGCAGCGGCGACCTCGTGGGAGCCGAGCAGCGCGAGCACGAGGGCGACCTGCAGGCCGCCGGTGCCGGTGGCCGCGAGGTTGCGGAGCAGCGCGCCGCGAAACGCCTCGGGCCGCTCGAGGTGAAGCGACCGAAGGCGAAAATCGAGATCGGCGCCGGCGCGCGCGAGCCGGGCCGCGAGCTGCGCTCCGGCGACGCGCGCCACGAGCGGGTGGCCGGCCGCCCGGCTCGCAAGAAGCCCGCTGCGCTGGACCAGGAAGAACCCGCCGATCCCCACGCCGAACAGCGCCGTCGCCGCGAGCAGCGCCGCCCGGTGCCATGGCTCGAGCGGCCCGCGAGCGAGCAGCAGGACGACGCCGCACACGCCGACGAGAGCATCCGAGACGGAGCAGGCGAGCCGATCGGCCGTCACCGACGCGGCGGCCTCGGCCGCGGGGATCGCCTCCGGCAGCAGGCTCGCACGCAGCACGTCCCCGCCGACCGTCGCCGTCGGCGTGAAGAGCGCGAAGGCGTAGCCCGCGAGGTAGGCGTCGAAGATCGGCCGCAGCCGGGGCGCCGCGCCCGGCGCGAAGCAGCGCTGCCAGCCCCACGCGTGGAGCGCGAGCTCGACCCCGGCGAGCGCGACGAGCACGACGATGCCGCCGCCGAGCGCACGCGCCTGCTCCCAGAGCGCCGCGATCCCGGCATGCGCGATCAGCCAGACGAAGCCGCCCGCGCCCGCGCCGAGCGCGAGGCCGTGGAGCGCCCGCCGCGAGCTCGGGGTCACGCCACGCCGCGGCTCAGAGGTCCGCCTCCGAGGACGGCCCGGGCTCGTCGTCCGGGCCCTCGATCGCGAGCCGCTCGCCTGCGTGCGTCTCCGGCTCGAGCGGCATCGCGAGCCACAGCGCGATGTAGAGCAGCACCGCGACGCCGCCCGAGAGCAGCGCGCCGAGCGCGAAGGCGAGCCTCACGATCGTGACCGAGATTCCGAACTGCTCGGCGAGCCCCATGCACACGCCGGCGATCACGCGGCCCTCTCGGCGCCGGACCCACGGCGCCGAGAGCAGCGACGACGCCCCGGGATCGACGAGGCTCCCGCAGAAGCGGCACTTGAGCGCCTCGGCGCGAATCGTCTCCGCGCAGTAGGGACACTGTTTGGTGTCGTTCACGATTCCTCCAGCGGCGCGCGCCGGCCGGCAACGACCGCGAGCGGGATGGCGCCGTACAGCACGGCGAGCGCGAGTGCGACGGGGGCGAAGTAGACGATCCCCAGCCAGCCGAGAACCGACGCCGGGAGCCACGGCGCGAGGAGCGTTCGGCCCGCCCACGCCACCAGCCATGCGTGCCCCGCCGCGACGGGGAGCGCGAGGAGGCCGGCGACCAGCGCCCGCGCGAGGTCGGGCCCGAGGCCGCGCAGCGGAGCGGGCGTGCGCGCCGCGCGCTGCGCACGGAGCGCGCGAAGCGCGCGCGTCTCGCAGCCGGCGCGCGCCGCGGGCCGCAGCGCCGGGACCTGCACGGAGTCGAGATGCGCGCGCGCAGCGCGCAGCTCGCGCGCGGCGCGGCCGCATTCCGCACAGCGCGCCGCGTGCGCCGCGTCGTTCTCGCCCGGCGTCGTGCGGCCGAGCAGCGCGAGCGCGAGGCGCTCCTGAACGGCGTCGCAGCTCACGGCGCGCCTCCGAGGCTCCGCCGCAGCGCGGCGACCGCCGCGTGGAGCCGGCTCTTTACGGTGCCGCGCGCGATCCCGAGCGTCTCGGCGATCTCCGGCTCGGTCATGCCGTCGTAGTAGCGGAGAACGAGCGCCTGCCGTAGGCGCTCCGGCAGCTCGGCGAGCCGTCCGCGCAGGTCGACGCGTGCGATGCTGCCGCTCTCCGCCCGGACGGCGGGCGCCGCGTTCGCGGGAAGCGGCGCGTGAGGCCCGCCGCGTGCGCGAAACCGCCGGTAGCGGTCGCGGGCGACGTTCGTCGCGATCCCCCACGCCCACGGCCGAAAGCGCCGAGACGCATCGAAGGCCGTCGCCGAGCGCGCGATCCGGATCCAGCTCTCCTGCACGAGGTCTTCGGCCTCCGATGCGTCTCCGCAAAGACGCGCCAGATACGCGTGCAGGGGCGCGGCATGCCGCGCGACGAGCGCGCTCATCGCAGCCTCCTCTCCGCGCGCGACGGCCCGCATCAGCTCCTCGTCGGACTCCATGCGTCGGACGCTCCGTCCTTCCCTCCCGGCGCCCGGGCGGGCCGCGAGGTCGTGCGCCGCACGCGCGGCGGCTCGCCGAAGAGCGACCGCACGGCATCGAGCGTGCGATCGAGGCCCGAGGCCGCTCCGGGCTCCCGCGGAATCACGAACCAGAGCGCAGCGTAGAGTAGAACGCCGAGTCCGTGGAAGAAGCCGAGGAGCAGGAACCCGGCCCGCACCACGCTCACCGAGACGCCGAGGTTCTCGGCGACCGCGCACGCGACGCCCGCGAGCTTCCGCTCCGGATAGTCCCGATGCCAGTCGCGCGGGTCTCGCAGCCCGCCCTCCAGCCGGCTCGCGCAGTGGGGGCACCTGAGGGCCTCCTCCGCCACGGGCTCCGCGCACCAGCGACACGTTCTCTCGGTCATGGGTCTCGAACCTCCCTGCGCACGCCGGCCGCAGCCGCCGCGCGAACCGGCGCGCCATCCCTTCTACGCGGGGGCGGGTCGAAAGGTTCATCTCCGGGCGGGTCGCCTGCGACCCGGGCCCGGCCGGGCGGGCCCGAGCCCGGCGAGAGACGTCTTCTCTCAATGAATTGCCGGCGAGCTGCCACCTGGTGCACGAAACCGCCCACTCCCCGGCAGCGGAAGTGGCACGTGCTGCGTCCGCAGCGGACGGGTCGGGCTGCGGAGCAGAGGGGCCGGTGGCCTTCGCGAGGAGCCCGAGCCTTGCGGCGGACCGCCGTTCCCCAAGGAGACGCAACGTGCTGAAGCGGCTCGTGTCCTCGTTCTCGGTCTTCTTCGCGCTCGCCGCCCTCCCGGCGCGCGCCGCGCTCGTCGACAACGGCGGAGGCTTCATCTACGACACGGACAAGGACGTCACCTTCTACGACGCTCCGCCCGTGTCCCGCAACTGGGACCAGGCGATGGCCTGGGCGGCAGGACTGAACGTCGGAGGCGTGGCCGGGTGGCGCCTCCCGGCGAGGCCGGCGGCCGGCCTCAGCGCGCGGGGCTACAACAACCAGGGCGAGCTCGGGCATCTGTACTACGACGAGCTGCACGGTCCGGCCGGCGGCCCGCTCGTGAACAAGGGGCCGTTCCAGAATCTCGGGGGCGGCTACTACTGGACCAACACCCTGTACCACGATCCGGACCTCGGCGACGCGGCCTGGGCGATCAGCTTCGGCAACGGCTACCAGGGTCTGCTCAGCAAGACCGCGATCTCCCACTACAGCGGCTATTCGCTCGCCGTCCATGCGGGGAGCGTGCTGCCGTACAGCATCACCGGCTCGCTGACGCCCACCCGCGACCTCTCGAACGCGATGATCATCGGGACGGCGGAGGACGGAAGCCTCTTCGCCGCCAGCCTCGGCAGCTTCGCCGCGCATACGACCACGCCCTTCGCCCTGCCCTCGTCCGGGTCGAGGCCCACCTGGTACACGATCGTCGCCCTCTACGATCCGGCCCACTCCGGAGTCGCGGTCGGGACGTCGGTCGCGCAGCTCCTCGTCGCCACCGCTCTCGGCCTCGACTGGAACGGCTACTTCGGCCCCGGCATCTGCTACGCCACGTGCTACTCCGAGCCCTACGTGGCCGGAGCGGTCGGAAGCGGCGACAAGAACTTTCTCGAGGGCTTCTACACGACGGCGGGTAGGTCACATCTCGGTGTCGGCATCGGCCAGCGGCTCTCGATCATCGACTTCTCCGGCGCGACCGACGGCGGCTGGGCGGTCGCGTACGTCCCGGAGCCGGGAACGCTGCCGCTCGCCGCGACGGGCCTCGCCGGGCTTGCCGGCGTTCGGCGAAAGCGCGTGCGAGCCGCGCGCGCGTAGGCCGCTTCGAAGGGAGCGGCGCCCCTCCGCGCGGCGGCGGCGGGAATCTCGCGAAGCCTGCGACGCGCACCGAAGCGGGAGAGCGCCCCTCGGCTTCAGCGCATCTCGTGGCCGCCGTTCACGTCGAGCGACTGGCCGGTGACGGCGCGGGAGAGGTCGGAGGCGAAGAAGACGACGGCGCCTGCGATCTCCTCGGCGCCGGGGATCTTGCCGAGGGCGATCTGCGACGCGACCTCGTCGTAGACGGCCTGCGGGTCGGCGCCGCGCTGGCGGGCCTGCGCCTCGAAGTACGACTCGAGGTTCGGGCCCCAGATGTAGCCGGGGACGACGGAATTCACGCGGATCGCGTAGCGGCCGAGCTCGCGCGCGAGGCCCTGCGCCGCGGCCAGCAGCGCTCCCTTCGACGCGGCGTAGCTCCCCATCGTCGGCAGTACGTTGCGAACGATCATCGAGTTGATCATGACGATCGACCCGCCGCCCGCGGCCTTCATCACGGGAACGACGGCCTGCGTGAGCTGCAGCGTCCCGAAGAGGTTCACCTCGATCGGCGCGCGCCAGTCGGCGAGGTCGCTGCGTTCGAACAGGTCGTAGCGCCCGGGGTGGTAGGCGTTGTTCACGAGCACGTCGATGCGGCCGAAGGCCTCGCGCGTCTTCTCGACGAGCGCGCGGCAGGCTCCCGGCGACGTGATGTCGGTCTCGACGGGAAGGGCCCTTCGGCCGAGCGCCTCGACCTGCTTCGCGGCGGGCTCGAGATGAGCGGGGCTTCGCGCCGCGAGCGCGACGTGAGCGCCGTGGCGCGCGAGCGTCGCCGCGAGCTCCCCGCCGAGCCCGGGGCCGATCCCCGAGACGATGGCGACACGATCCTCGAGCAGCATCGCTCCCCCCCCACGGCGCGTTACCGAACATCCGAGCCCGGCCCTACGGCGCCCCGGCAGTTGTCCGCACTTCGCCGCGCGACGATCCGTCCCTGCCGCGGCGTCAGCGGCTGATCGCGCCGGCGTCGACGAAGAGCGACGCGCCGGAGACGAACGACGCGCGGTCCGAGCACAGCCAGACGGCCGCCTCGGCGATCTCGTCGGGGCGGCCGAGGCGCCCGCCGGGCTGCCCCGCGCGAATCAGCTTCTCGATCCCGGGGTGGCTCCCCATGTAGCGCTGCAGCATCGGCGTATCGACGCTGCCGGGGCAGATGGCGTTCACGCGGATTCCGGTCCGCGCATTCTCGACGGCCGCCGTCTTGGTGAGGCCGAGCACGGCGTGCTTCGATGCGCAGTACGGAGAGAGCGTCGGGGTCGCGACGACGCCGGCGCCGCTCGCGGTGTTGACGATCGCGCCGCCGCCCGTGGCGAGCATCGCCCGGATCTCGTGCTTCATGCACAGGAAGATGCCCGTGAGGTTCGTTCGCAGCGTTCGCTCGAAGCCCTCGAGCTCGATCTCGTGGAGCGCGCCGACGGCCCCGGTGATTCCGGCGTTGTTGAGCGCGCAGTCGAGCCGGCCGAGGACCTTCACCGCCGCGGCGACGAGGGCACTCACCTGCGCCTCGTCGCTCGCGTCGGCGCGAACGAAGCGCGCCTCGCCGCCGGCTTTGCGCACCGTCTCCGCCGTCTCCTCGCCGCCTTCGACGTTCACGTCGGACAGGACGACGCGCGCGCCTTCCCGCGCGAAGGCGAGGCACGCCGCGCGGCCGATTCCCGATGCGCCTCCCGTGACGACGATCCCCTTGCCCTCGAGCAGCCCGCTGGCGGCCATTGTCGCTCCTGCGCCTCCCCCTGCATCGCTGCGCTCGGGCGTCCCGCGCCCGCTCGCCCGCGCCGCCCCTCGATGGCGGGCAGAGTATCAGCGAAGCGGCGCCGCCGGAAACGAAATCGGCCGCCCTCGACCCGGCCGCCGCGCCGCCTACTCGAGCGCCTCCCGTGGCGGCCGCGCGGCGCCCGCGGGTGCGGCGCTCTCCATGGGAAAAAGGCGCTTCAGCGAGAGGATCGGCGACTCGAAGGCGTTCCAGCTCATCCACGCCACCGCGTAGATGAGCGCGAGCGCAACGGCCCACCAGACGATCTGCTCGACCGCGAACGGCAGATCGGTGCGAGCCGGATCGAACAGCACGCGCGCGAACTCCGACGCGAAGACGTGCAGCAGGTACATCGCGTAGCTGTAGCGCCCGAAGCTGCGCAGGACGCTGCTCTCGGAGAGCCGCGCGAGCCTCCCGTGCGGCGGCGCGGCGAGCACGAGAACGAGCAGCGACGCGTAGAACGCGAGATCGAAGCTGTATCCGACCGTCCGCAGCCACGGGCTGTTCGTGAACGCGAGCGCGAGAAGCGAGCGCTCGTCCGGCGTGAGGGTGTGCCCGGCCGGCACGTCGACCCCCGTCGTGTGCCGCGCCCAGAGCACGGTGGCGAGCCACAGCACACCCGCCGCCGGCAGCGCGCGCCGCGCCAGCCGCGAAAGGCGCGCGAGCGCGCCCGGGTCTTCGAGCAGCACCGCGATCAGCGCGCCGGCGGCGAGCGTGTCCACGCGGCACAGCGTGAAGGTGAGGGTCGCGAGCGGCGCGACGCCCGCCGCGACGCCGGCGACGCGCAGCAGCAGCGCGCCGGCGATCAGCCCCGCGCAGATCTGGACCAGGCGCCGGCGGCCGGCGAGCAGGACGACGAGCGGCCAGACGAGATAGAACTGCTCCTCGATGCAGAGCGTCCAGACGATCCCGAGAAAGTGGTGATCGAACTGCCCGGTCCATGCGACGTGGAGGTTCTGGAGGTAGAGCCAGTACCAGAGCGTTTGCTGGTCGGCGCCCGCGACCCAGAACTTCGCCGGATCGCCGAACGACCTCACGTGCGGCGCGATCACGAAGAAGAAGACCAGCACTGCGTAGTAGAGCGGAAAGATCCGGAGCGCGCGCCGCGCGTAGAAGTTGCGGAAGTAGTGCCCCGAGCCCCGCGTCCTGCGCAGGATGCCGGTGATGAGGAAGCCCGAGAGGACGAAGAAGAGGTCGACCGAAGTCCAGCCGAGCGAGGGCAGGAAGGTGATCGCCTCGCCGGCCGCGCCGGTCGCGGCGCCGAAGAACGTGAGGTGGTAGAGCATCACCGGCAGGATCGCGAGGCCGCGCACGCCATCGAGGCGCGGGTTTCGCGCGGCCTCCTCGGCGGCGAGCGACGTGGCGGGGCCCGTCATCGGCGCAGACTCTACTCGCGAGCGCCGTGCTCGACACTCGCCTGCGCCGACCGGGGGGCCCAGCGCGCGAGCACCCGCTCGAGATCCTCGGTCCTCAGCGGCTTGGTGACGTAGTCGTCCATGCCGTTCTCGAGGCAGCGCTCGCGGTCGCCCGCGAGCGCGTGCGCGGTCACCGCGACGATCGGCACTCGCGCCGCGTCGCCGCCGAGTGCGCGGATCTCGCGCGTCGCGCCGAAGCCGTCGAGGACGGGCATCTGGCAGTCCATCAGGACGAGGTCGTAGCCTCCGCTGCGCGCGCGCTCGACGGCCTCGCGCCCGTCGGCCACGAGATCGACACTGCAGCCGAGCCGCTCGAGCAGGCGCTGCAGGACGCGCTGGTTCACCGCGTTGTCTTCCGCCGCGAGCACACGGAGCCCCTGCGCCGCGATGCTGCGGCGCACCGCGCGGGCCGCGGCGGACGGCGCCGCCGCCGCTGCCGGCGGCGCGCAAACGGGCAGCGACACCACGAACCAGAAGCACGAGCCCTCGCCCTCTTCGCTCTCGACGCCCAGCTCGCCGCCCATGCGGCCGATCAGCTCGCGCGAGATCGTGAGGCCGAGGCCGGTGCCGCCGAAGCGCCGCGTCGTCGACGCATCGGCCTGCGTGAACGCGTCGAAGATCGTATCGATCGCGTCGGGAGGGATCCCGATGCCCGTGTCGGCGACCTCGAAGCGGACGCTCGCTCCTGCCTCGCCGACGCTCTCGCAGCGCAGCCGCACCTCGACGCCGCCCTGCTTCGTGAACTTGACGCCGTTGCTGACGAGGTTGACGAGAACCTGCCGGATCCTCCCGCCGTCTCCCATCAGCCAGTCGGGAACGCCATCGGCGATCGCGGCGTCGAGCCGGATCCCGGCCTCCCGCGCGCGCGGCGCAAAGAGCTTCGTAACGTCCGCGACGAGCCGGCGCGGCTCGAACGGAGCGGGGTCGATGCGGAGCTTTCCCGCTTCGAGCTTCGAGAAGTCGAGGACGTCGTCGATCACCTGGAGGAGCGCGGCGCCCGACGAGAGGATGTCCTCGACGACGCCGCGCTGCTCGGCGCCGAGGTCGAGGTGCGCGAGGTGCTGGGCGAGGCCGAGGACGCCGTTCATCGGCGTTCGGATCTCGTGGCTCATGTTGGCGAGGAACTGCGCCTTGGCGACGGCGGCCACGCGCGCCGCCTCGCTCGCGCGCAGGTAGTCGGTGACGTCGCGCAGCACGACGAGACGCCCGGCGATCTCCCGCCTGCGCTCGCGCAGCTCCGAAACCTGGACGTCGTAGGTGCGCGGTCCGTGACGCGTCTCGATCTCGACCACGCTCGACGCGACCGCCGTCGGACCCTCGAGCAGCGCGAGCAGGCGCGGGCAGCGCGCGAGCACCTCGCCCGCCTGGAGGTCGCGCACGTCGCTCTCCGAGACGCCGAAGATGTCGCGCGCCGCGGCGTTGAGGTCGACGACGCGGCCGCGCGGATCGACGACGAGAAGCCCGTCGCCGAGCTGCTGCACGACCGTGCTGCGGCTCACCGGCGTCGCCTCGAGGACGCCCTCGCGGCCGAGGCCCCAGGCGAGGAAGATCGCAGTGAGCGCGAAGCCGAAGGGCGTCAGGTCGAGGCTTCCGAGCGGGCTGTGGCCGCAGACGTAGAGCGCGTTCGCCAGCCACGGCGCGGCGAGGCCCGTGAAGACGAGGAGCGCCTCGGTGCGGTAGCGGTGCCAGTCGCGACGGTACTTCGCGCCGAGCAGCCACGTCGCGATCCCGAGCAGCAGGTACGCGTACGAGAGCGTCACCCAGAACCAGGGCCCGTGCCGCCACGCGAGCGTCTCGCCGGCCGGGCCCTGCACGACGTCGATGCTCGACCACAGCCAGCCGTGCGCGTCGTTCGTCGCCGCCACCGCGAGCGTGAGAACCGGAACGATCCAGAGCGCCGCGAGTCTGCCGCCCGTCAGCCACGCGTCACGCCGCGTCGCGCGCGCGGCGAGCAGCAGGACCGCGACCGGCACCGACACGACGCCCGGATAGATCAGCTTGCCGATCAGGATGCGGTCGTGCAGATCGGTCATCTGCAGCGAGAGGCCTTCGGCGAAGAGCCAGAGCGAGAGCCCCGCGAAGAGCAGCGTCGCCGCCGGCGCCGTCGCCGACTGGAACCGCCGCAGCAGCAGCACCGTGATGAAGCTCGTGACGAGGCCCGTCACGATCGGGACCATCGCCAGCATGGGGCCATCGATCGGCATCGAGACGGGAGCCCTCCGGCCGCGGCACGCCGCTCCACCAGCCTCATCGGCAGAAACGGGGACATTCCTTGGGGATTTCGTCGTTCGGAATCCGCGAATGTCACGGCCGACGGGCATCGCCACGCGAGTGCCAGATCGCCTCACGGCCGCCGCCCCCAAGACGCAAAGAGCCCCGCCGGGCGCTCGGCCCGGCGGGGCTCTCGAAATCTGGAGCACGAGACCGGATTCGAACCGGCGACATCCACGTTGGCAAGGCGCCGGAGGGGGTCTCGCAAGTAGTGGAAATCCCGTGATTTCAGGCACTTACGCGACGCCCCGAGGGGGATTTTCGAGGCATTTCGTGCGAGAGTCCCCCCAAAGTCCCCCCACCCAAAACTGTGTA
>JAYRMX010000117.1:0-2411 GCA_041912475.1 Myxococcota bacterium
GCAGATCGAGGCCCTGCTCGACGCGAGCGTGGATCGCGATACGGGAGAGATCAACGAGGCCGCACTCGCCGAGCTGGAATCGCTCGAGGAGCAGCGAGCGACGAAGGCGCTCGCCGTTGCGGCCTATCTCGTAGGCCAGCGACTCGAGGCCGACGCGATCAAGGCGCAGGCGAAGCGACTCGCGGAACGCGCGGCGGTTCACGCGCGGCACGCCGATCGGCTGGAGCGCTATCTCGAATCGCATCTCACGGTCGGCGAGAAGCTCTCGGATCCGCGCGTCGCGATTTCCTGGCGCAAGAGCCGCGCGGTCGAGGTGGACTGCGATCCGACCGAGCTGCCCGAGGACTACTGCCGGATCCGCTGCGAGGCGGATAAGACGGCGCTCAAGGCTGCGCTCGAATCTGGCGAGCAGATCAAGGGCGCGCGTCTCGTCGAGCGCCAGAGCCTACAAGTGAAATAGGAGCACCGATGTCCAGCCCTAAAAAAGATGCGGCGAACGCTGCTGAAAATCTCGTCATGTCCTGGAGAAACTCAGAACTGCCTACTCATCTCGAAGCATCCGGTATCGTAGCCGAGTCTATCCTGCTTGCGTTCGCCGAGTTTCTCATCGAACTCAAGGCTCTGCGCTGCGCCATTGATGCGCTCCGTGATGGTGAATGATGGAGCAGCGCAGCCTCGACTTTTCGCCGCGGGCTCGCACGCGTGATCCGCTCGCGAGCCATGCGGCAGCCGACGCGCTGGAGCGCAGCGGTCGCGCGGCGAAGCAGTCTGCGCAGGTGCTCGCGCTGGTGCGCGCGACGCCGGGCCTGTCGAGTGCGGAGCTGGCCGCTCGGCACGGCCTTGACCGCCACATGGTCGCGCGGCGGCTGCCCGAGGCTGCGCGCGTGGGGCTCATCACGCGCCGCGAGATCGGCGCGCAGGAGGTGACGTGGTGGCTCGCGTAGAGTGTCGCGCGTAGTGTGGCTGCACATTCCCTCAGAGTGCTCTCCGTGTGCAGCGGAATCGGAGGGCTCGACCTCGCTCTCAGACGAGCAGTCCGAGGCGCTCGCACGGTTTGCTACGTCGAGAGGGAGGCGTATGCAGCCGCGGTACTGGCGCGCGCGATGGCGCAAGAGTGGCTGGACCCGGCACCTATCTGGACCGATCTCGCCCGATTCCCATGCAATCTGCTGCATCGACGAGTCGATTTCGTCATGGGTGGCATCCCTTGTCAGCCGCACTCCGTCGCCGGAAGCCGCCGCGGAATGTCCGACGAGCGCAACCTCTGGCCCGACTTCTGGCGCATCACGCGACAGATCGGAGCCTCCGCACTCCTCATCGAGAACGTCCGCGGCTTCCTTCGGAGCGGCCTCCCTGTCGTGCTGGAAGATGTTGCCGCCGCGGGGTGGGATGCGGAATGGACGTGCCTTCGAGCGTCGGATGTCGGCGCTCCGCACCGGCGCGAGCGCGTGTTCCTCCTCGCATGGCGCGCAGGGTCAGCTCTACCCGACGCCCTCGGCGACGCCCTACGGGACGAGCCAGAACGAGGGCGCGTGCCGCACGACCGGCCGAGCCGGGGCACGCCGAGCCTCGAGACGTGGGCGAAGGGATGGCGCACGCCGACCGCTACGGACTGGAAAGGCGAGAGCGCGCGGAAGTGGCAGACGCGGACGGATGGAGACACGAGGCCGCGCCTCTCGGATCAGGTCGCGTGCTGGCCGACGCCGACGGCGCAGGATGCCTCGAGTTCGGGCTCGAGGAACGCGCCGGGCTCGCGCGCACACAAGGGAGTGTCGCTCTCGGACATGGTGACGACGGGTGGCTCGGCTGGCCGCCGGGGCCTGACGACGCCGAGGGATGGATCAAGTACCTCGCAGCGGGCGGCCCTCAGCCCGCGCTTCGTCGAGGCTCTGATGGGCTTCGCCGACGCGTGGACAGACTGCGAGGACTCGGCAACGCGGTCGTGCCCGCGCAGGGCGAGCGCGCAATCCGCGAGCTCGTGAGGAGGATGCGATGACGGATACCAGCATTCTCAACGGCGTGTGGGAGAGGCTGCGCCAAGCCGCCATCAGTCGCGCTCGCGTCACGATCAGCACCCTCGAGGCGCAGGCGCTCCTCAACGAGCTGGCGCGGCTGCGCTGCAAGGTGCGCTCGGTCGCGGATTGGCTCCGCTACCACGCGAACAGCGACGGCGGCTTCCTCGCGGAGCTGCTCGACCACGCGCCCTACGATTCGCCGTCGTCCGTCCCGGTCACGCACGGCCCGACGCTCGACGAGATCGTCGCGGAGCGAGACGCTGCCGAGCAGCGTGCGAGCGAGCAGCGGCAGCGCGCGAAGGAAGCGGAAGATGTGTGCGTCGGCCTCCGCAGTCGTGTCGCCGATCTAATGCGCGAGCGCGATGCCCAGCGCGCCACGCGCCGCTCCGTTCTCGC
>JAYRMX010000118.1:0-5617 GCA_041912475.1 Myxococcota bacterium
CTTGGGGATTTCGTCGTTCGGAATCCGGGAATGTCACGGCCGACGGGCATCGCCACGCGAGTGCCAGATCGCCTCACGGCCGCCGCCCCCAAGACGCAAAGAGCCCCGTCGGGTGCTCGGCCCGGCGGGGCTCTCGAAATCTGGAGCACGAGACCGGATTCGAACCGGCGACATCCACGTTGGCAACGTGGTGCTCTACCAACTGAGCTACTCGTGCCCGGAGACCTCAATATCGACGAGGCGCCGCAGCCAGTCAAGCCGCCGCCGGCGCTGCTCGAGCGGCGCGTCTCGCGCTGAGCGCGCCGTCCGCGGGGCCGGGCCGAACAGGCCTCGCTCCGAACGCGGCTCCCGAGCGAGGAGCGCCTAGATCGGCGCCGCCCCGGGCGGGAGCTCGGCCGGCTTCGGCGCGGGGGGCGGCGGGTCCTGGATCGGCGGCGAGCCCGGGCCCGGCTGCGTCTGCGTCGCCGGGTCGGGCGGGCGGCAGAACAGGTTCGAGAGGTCGAGGCCGACGCCGCCCGTGCTCATGCTGGCGGCGCCGCTGCTCCCGATCGAGCCGCCGATCTGCGGCTGCACGACGACGGGCGAGCCGCCCCGACAGGTTGCGCAGCCCTCGAGCACGGCGGCCGCGGCGACGAGCGCGACCACGACGAGTGGTGCGGCTCGAGATCGAGAACCGAAAGGAACGTCCCTGCTTCTCGTGGACGCGGAAGGCACGTCCCCGTTCTTCGCGTTCACAGCTTGCGGATCTTCTCGCGCCCTCCGCTCACGCTCCTGGTCGCGTTGCGCGTATCGAAGACGCGCTGTGAGAGGCGCACCACCCGGTCGTAGTCCACGCTCGAATGGTCCGTCACGATCACGACGATGTCGGAAGTCGCGAGGGCGTCGTCGGTGAGATCGACGCTCTTGAGTGTCGATCCGTCGAGCTCGAGCTCGGCGACGTGCGGATCGTGGTAGCTCACGTTGCCGCCCTTCCCGCGCAGCAGCTTGATCACGTCGAGGGCGGGCGACTCGCGCATGTCGGACACGTCGGGCTTGTACGCGACGCCGAGGATCAGGATGCGCGAGCCGTTCACCGGCAGGCGCTCCTCGTTCAGCAGGTCCCCCACCCGCTCGGCGACGTGGTCGGGCATGTGGCCGTTGATCTCGGTCGCGAGCTCGATGAAGCGCGCGCTGAAGTTGAGCGACTTCATCTTCCACGAGAGGTACGTCGGATCGACCGGGATGCAGTGGCCGCCGAGGCCCGGGCCGGGCAGAAACTTCATGAAGCCGTACGGCTTGGTGGCCGCCGCCTCGATCACCTCCCAGACGTCGAGGCCGAGCCGGTGACACATGAGCGCCACCTCGTTCGCGAGGCCGATGTTGATGGCGCGGAACGTGTTCTCGAGGAGCTTCACGAGCTCCGCCGCCTGCGAAGACGAAACCGGGACGACCTTGTCGAAGATCGGCTGGTACGCCTTCACCGCGAGCTCGGTGCACAGCGCCGACTCGCCGCCGACGACCTTGGGAACGTTCCTCACCTTGAAGCTCTTGTTCGCCGGGTCGATCCGCTCGGGAGCGAACGCAACGGCGAAGTCCTTGCCGCATTCGAGGCCCGACTGCTCGAGGATCGGGACGAAGAGCTCGTGCGTCGTCCCGGGATAGGTCGTCGACCCGAGGATCACGAGCTGGCCGCCGCGCAGCCGCTTGCGAATCTCCTCCACCGCGCGCGCGATGAAGGACATGTCGGGGTCCTTCGTCTTGGTGAGGGGAGTCGGCACGCAGACGTTGATCACGTCCATCTGCGAGAGCCGGCCGAAATCGGTCGTCGCGTCGAAGCGCTGCTTCGCGCGCGCCTCGGCGACGTCCGCCGCCGGGACGTCTTCGATGTACGACCTGCTCTCGGTGAGCTGCCGGATCTTCTCGGAATCGAGATCGAACCCGGTCACGCGGAAGCCTTCCTTCGCGAACTCGATCGCGAGCGGGAGCCCCACGTAGCCGAGGCCGATGATCCCGATCCGGGCCTCTCGGGCGTCGATCTTCTGTCCGAGATCCTGCAGCCGACTCATCGTCCTCGATCCTCCTCGACGCCGCCGGAGCCGTTCGCCCCGAAGTAGGCGGAAAAATAAGCGTATCCCGACCAGATCGTGATCGCCGTCGCGACGGCGAGCATGCCGAGGCCGAGCGCGTGGGCCGGAAGGCCGAGCGTCGGCTCGGGAAAGAGCAGCGCACCGATGGCGATGTTCTGAATCAGGGTCTTCGCCTTCCCGAGGTTCGAGGCCGCCATCACCTGGCCCTGCGCGGACGCGAGGCCCCGCAGGCCCGTGACGGCGAGCTCCCGGCCGACGATCACGACCACCATCCACGTGGCCCACGGCGGGATCCGGCCCATCGAGAGCAGGACGATCAGCGCCGTCGCCACGACGAGCTTATCGGCCAGCGGGTCGAGGAGCTTTCCGATCCGGGTGACCTGCTGCCCCCGCCGGGCGAGCCAGCCGTCCACGAGGTCGCTCGTCGCGGCGACGATGAAGATCCACGCCGTCACCTGGCTGCCGAGGCGGCCCGCGTTGAGCGGCAGGAACAGCAGCACCGGGACCACCCCGATCCGGAGCACCGTGATGGTGTTGGGCAGGTTCCAGAAGCGCTCTGCGCGGGCGAGAGGCGGCAGCGCGGCGGCTCCCTCACTGCAGGGGGTCACCATGGTACTTCCGATAATAGGCCATCACCCGCCGAACGTACTCCTGCGTCTCGGAATACGGCGGGATGCCGCCATAGCGGTCGACGGCCTCGGGCCCGGCGTTGTAGGCGGCAACGGCCCACATCGGATCCCCGAAGCGGTCGAGGAGCTGGCGCAGGTACCGGACGCCGGCGCCGACGTTGTCACGGGGCTCGAAGGGGTCCGCGACCCCCAGCATGTCGGCGGTCGCCGGCATGAGCTGCATGAGGCCCTGGGCCCCTTTGGTGGAGACGGCGCGCGCGTCGAACCGCGATTCGGCGGCGATCACGGCCTTCACCAGCGCCGGCGACACGCCGTGGACGCTCCCGAGCTCCGTAATGAGGAGGTCGTACTCCGCAGCCCGCTCGGCGGCCCGGCGCGACGTTGCGAGGGCGGCGCCCGGCAGCGGCTGGCGGTAGGTCGACGGGTAGTAGTTGAGGCGGACACGCGAGACCGGCAGGCTCACCTTGCGATACCGCGGGTCGGCAGGGGCGTCGGTGAAGTGGACGCCGCCGCTCTCGTCGACGTAGCGGTAAAGCCCCCCGGCAGCGGCCGGCCCGGCCGCGCTCGCGGCGAGCAAGGCTCCGGCGAGCGCGCAGCGCGCCGCGACGGCACGTCCCCCCATCGCACCCCCCCAACGCTGGCGCAGGCCGTCGCAGCCCATAGACTGCGGGAGCCGCGCCCTTGGAGCTCATCGGTGCCGGCAGACGCGATCCTTAGGCCCTCGGGGGCGAACGCTGGAACGCCGGGACTTCGACTTTCTGGTGATCGGCTCGGGGATCGCAGGCCTGTTCTACGCGCTGCGCGTCGCGGGCGCGGGCCGGGTCGCGGTCGTCACGAAGAAGCGCGCTGCCGACTCGGCGACCAACTGGGCGCAGGGCGGCATCGCCGCGGTGCTCGCGAACGACGACTCGTTCGAGGACCACGTGCGCGACACGCTCGTCGCGGGCGCCGGCCTGTGCGACGAGGGCGTCGTTCGCTTCGTGATCGAACGCGGCCCCGCGATGATCGAAGCGCTGGTCACGCTCGGCGTCGAGTTCGACCGCGCCGCCGGCGCGCCGGCCGAGGGGCTCGAGGGCTTCGATCTCGGCCGCGAAGGCGGGCACACCCGGCGCAGGATCCTCCATCACCGCGACGCCACCGGCCGCGCGATCGAGACGGTGCTGCTCGAGCGCGCCGCGGCGCATCCCAACATCGCTCTCTTCGAGGACCACTGCGCCGTCGACCTGCTGACGGCGCGGCGCAGCGGCCGCCCGGGGCCCGACCGCGCGCTCGGCGCGTACGTCCTCGACGCGCGAACCGGCCGCGTCGAGACGTTCCGCGCACGAACGACGCTCCTCGCCTCCGGCGGCGCTGGCAAGGTCTACCTCTATACGAGCAACCCCGACATCGCGTCCGGCGACGGAATCGCGATGGCGTACCGCGCGGGTGCGACGGTCGCGAACATGGAGTTCATGCAGTTCCATCCGACGTGCCTGTTCCACCCGCAGGCGAAGTCGTTCCTGATCAGCGAGGCGGTCCGCGGCGAGGGCGCGATCCTTCGCACGCGCGCCGGGGTCGCCTTCATGTCGCGCTATCACCCGATGGCCGAGCTCGCCCCGCGCGACATCGTGGCGCGCGCGATCGACACCGAGCTCAAGCGCTCGGGCGACGACTGGGTGCTCCTCGACATCACGCATCAGGATCCGGCGTTCGTCCGCGAGCGCTTCCCGACGATCTACGAGCGGTGCCGGACGTTCGGCCTCGACATCACGCGCGAGCCGATCCCGGTGGTTCCGGCCGCGCACTACTGCTGCGGCGGCGTCCGGACCGATCGGCGCGCCGAGAGCGACGTGCCGAACCTGTTCGCCGCGGGAGAGGTCGCGGCGACGGGCCTGCACGGCGCGAACCGCCTCGCGTCGAACTCGCTGCTCGAAGCCCTCGTCTTCGCCGACGCGGCCGCGACCGAGACGCTCGCGCGCCTTCGCGATGCGCCGCCCGCGCTCGAGGAGGTGCCGCCGTGGGACCCGGGAGGCGCGGTCGAGAGTCCGGAGGCGATCCTCATCACGCAGAACTGGGACGAGATCCGGCGCTTCATGTGGAACTACGTCGGCATCGTCCGCACCGATCAGCGCCTGCAGCGCGCGCGGCGCCGCATCGATCTGCTGCAACGCGAGATCACCGAGTACTACTGGGACTTCGAGCTCACACCGGACCTCGTCGAGCTGCGAAACCTCGCCCTCGTCGCGCAGCTCGTGATCGAGTCCGCGTCGCGCCGGCTCGAGAGCCGCGGCCTGCACTACAACCTCGACCATCCGGAGGCGAACGAGCGCTTCCGGCGTGACACGCTCCTGCGTCGCGAGCCGGCCTAGCGTGCCGCGCCGCGCCACGAGCGCCGGCCGCGCGCTGCTCGCCGCCCTTCCGCTGCTGCTCGCGGCGTGCCCGGGCGTCGATTACACGCCGAACGACGCGCCCGTGACCGAGGCGGACCGCGCGCGCTACGTGAAGAAGCGGATCGACGACGCCCTCGCCTTCCGCATGCAGAAGCGCTTCGAGGCCGCCGAGCACCAGCTTCGCCTCGCGCTCGCAGGAAGCCCGGACCACGCCCGCGCGCACGCGCTGCTCGCGCGCACGCTCGAGGACCTCGGCCGCCCCGAGCAGGCCGCGCAGCACGCCGCGCGCGCCCGCGAGCTCGCGCCGGCGCAGGCCGCGCCGTCCGAGACGCCGCTCGTCGCCGACGCCGCCGGCGTGGCGGTCGTCCTGCTCGCACCGCCGGCGGCCGAAGAGGCCGCGCGCGGCGACGACGCCGCCCGCGCGCTCGCCGCGCGCGCCCGCGCTCGGCGTCCCGGTGCGGCCGTCAGCGAGACCGTGGCCACTTCCGAGGCCGACGCCGAGCGGTGGCTCCGCGACCACGTCCGCCGCGGTGCGATCTCGGTGACGATCGAC
>JAYRMX010000119.1:0-19092 GCA_041912475.1 Myxococcota bacterium
CGTACGGACACGCGACCCCGTCGCGTGCGACGCAGGGCCTCGGCGAGCTTCTGCATCGGAGCGGCATCGGATGGAGTCACGGACCGCGCCGCCTTGCATTCGATCAGGCGGATCTCGCCGGAGCGGCCGGGAACGAGGAGATCGACCTCGAGGCCTTGCTCGTCGCGGAAGTAGTAGAGCTGCTGGCGCTGCCCGGCGTTGGCCTGGATCTTGGCGATCTCGAACGCGACGAAGCCTTCGAAGAGTGCGCCGATGAACGGCGACTTCGCGAGCTCCGCCTGCGAATCGATCCCCAGCAGGTGACACGCGAGCCCGGAGTCGGCGATGAAGACCTTCGGCGACTTGATGAGCCGCTTGCCGAGGTTCTCGTAGAAGGGCGGGATGATCAGAATCTGCGCCGTCGTCTCGAGAACGCCGAGCCACTGCGTGATCGTCGGTACGCTCACGCCGAGCGGCGCGGCCAACGCCGTCTTGTTCAGGATCTGGCCGTGGCGGCTCGCCACGAGCGCGAGGAACCGGCGAAAGGTCGCGAGGTCGCGGACGGCAAGGACGGCCCGCACGTCGCGCTCGAGGTACGTCTGAAGGTACGAGCTGAACCACAGACGCGCGGCGCTCGGACGCGCCACGACCTCGGGAAACGCCCCTCGCAGCAGGGAGACCTTCGGGGTCTCGCGCGCCGAAAACGGCAGCAGCCTCAGCACCGCCGCCCGCCCGGCCATCGACTCCGTCACGCCCTGCATGAGGGGCGCTTCCTGGGACCCGGTCAGCATCCACTGGCCCGCGAGACGGGGCCGGCGATCGATCCGGGCGCGCACGTGGGCGAACACCTCGGGAACGTTCTGCACCTCGTCGAGGATCGCGGGCGTACGAGCCGCGTCGAGGAACCCCTGCGGATCGGCTCGCACGCGCGCGACGAGCTCCGGGTCTTCGAGCAGGAAGTAGCTCGCGTTCGGCAACATGTGTCGCAGCAGCGACGTCTTACCCGCTCTTCGGGGGCCGGTCAGCACCACCGCCGGGAAGGAGCGGGCCGCCCGGCCGATCTGACTCTCGATCGCTCGCTTCACGTACTTCATGATAGTGAGAATTATAATGTAAGAGTTTAGTATTCTCAATACCCGTGCCGAACGGCGGCGCTCGTCCCGCGGGCGTCGAGCCGAGGCGCTGCCGCGCCGGGGCCGAGCAGGTTTGCCTGCGACGGGCCGCCGTGGACCTCGGCGCTGCGCCGCGGCGCAGCCGAGTGCGCAGGTCTGGAGCCGCGCACGCAAGCCGCGCGGCCGGGAGCGGGGCGAGCCGAGCGCGGTCGCTGCTCACCTTCTTCCATTGCAGCGCGGAAAGCCCTTCGCCATCGAGGGCAGGAGGGCCTCGGGTCGCGCTGCGCGCGCCCCCGAACGGTGGGTGTGCGGCCGCGGCGGCGACACGGGTTCGCGGAGAGAGCCGGGAAGGAGCACTCGCTTGCGGATTTCTCTTGACACGCGCGCGGGGGGGAGGCCACTTCGGTTGCGAGGCGCGCCGGCGCCGGCGCGCCTCGTGGCGCCGGGCACGGCGGGTCGTGGCCTCCGGGCTGGGCGAGCCGTGCCGCCGCGGCTCGGCCTCGGGGGTCGCGGAACGATTCGGCCGTCTACGGCTCGGACCGCGGCCGCCGAGGTGGCTCATTCTACCGCGGCGCGTGACGGCTCGCGGCCTCAGCGGCCCCGGTACGCGGCGCGAAGCAGGTCGATGAGCTCGCGCACGAGCGGCATGCGCGGGTTGGTGCGAAGGCTCGGGTCCTCGAACGCCTCGCGCGCGAGGTCGGGGAGCGCCGCCTCGAACTCGGCCTCGGACACGCCCGCGTCGGCGAGCGAACGCGGGATGCCGACCTCGTCCAGCAGCTCGTCGACTTTGCGGAAGAAGCGCTCGCGGCGCTCGTCTTCGGTGTGGCCGCCGAGGCCGATCACCCAGCCGAGCTGCGCGTACTTCTCGGGAGCGACGTACGCCGAGTAGCCGGGAGCGGGCATGAACTTGCTCGGCAGCGACGCGTTGTACCGCATCACGTGCGGCAGCACGATGCCGTTCGCGCGGCCGTGCGGGAGGTGAAAGCGCGCGCCGAGCGGGTGCGCGAGCGCATGGCACACGCCGACGAACGCGTTCGAGAAGGCGAGCCCCGCGAGCGTCGACGCGTTCGCCATCTGTGTCCGCGCGGCGACGTCCGAGCCGTCGGCGACGGCCCGCGGCAGCGCCTCGAGGATGAGCCGCGTCGCCTGCACGCAGAACGCGTCGGTGTAGGGCGACGCGAAGATCGAGACGGCAGCCTCGACCGCGTGCGTGAGCGCGTCGATCCCGGTGTCGGCGGTGACGGACGGCGGGAGCGAGAGCGTGAGCAGCGGGTCGACGATCGCCATGTCGGGAACGAGCGAGTAGTCGACGAGCGTCAGCTTGCGGGTGCCGACGGTGACGACCGCCGCGGGAGAGACCTCCGACCCGGTTCCGCTCGTCGTCGGCACGGCGACGAGGCGGAGCTGGTGCGCGAGGCGCGGGTAGCGCGCGACGCGCTTGCGCGCGTCGAGGAAGGGCAGTGCGAGCTCGGCCACCGAGAGCTCCGGGCTCTCGAAGAACAGGCGCATCGCCTTCGCGGCGTCGAGCACCGAGCCGCCGCCCACCGCGACCAGCAGATCGGGACGCATGCGCCGCAGCGCATCGACGCCGGAGCGGATCTGCGCCTCGGTGGGCTCGGGCTCGATGTCGGAGAAGACATGGACCGCCGTTCGCGGCAGGTGCCGCCGCACTTCCTCGGCAAGGCCGCGCCGCTCGAGCTCGGCGTCGGTCACGATGACCGCCGTTCGCGCGTCGACCTGCCGCAGGTTCTCGAGCGCGCCCGCGTTGAAGTAGGTGTCGCTCGGCACGCGGAACCACTGTGGGGGCGTGAGGCGCTGCGAGACGGTCTTGAGGTTGAGCAGGTTTCGGTAGTTCACGTTGTCGGTGGTCATCGATCCGCCCCACGTGCCGCACCCCAGCGAGAAGGTCGGCGTGAGGGAGTTGTAAACGCCGCCGAGGGCCCCCACGGCGGTGGGCGCGTTGACGAGGATCCTTCCCGTTCGAACGGTCTTCGCGTAGCGGTCGACGACCGACGGGTCGCGCGCGTACACCGCCGAGGTGTGGCCGAGCCCGCCGCGCGTCGTGACGAGGTCGCACGCCGCAAGGCCGTGCTCGAGCGTCGGCGAGCGAACGACGCCGAGCACCGGCATCAGCTTCTCGTGCACGAGCGGATGCGCGCCGAGGGCATCGAGATCGGCCGGCAGCGGCGCGAGCAGCACCTTCGCCGTCGCGCCGACCGCGAAGCCCGCGAGCTCGCCGAGGCGCTGCGGGGACTGCCCGACGGCCGCGATGTTGGGCTCTCCGCTCTCGTGGAACGCGACGGCCGCGAGCGCGTCCACCTCGGCCGGAGCGAGGATCTGCGCGCCCATGCGCTCGAACTCGGCGAGCGCCGCGTCCCAGATCGGCTCGTCGATGACGCACGTCTGCTCGGCCGGACAGATCACCGATGCGTCGAAGGTCTTCGAGATGAGGATGTCGACCACCGCGCCGCGGACGTCGGCGGTGCGATGGAGATACACGGGCGCGTTGCCGGGGCCGACGCTGATCACGGGCTTTCCGGCCTTGTTCGCGAGCTCGACGATGCGCGGGCCGCCGGTCGTCCAGATGAGGTCGATCGCGGGGTGCCCGAAGAGGTAGTGCGTCACCTCGCGCGGCGCGTCGGGGATCACCTGCAGCGCGTCCGGCGGCATCCCGGCGGCCTCGGCCGCCTCGCGCAGCACCTCGGCCGCGCGCAGCGCGCACCGGATCGCGCGCGGCGACGGCCGAAAGACGATCGCGTTTCGCGTCTTCGCGGCGACGATCGCCTTGAACAGCACCGTCGACGTGGGGTTCGTGACGGGCAGGATCGCCATCACGACGCCCATCGGCTCGGCGACGATCCGGATGTTGCGCTCGGGATCCTCGTCGATCACCCCGACCGTCTTCTTGTCCTTCAGATAGTCGTAGAGGAACTCGGTGGCGACGTAGTTCTTCACCACCTTGTCCTCGAAGACGCCGAAGCCCGTCTCCTCCATCGCGAGCTGCGCGAGCGGGACGGCCTGCTCGAGCCCCGCGACGACCATCGCCCACACGATCCGGTCGACGGCCGCCTGGTCGAGCCGGCGGAAGGCGTCGGCCGCGGCGCGCGCGCGGCGAACGATCTCGTCGAGCTCGCTCTTTCGCCGCGCATCGAGCGCTGCGGGTGCGTCCGCCCGGGCCGCCGCCATCGCGTCGCCCTCCGGAGTGACATCGTATCAGGCGGCCGGCCCGAGCGGCTCCCGCGTTCGCCACCGAAGCGCTGTGTCCTGGCGCTATGCGCTGCGCTGAGCCGGCCTCCGCACGCGCTTGGCGACGGCTGCCTTCTTTGCCTTCGGCCCGGGAATCCGGCGGCGGCGAGGTCCCGTCGCGCCGCTCCTGGCAACGATGCGCCCCACCTCGCCGCGCGTGGCGCCGAGTGCGAGCGCGGCCCGGACGATCGCATCGAGGCTCGCTTCGGCCTGCTCGAGCTTCGCGACGCGCGGCTGACTGGAGCCCACCCGGTCCGCGAGGTCCTGCTGCGAAAGGCCCTGCCGACTCCGGATTCTGCGCACGGCGTCGGCGAGGGCGAGGCGCAGCTCGATGAGATCGGACTCCCACGGCTCGAGGCCGAGCAGATCCTCGACGCTCCCCTCGATCCATCCCGGCTTGCCCGGCACTCGCCTCGTCATCGCGCGCTACCTCCGGTCGTACGCACGCAGCCGCCAGGCAGATCGAGAACGCCCCGGTTGGTCCACGGACGTGACTGAGACTGCTCGGAGCGAAGCTTCCCGAGCTTCGCGGATCGCCACGCTCCTCGGAGGCGAAGAGCTCGCCGTGCCGGAACCCCTGTCGTGCCCGCCGGTGCTACGGCGAGGCCGGGCCGAGCGGGCCCGGGCGAGCCGGCTTCCGGCGGAGCGCACCGTGCCGTCCGGGCGCGATGTGCGACGGCGGTCGCAGCGCCGGGCTCGCCCGCGCAGCGGTCCGATCGGGCGTGCGCAGGGGCTCATTGTACATCTTGGGCATGTACGCCCGGAGGCGCTGGGCTGTTCGTGTGAAGCTCGTGATCCGAGGTCTGCGAGGCTTCCAATGGGACGAGGCGAACTGGCGCAAGTCGGAGCTCGAGCACGGTGTCGCGGCGGCCGAGGCAGAGGAAGTGCTGCCGAGCGATCCCCTGTGTCAGATCGACGAGCGACATTCGCGGGACGAGCAGCGCCATCTCGCGCTTGGCGTGACGAGCGAAGGGCGCCACCTCTTCGTGGCATTCACCGTGCGGCGCAGCCTCGTCCGGGTGATCTCGGCAAGGCCGATGAGCCGGAGAGAGCGGATCGCGTATGAAGAAGCGAAGTAGGAGACCGACCGACGCCGAGGTGGCGTCGTACTGGCTCGAGCACGACAGCGCCGATGGGGTCGACTGGTCGCGACCCGGCGTGCGAATCGAGTTCGATCCCGGCGTCGAGCGGCCGACGCGCTCGGTCACGGTGAGGCTTCCGCGTCGTCTGCTCCAGGAGCTGCGCGTGCTCGCGAAGGATCGCGACGTTCCGTACCAGTCCCTGCTCGAGATCCTGCTCGCGGAGAAGGTTGCCGAGCTGCGCCGGAAGCGAGCGAGCTGAAACAGCGCTGCGGCGAGTCAAAGGCTGCGCCGGTGGCGCGGGCGTCCGGCTCAGAGCGGCGGGCAGGCGACGCCGAGCAGCGTGAAGTTGAAGGCGCAGTGAGCCGCTGCGCCGGCGAGGACGAACAGGTGCCAGACCTCGTGGTGGCCGAAGCGGCCGGGCCACGGGTCGGGCCAGCGGCGCGCGTAGACGACCGCGCCGAGCGTGTAGAAGAGGCCGCCTCCCGCGAGCAGCGCGATCTCGCCGCCCGAGAGCTGCGGCAGCATGCGGTGGCCGGGGATGAGCGCGGCGAAGCTCATGCCGAAGTAGAGCGTCATGCCGATCCACGACGGCGAGTCGATCCAGAACACCTTGAGCAGCGTTCCGGCGATCGCGAACGCGCCCATCACGCCCAGCAGCACGATGCGCGTGGTGCCGTCGAGAAGGTGGAGGAGCAGCGGCACCGCGGTGCCGCCGATCAGCAGGAAGATCGCGGCGTGGTCGAGGCGGCGAAGCCAGCGGTTGCCGCGCTCGCCGATGTCGAAGAAGTGATAGAGGCTCGACGCGAGAAAGAGCGCGACGAGCGCGCCGCCGTAGATCGCCATGCCGGCCTCCTTCGGCCGGTCGTGCGCTGCGCGCTGAACGAGCACCGCCGCGGCGACGAGCGCGGCGAGAAAGCCCGCGAAGTGCGTCCACGCGCTGGCGGGGTCCTTGAAGATGCGAACGCGCAGCCGCGGGGGCAGCGAGCGCGCCAGAAGAGCAGGAAGGGGTTGCGACATACGGCTGCGAGTCTAGGCGCCGCGGCTGGCGGGGCTGTCACGGTTGCGTGAAATCCCGGTGCCGGGCGGCCCGGCGAGCGGGCCGGCACCGCAGTACCCCGCAGCGCGGCGAGCGGAGAGAACCTCTCCGCTTCCGCTACCGTGAGCGGCATGCGCAGGGGGCTCTCGGCGACCGACGCTCTTCGAACCGTGCTCGCGGCGGCGCGGCCGATGCCGCCCGAGCGCGTCGCGATCCAGGCCGCCGCGGGGCGCGTGCTCGCCGAGGCGGTGCTCTCGGGCGTCACGCTCCCGCCGGCGGACTGCTCGGCGATGGACGGCTACGCGGTGCGCGCGGCCGATCTCGAAGGCGCGTCGGCGCAGAGCCCGCGCGAGCTCGAGGTGCGCTTCGAGGTGGCGGCGGGCGCGGCGCCGGCCGGAGCGATCGGCCCCGGCGAGGCGGCGCGCATCTTCACGGGAGCGCCGCTTCCGCCCGGCGCCGACGCCGTCGTGCGTCAGGAGGAGACGTCGCGCGAGGGTGCGCGCGTGCGGGTGCGCGTGGCGGCTGCGGCGGGCGAGGACGTCCGGCCCGCCGGCGAGGACATCCGCGCGGGCGACTGCGTCTTCGCGGCCGGAACGCGCGTCGGCGCGGCGCAGATCGGCGTTCTCGCTTCGCTCGGCCGAAGCCAGGTCGCCGTCCATCAGCGGCCGCGGGTCGCGATTCTCTCGGGCGGAGACGAGCTGGTCGAGATCGACGGCGACCGAGCCGGCGGCCGCATCGTCTCGTCGAACTCCTACTCGCTCGCGGCGCAGTGTCGCGAGGTCGGTGCCGAGCCCGTCTACCTCGGCATCGCGCGCGACACCCCCGAGGAGCTCGAGGCCGTGCTGCGCCGCGGCCTTCGCTGCGACGTGCTGCTGAGCTCGGCGGGCGTCTCGGTGGGAGACCGCGACTACGTGCGCCCGGTGCTCGAGAAGCTCGGCTGCACGCTCGAGTTCTGGGGCGTCGAGATCCGTCCCGGGCATCCGCTCGTCTTCGGCCGCTTCGGCGAGACGGGCCCGCTCGTCTTCGGCCTTCCCGGAAATCCGGTCTCGGCGATGGTGACCTTCGAGCAGTTCGTTCGGCCCGTGCTGCTGCGCCAGCTCGGGAGCACACGCCTGTTTCGTCCGACGCTCGAGGTGCGGCTCGCGGCGCCGCTTCGCAAGAAGGCGGGGCGCATGCACTTCGAGCGCGTCGTCCTCGAGCGCCGCGACGGCGCAGTGCTCGCGCGCAGCACGGGAACGCAGAGCTCGGGCGCGCTGCGCTCGATGACGCTCGCGCAGGGCCTGCTCATCTTTCCGGCCGAGGCTACCGAGCTGCGCGCGGGCGACACCGCGACGGTTCAGGTGATCGACGAGAGCTTCCTCGCGTCCGGCGAGCCGGGCTACTGAGCGAGCGCGAGATGGGTGCGGGCCTGCGGGGCCGGCCGCCGCGAGGCGCGGTTGCCGAGGGCGCGGCCGAATCGTCTCCCGGCCGCATTGGCGGCCTCTCGGGCGCCGTGCTGATCGGCGGCGCGTCGTCGCGCATGGGCCGCGACAAGGCCGCGGTCGAGCTCGGCGGCACGCCGCTCGCGACGCGCCTCGCGCGGCTCCTCGACTCGCTGTGCGAAGAGGTGCTGCTCGTCGGCGGCGCTGCGCCGCCGGGCACGCCCGGCCGCGCGGTCGCCGATCCCGAAGGCCCGCGCTGCGCGCTGCGCGGGCTCGTTGCGGCGCTCGGCGCCGCGCGCGGCGAGCGCGTGCTCGTCGTCGCGACGGATCTTCCGCTCGTCACCGCAGCGCTCCTTCGCGGCCTCGCCGCGCCGAGCGGCGCCGACGCCGTCGTGCCGCGGCCCGGACCGAAGCCGCAGCCGCTGTGCGCGGTCTACCGCAGAGCAGCCGTGCTCGCGCTCGCCCGCGAGCGGCTCGCGGCCGGGCCGCTCGCGCTGCAGGGGCTTCTCGCCGCGCTGCGCGTCGAGTGGGTCGAGGGCGAGCGCCTCCGCGCGCTCGACCCCGGCGGCTCGGCGCTCGTGAACGTCAACACGCCCGAGGACCTCGCGCGCGCCGAGGCGCTCCTCGCTGCGGGTTCGTGACGCCGCGCACGCGACCTCGCCGTGATGCCGAGCCCGCCGCTTCGCAACGCTCACAGCGTGGAGGTGACGACGCCACGCTCGCAGCCGCCGGCCGGTCGGAGTGCGGAGGCGATCGCGCGGCTCGCCGTGTCTTGTGAGAGCGCGGCGCGCGAGCGAGAGTGAGCGGTGATGCCGAACCCGCCGGATCCCGCCGCGCCGCGCCGCTCGCCGTACGTCACACGCGAGGGCCGCCGCCGCCTCGAGGCCGAGCTCGACCAGCTCTGGCGCGTCGAGCGGCCGCGCGTGACGCGCGAAGTGACGGCGGCCGCGGCGCAGGGCGACCGCTCCGAGAACGCCGAGTACATCTACGGCAAGAAGCGGCTGCGCGAAATCGACCGCCGCGTCCACTTCCTGCGCAAGCGCCTCGACGAGCTCCAGGTCGTCGTACCCTCCGCCGCGCAGGAGGGAAGGGTCTTCTTCGGCGCCTTCGTGACGCTCGAGAGCGAAGAGGGCGAGGTGGTCGAGTACCGCATCGTCGGCCCCGACGAGTCCGATGCGACGGCCGGCTACATCAGCATCGACTCGCCGATGGCGCGCGCGCTGCTTCGCAAGGCGGAGGACGACGAGGTCGTCGTCGTGAGGCCGGCCGGCCGTGCGCGCTTCACCGTGCTCCGGATCCGCTACGCGTTCGAGAGCGAGTAGTCGGCCGCTCGAGTCCTGCCGCGGCGCCAGCGCCCGGCCGGCGGTCCCCGCGCGGCGCTCGCACGAGGCCCTCGGCCCCGCGCCCGCCTACTGCGCGGGCGCGTCCGGCTTCGCGGCCTCGCGGCGGCGGCGCTGGTCGCGCAGGTTCTGGACCGTGTAGTAGATCGCGCCGGCGAGCCAGAGCGGCGCCATCACGCGATTGAAGGTGACCGACTTGATGTTCGGGTTGAGCCAGCCGTCGTAGCCGAACCAGACGGCGAAGGCGTAGAGCAGGCCCGGCAGGAACCACGGGTGATCGAAGGGCCCCATCGAGCGCTTCGCGGCGGCCGTGCCCGCGTCCTGCGCCGCGTCCGCGGGCCTCGTCTCGTTCGCGCCTTCGGGCCGGGTCTCGTCGGACATCCATCGCTCCGTTCTGATTCGAGACGATCCTAGCGCAGCGTCCGGGCGCCGAGCGCCGAAATCGTGCCTCAGCGCTCGGCCGCCTCGCCCCCCGTGGCGAGCGCCGCACGCAGCCGCCCCATCTGCTCGGGCCTCGCGCGCAGCCGAACCCGCGTGCCGTGCTCGTCGTGCGACTCCGAGAGCACGCGGCAGCTCGCGTGGATCTCGGCCAGCAGCTTCGAGAGCGCGTACGGAACCCGGAGCTCGGCCTCCTCCATGTCCTGCTCGAAGAAGGCGAGGATGCGCTCGCGCAGGCGCGCGACGTCGCCCGGCTGCTTGGCCGAGACGAGGATCGCGTCGGGAAACTCGGCCGCGAGCGCCTGCTCGCGCTCGGCATCGAGGCGGTCGCGCTTGTTGAGGACGAGCAGGACGGGAGCGCCGTCGGCGCCGATCTCGCGCAGCACCTCGCGCGTCACGGCGAGCTGCGCGCGGAAGGCCGGGTCCGACGCGTCGACCACGTGGAGCTGGAGGTCGGCGTCGCGCGCCTCCTCGAGCGTCGATCGGAAGGAGGCCACGAGGTCGTGCGGCAGCTTCTTGATGAAGCCGACCGTGTCGGAGACGAGGATGCGCGGCCGCGTCGGCGGCTCGATCGCGCGCACCGTCGTGTCGAGCGTCGCGAAGAGCTGGTCGGCGACGAGGACGGGGCTCCCGGTGAGCGCGCGCATGAGCGACGACTTTCCCGCGTTCGTGTAGCCGACGAGCGCGGCGGTGGCGTGCTCGCCGCGCCGCCGCCGCCGGGTTCCGCCCTCGCGCTCGATCGCGGCGAGCTCGCGCCGCAGCTCGGCCATGCGGTCGCGCAGCTTGCGGCGGTCGAGCTCGAGGTGCGATTCGCCCGCTCCCTTCGACCCGATGCCTCCCCCCTGCCGGTCTCGCCCGGCGCCGCTCTCGCGAAGCCGCGGCGCGAGATACGCGAGGCGCGCGAGCTCGACCTGCAGCCGCGCCTCGCGGCTCCGCGCATGGCGGTGGAAGATCGCGAGGATCACCGCCGTTCGGTCGAGGACCTCTTTGCCGGTCGCCTTCTCGAGGTTGCGCGCCTGCGACGGCGTGATCTCGTGGTCGACGAGGACGGCCTCGGCGTCCGCGGCGAGCCGAACCAGCTCCTCGAGCTTGCCCTCGCCGACGACGGCGCCGGGTGCGAGCGCCGCCCGCTTCTGCGTGACGCGCGCCGTGACGTCGTAGCCGAGCGTCTTCGCGAGCCGCGAGAGCTCGGCGAGCGATGCGGCGTGCTCGTCGTCGGACACGCCCGGGAGCTGTACGCCGAGCGCGATCGCGCGCGGGCGCGGCGGAACCGTCTCGCTCACGTCCCGATCCTCCGCATCCGAATGATGGGGCCTTCGGGCGCGCTCTCCTCGCCGAGGTCGACGTGCCCGAACAGGCACCACACTTCGTCGCCCTGCGGGTCGACCAGCGTCTGCATCACGTCCCAGGTGCGCCGTCCGGTCTCGAGGATCGTGGTGCGATCCGCGCGGCGCGCGTCGGGCGTCGTCACGATCTCGCCGTAGTCGGCGAAGAACGGAGCGAGCGCGTCGTGGAAGCGCCGCGGCTCCCACGGATCGTCGGAATCCTGCCGGACGCAGCGCGCGGCCTCGTCCCAGTCGCGCGCAGCGAGCGCCTGCACGAGCCGATGACACTCCTGCCGCACGCGCGCCGCGAAGACGCGCGGATCGGCCGCGACGTCGCGCTCGCGGCGAACGGGGAGGGCAGGAGAGCCCTCGGCCGGCGGCGTGAGGTCGGGGTGGACGAGCATCTCCCACTCCTCGACGAGGCTCGCGTCGACCTGCTCGAGCATCGCGCGAAGGTACGCGCGGATCTCCTCGACCTCATCGGTCCGCAGTGCCTCGGGGACCGACTGCCCGAGCGTCGTGTAGACCTGTCCGAGGTAGCGCAGCAGGAGACCTTCGCTGCGCTCGAGGCCGAGCTGCCGGACGTAGTCGTGGAAGCCGAGGAAGGTCTCGGCCATCTCGCGCGCGATCGATTTCGGGCGGATGCTCTCGGATCCGAGCCACGGGTGCTTCTCGGCGAAGAGGTCGAAGGTCGCGTACACGAACTCGGCGAGCGGCTTTGGCCACGTGACGTCCTCGAGCTCGCGCACGCGGTCTTCGTACGGGACGCCCTGCGCCTTCAGCTCGGCGACGCGCCGGGCCTTCTCGCGGTCGACCTGCCGCAGCAGGATCGGACGCGGGTTCTCGAGGATCGCCTCGACGAGGCTGAGGGCGTCGAGCGCGTAGGTCGGCGCCTCGCGATCGAGCGCCGAGACCGCGTCGACGAGGTAGAGCGAGAGCGTCTGGTGCAGCGAGAAGTCGCGCTGCAGGTCCTCGTGAACGCGAACGCGCCGCCGTCCGGTGCGCGCGTCGCGGACGAGCTCGACGATGCCGGCGCGCCGCAGCGAGCGGAAGACCATCGCGGCTTCGCGGCGCAGGCGCCGCTTGGCGCGCGCGTCCTCGTGGCAGCGCGAGACGAGCTCGATCACGGCGCGGTAGCCGCCGCCGGGCCGGTCGGCCTCGCGCTCGCGCTGCAGCACGCTCACGAGCATCCCGTGCGTCACGTGGAAGCGCGAGACGAGCGGCTCGGGATCGCGCTCGACGAGGCGCTCGAAGGTCTCCTCGTTCCACGGCAGGAAGCCCTTCGTCGGCGGCTTCACCTTGACCGCCTTCTTGCGCCCCGACCGCGGATCGGCCGCCTTCGCCTCGGCGCGCCGGTTCAGCACGACGTGCTCGGGGGCGATGCACACCACCGCACCGCGGTCGTCGAAGCCCTTGCGCCCGGCCCGCCCCGCGATCTGCTTGAAGTCGCGCACCGAGAGGATCGTCGTCTTCTCACCGTCGAACTTGCACAGCTTCGAGAAGAGCACGCTTCGGATCGGGACGTTCACGCCGACGCCGAGCGTGTCGGTGCCGCAGATCACGCGGAGCAGGCCCTGCTGCGAGAGGCGCTCGACGAGCAGGCGGTACTTCGGGAGCAGGCCCGCATGATGGATGCCGATTCCGGCGCGGACGAAGCGCTGCACGTCTCTTCCGTACGGGCTGTCGAAGCGGAAGCCGCCGATCGCTTCGGAGATTCGCTGGCGCTCGTCGCGGCTCGTGAGGGTCGTGCTGGTGAGGGCCTGCGCCAGCTCCGCGCACTCGCGCTGCGTGAAGCTCACGACGTAGACCGGCGACTTGCCCTCCTTCACCAGCTTCTCGACCGCCTCGTGCAGCAGCTCTTCGCGGTATTCGAAGTCGAGCGGGACGGGCCGCTCGCGCGACGTGACGTGCGCGATCTCGCGGCCCGTTCGGCGCTCGAGCTCCTCCTCGATCCCGAGCGTCGGCCCGAGCGTCGCCGACATGAGGAGAAACGTCGTGTTCGGGAGCGCGAGCAGCGGGATCTGCCAGGCCATTCCGCGCTCGCGGTCCGAGTAGTAGTGGAACTCGTCCATCACGACGTACGGCGCATCGAGGGCCTCGCCCTGCCGGAGCGCCATGTTGGCGAGCACCTCGGCGGTGCAGCACACGATCGGCGCGGCGTAGTTGATGCTCGCGTCGCCCGTCAGCATGCCGACGTTCACCGCGCCGAAATCGTGGCACAGCGCGAAGAACTTCTCGCTCGCGAGCGCCTTCACCGGGCAGGTGTAGAACGAGCGCTTGCCCTCGGCGAGCGCCTTGAAGTGCAGCGCCGTCGCGACGAGCGACTTGCCCGACCCCGTCGGCGTCGAGAGGATCACGTGGCGGCCGGCCATCAGCTCGAGGAGGGCCTCTTCCTGTGCCGGATACGGCGCGAGCCCGGACGCCGAGACCCAGCCGAGGAAGCGGTCGAGGACGGTGTCGGGGGCCGAGCCCTCGGCGGGGCCGGGAAGCCACGACAGCAGCAGCGGGCGCGCAGGTGCGGGGGCGGGAGCCGACACGCGCGGGAGGGTATGCCAGCCGGCGACCCGAACGAACCCCTCCACTTCGGGGGCTCTCCTGCCGATGGCCAGAGCGGGCCGCGGCCGCGCGCGGCGGCCGCCGCAGGGGGCCACCTGACCCCCGAGCTCGCCCTCCTCGCCCTGCGCGGGCTCGGCGCCGCGCTGCACGCGAGCGCGCGCCCGCGGGCGCGGGCGCTGGCCGCCGAGCTCGCGCGCAGCCAGACGCGGCTCGAGTTCGTCGTGCAGGCGATCTCGGACGGCTACATGGAGTGGGAGGTCGCGACCGATACGCTGCGGTTCTCGGACCGCTTCCGCGAGCTCGTCGGCCTCGAGGAGGAGGCGACGACCGTCTACGCGACGTTCGAGGAGCGGCTCCATCCCGACGACCGGGCGCCGACCTTTGCCGCGATGCAGGCGCACCTCGACCACGGCACGCTGTACTTCGTCGAGTACCGGCTGCGCGGGCGCGACGGCGGCTGGCGCTGGTTCGAGTCGCGCGCGATGACGGTCCGTGACGCGGACGGCCGCCCGCTGCGCGTGATCGGGAGCATCACCGACATCGACGCGCGAAAGCGCGCCGAGGAGGCAGCGCGCGCCTTCACGGCCGAGGTCGAGCAGGCGCGCGACCGCATCGCCGATCAGGCGCGCTCGCTCGCCGCGCTCAACGACGAGCTCTCGCTCGCACGCGACCAGGCGCTCGATGCCGCGCGCGCGAAGACCGCGTTCCTCACCAACATGAGCCACGAGATCCGGACGCCGATGAACGCGGTGATCGGGATGACGGCGCTGCTGCTCGAGACGGAGCTCGACCCCGAGCAGCGCGAGCTCGCTGTCACGCTGCGGGGCGCGGGCGACCAGCTCGTCGGCATCGTCGACTCGATCCTCGACTTTTCGCGCATCGAAGAAGGGCGGATGCTGCTCGAGCACGCGGACTTCGCCGTTCGCGACGTGGTCGAGGACTGCATTTCGCGCGCGCGGCGCGCCGCGGAGGCGAAGGGCCTCTCGCTCGAGGCGCGAATCGACGCCGACGTGCCGGCGTACGTCTCGAGCGATCCGGGCCGGCTTCGGCAGGTGCTCGATCACCTGATCGGAAACGCCATCAAGTTCACGCAGCGCGGCGGCGTGACCGTCACCGCGAGCGCCGCGGCCGGCGACGGCCCGGGAGCGCGGATCCGCTTCGCCGTCACCGACACCGGGATCGGAATCCCGCCCGAGCTGCACGCGCACCTGTTCCAGCCCTTCACGCAGGCCGACGAGTCGAACTCGCGCAGCTACGGCGGCACCGGGCTCGGCCTCGCCATCTGCAAGCGCGTGGTCGAGATGCTCGGCGGTGAGATCGGCCTCGAGAGCCGGCCGGGCGAGGGGTCGAGCTTCCGCTTCACCGTTCGCGTCGAGGTGAAGCACGCGGCGCCCGCGCTCGCGCTCGCGTCGGCCGAGCTGCGCGGGCTGCGGGCGCTCGTCGCCGAGCCGCGCGAGCGCGAGCGCGCGCGGCTGCGCGAGCAGCTCGAAGGGCTCGGCGTCGAGGTCGAGTGCGTGTGCGATGCGGAGGCCGTCCTCACGCGCGCCCGCACCGCCGCCGGCGAGGCGCGCCCGTTCGACCTCGCGCTTCTCTCGGAGGCGCTCTCGTCCGATCACGCCTTCGCGCTGCCGGGCAGGATCCGCGCGCTGCCCGAGATCGCGCAGCTTCGCCCCTTCCTGCTCTCGACCACGATCTCTCGGCGCACTGTCGAGCGGGCGCGCGAGGCGGGCTTCGCCGCGCAGCTCACGCTTCCGGTTCGGCAGTCGCATCTGCACGACTGCATCCTCGCGGCGCTGCCCGCGCGCGAGGCCGCCGCCGCCACCTGCGCGCCCGACCTCGGCGCCGCCGGCGACGCAGGAGCCGCGCCGCCGCCGCGCGTTCTCGTCGCCGAGGACAACCCGGTCAACCAGAAGCTCGCCCGCCGCCTGCTCGAGAAGCTCGGCTTCGAGGTCGAGCTGGTCGAGAACGGCCTCGAGGCCGTGAAGGCCGTCGCCGCAGCGCCCTACGCCGCGGTGCTGATGGACTGCCAGATGCCGCGCATGGACGGCTTCGAGGCGACGCGCGAGATCCGGCGCCGGGAGGGTGCAGGACGGCACACGCCGATCATCGCCGTCACCGCGAATGCGATGCCGGGCGACCGCGAGCGCTGCCTCGAGGCGGGCATGGACGACTACGTTGCGAAGCCCGTGAAGCGCGAGGTTCTGGCGCGCGCGCTCGAGCGCTGGCTCGGCCGCGCCTCCGAGGCGTGCGCGACCTGACCGTCCGGCGCTTCGCGGCGCGCGCCCGGCGCCTCGGCCTCGAATACCCGGCGGGTCGCCGACGCCAGAGGTAGAGGCGCGCGGAGAGGCTACCGTCCGCGCACCCGAGGAGGACCCGTGACGCTCCGACCGCTGCTTCGACCGGCCTTCGCCGCCGCCCTGCTGCTGGCCGCCGCCCTGCCTGCGCTCGCGCTGCCGCCCGGCGTCACGCAGGGGCCGAGCGTCGAGGGCATCACCGAGTACCGCCTCGGCAACGGCCTGCGCGTGCTGCTCTTTCCCGATCCGTCGAAGCAGACCACGACCGTCAACGTCACCTACCTCGTCGGCTCCCGGAACGAGAACTACGGCGAGACGGGCATGGCGCACCTGCTCGAGCACCTCATGTTCAAGGGCTCGAAGCAGCACCCGAAGCTCGCCGACGAGATGGCGCAGCGCTTCTCGGCGATGAACGGGACGACGTACTACGACCGCACGAACTACTACGAGACCTTCCCGGCGTCGAAGGAGACGCTCGAGTGGGCGCTGCGGATGGAGGCCGACCGCATGGTCGCCTCGCGCATCGCGAAGAGCGATCTCGACAGCGAGATGAGCGTCGTCCGCAACGAGTTCGAGCTCGGCGAGAACAAGCCGAGCAGCGTGCTGTTCGAACGCATGATGAGCACGGCGTACCTCTGGCACAACTACGGGAACACGCCGATCGGCGCGCGATCCGACATCGAGAACGTCCCGATCGAGCGCCTTCAGGCCTTCTACCGCACGTACTACCAGCCCGACAATGCCGTGCTGCTCGTCGCCGGAAAGTTCGACCCGGACGAAACGCTCGCTCTCGTCGCGAAGACCTTCGGCGCGATCCCTCGCCCCGCCCGTACGATCCAGGCGACGTACACCACCGAGCCCACGCAGGACGGCGAGCGTGCGGTGACGCTGCGGCGGGTGGGCGACGTGCAGGTGGCGGGCGCGGTGTACCACGTTCCCGCCGCGACACACCCCGACTATCCCGCGATCGCGATCCTTTCGAGCGTCCTCGGCGATACGCCGTCGGGCCGGCTGTACAAGGCGCTCGTCGAGCCGGGCCTCGCGACGTCGGTGGCGGCGTGGGACATGGCGCTCGAGGAAGCCGGGAGCATGGCGTTTCTCGCCGAGGTGCCCCGCGACCACGACCTCGACAGGGTGGCGGGCGTGCTCACGGCGACGATCGAGGGCCTTTCCGCCGCGGCCCCGACGGGCGAGGAGGTCGATCGCGCGCGCAACCAGATCCTGCGAGACCTCGAGATCACCCTCACCGACCCCAACGATCTCGGCGTCGCGCTCTCCGAGTTCATCGCCGTCGGCGACTGGCGCCTGCTCTTCCTGTACCGCGACGCGGTCGAGAAGGTGACGCCCGAGCAGGTGCTCGGCGCCGCGCGCAAGTACCTCAAGACCTCGAACCGGACCCTCGGCCTCTTCGTCCCGACCGAGGCCCCCGACCGCGCCGAGATCACGGCGCCGCCGAGCGTCGAGTCGCTCGTGTCGAGCTACCGCGGGCGCGAGGCGCTCGCGGCGGGCGAGGCCTTCGATCCGACGCCGCAGAACATCGCGGCGCGAACGCAGGTCGAGACGCTCGCGAGCGGCATGAAGCTCGCGCTGCTGTCGAAGCAGACGCGCGGCAGCGCGGTCTCCGCGGTGCTCACCCTGCGAATGGGCGACGAGACCTCGCTCGCGGGCCGCGCGACGGTCGCCGCGCTCACGGCCGAGATGCTGACACGCGGAACCGCCAGCCTGTCGCGCCAGCAGATCGAGGACCGCCTCGCCGAGCTGCGCGCCGAAATGAAGGTCTCGGGCGACGCGCAGGCCGTGACGGTCCGCATCAAGGCGCGCCGCGACACGCTCGCGCCCGTGCTGCGCCTCGTCGCCGACGTGCTGAAGAGCCCCGCTTTTCCGCAGGCCGAGCTCGACACGCTCGTGAAGGAGGAGATCGCGGACATCGAGCAGCACCGCAGCGACCCGAAGGTCGCGGGCCTGAACCGCCTGCGCAGGCAGCTCAGCCCGTATCCGAAGGGACACCCCTCGTACGTCGGCACCTTCGACGAGGACATCGAGTCGCTGCGGAGCGTGAAGCGCGACGACCTCGTCGCCTTCCACGAGGCGTTCTACGGCGCGAGCGACGGCCTGCTCTCGGTGGTCGGCGACTTCGACGCGGCGGCGCTGCGGCCGCTCGCCGCCGAGATCTTCGGCGAATGGAAGAGTCGCACGAAGTACGTCCGCATCCCCGAGCGCCCGGTGCGGACCGAAACGGTGCAGGACGTTCTCGAGATGCCGGACAAGGCGAGCGCGGTGTTCTTCGCCGGCGCGCCGCTCACGCTGGGACAGAACGACGCCGACTACCCGGCGTTCGTGCTGGCCGACTACCTGCTCGGTGGCGGCTTCCTCAACTCGCGGCTCGCGACGCGGATCCGCCAGAAGGAGGGGCTCAGCTACGCCGTCGGATCGAGCACGAACGCGTCGGCGTTCGAGAGCCGCGGCACCTGGCTCGCCTATGCGATGTCGGCGCCCGAGAACACGAAGAAGGCGGCGACCGCCGTGGACGAGGAGGTCCGGCGCGCGATCGGCCAGGGCTTCGACGCCAAGGAGGTCGCCGATGCGAAGTCGGGCCTGCTCTCCGAACGCAAGGGACGCCGCGCCGACGACGACTACGTTGCAGGGCTGCTCGTCCAGCGCCTCCACGAGGGGCGACCCCTCGACTGGGACGCCGGATTCGACGCGCGCATCGAGAAGCTCGCGCCCGCCGAGGTGAGCGAGGCGCTGCGCAAGCGGCTCGATCCGAAGCTCGTGACGACGATCGAGGCCGGAGACTTCTCGAAGTAGCGCGGCGTCAGTCGGCGAGGAGCGCGAGAAGGTCGTCGCGCGTGATCGACGCCGCCGCGCCGGCCTCGCCGAGCGCCGCGCGTGCGAGGTCGCGCTTTCGCTCCTGCAGGGCGAGGATGCGCTCTTCGACGGTCTCCTCCGACACGAGTCGGTGTACGATCACGGGGCGGTCCTGTCCGATGCGGTGCGCGCGGTCGGCGGCCTGGTCCTCGACCGCCGGGTTCCACCACGGGTCGAGCAGGAAGACGTGGTCCGCCGCCGTGAGGTTGAGCCCCACGCCCCCCGCGCGCAGCGAGATGAGCAGGACGGGCGGGCCGGCGGGGCGCTGAAAGCCGGCGACCACTGCGGCGCGGTCGCGCGTCGCGCCGTCGAGGCGAAGAAAGCCGATCCCGGCGCGCGCGAGCTCGGGCTCGGCGAGGTCGAGCAGGCTCGTCCACTGCGAGAAGACGAGGGCC